>JANLTU010000096.1:0-17953 GCA_031363085.1 Gammaproteobacteria bacterium
GAGCGGTCCTTTGCTTGGCTGGAAAAGTGTCGGAGGCTCTGGAAAAACTGCGAACGTAAACTCAATACCAACCTGCAATTCGTGAACTTGGCATTCCTGGCTCTACTGCTGCGAAGATATTGAACAGGCCCTTAGAGCCACAGCGAGACTATTCCTGGGAAGGGAGGAGAGCAAACCGTACTTGTCCTAGGAATTATGCCTAGCAATTACGCGATATCGCGCACCCCAAATCAATCCCAGCATCAGCAGAATAGAAAACACATCCCAAGCGCCGCCTTTTCGTTTGCGCTTCGCTGCTACATCATTGTCAGTGTTTGTTATTGTAACTGATGTATCTGGCATACCTTGGAAAGTAGGGTCGTCCGTGTGTCCGAGTGCAATCGTGATAAAAAACTTTTTCGGCCCGTCGATATCACTGTCATCCACTGAGGTTACGGTGACAGTTCGTGGACTACTCCAATCACTACTGTTGAAGGTTAGCTCCGCAGGATCGACCGTGCCTTCTGCTACATCACTGGAGATCAATGTTATTGTCACAGGTGAAGAGGGCGCCGAAGCCAACTGAACGGTAAATGTAACATTACCGCCGTTTTCAGATAGCTCAAGCCCCGTTGATGGAGTTGCAATCACTTGACTGCAGGTATAAATAGCGACGTCGTCGATTAACCAACCAAGGCGACCCGTAAATTTGTCTGTGCCCATGCGAAATCTAAATTTCACTGGCTGTTGGTTTGGGTTACTCTCCGACTTCTGGGCCAAGGAACTAAGACTCAGTTGCGTGCTGACATATGCACCATTGGTAGTACCAACAAATGCCCACCGTCCAGCAAGCGGATTGTCCTGCCCGCTCTGAATAAAATTTTGGTATCCGCGCCCGTCGCGAATCAGATTTTTCGCATCACTCCAGACCGTCCCTCCATCAATGCTGTATTCGATCACACCGCCATCCGCATCACCAAAGTCCAAATCGTTTGTGGCTTCAAAATTGAACTTATGTTCAAACTGCAAATGCACACTGCCATGATCGGGTAAGGTGATTGTGTTAGCCATGGCTACAACCGAATCACCCAGTAGATTTGGACCACCTGCGTTACGCAGGTCATCTGCCCACAGCGCATAGTTACCACTCAGTGCTTTTGCTTGACTTGACGTTGGCTCATTAGACGTTAAAAATTTATCTGCCGCGTTGGGTCGGTAAATACCCGACACATCGCTACCCGTGTTCCAATGATTTACGCCGACAATCGCGTTGTTGGTCCATTTACCGGATGCTGGATTCTCAAAATCGTCGGTAAACAAATCTGTCTTTACCTGCCCCGTGGGGCAATAATTGGTTTTACCGGAACTACATGGATTCACTTGAAGCTCTACGGCGGTCAAAGCTGATTGTATCGAGGTACGATCTGCATCGGTCAGCGTTGTCATGGCTACCAAATCGTCTGCTGCCCTTAACAACCCGGCGTACGCATTGGCGAACGAACTTGTTGAGAACATGTACTCGTCCAATGCCTTGTAAAATACTCGCGCCGCCTTGTTGATACGCTCGCGTTCGTCTAGGCCAGTAATTTTGGGCACTGTAACTCCATTGTAATTACCGCCATCCACTGCGAGTGCAAATGCATGACTCAGCACGCCGCTGTTAACATGAATGGCGACGCTGTCATCTGCGCCACAGTAGTACATGGCATCGGTTACTTTACCAGGCTGATTGTGGAGGTTAGGATTCATCAAGTTTCGGAACGGTCCGCCGGTGGCCGCTTCGCCGATGTCCCAGCGTGTACCCGTTGTATCAGCATTCGTTGATAAGTCCACCACCTGCCCAAAAATATCTGCGAATGCTTCAGCGAGTGCGCCCGATTGACCAGTTAACAAAAAGCCAGAAGGTTTACTATTGGCGTCTGGAATCATATAAGCAGCCAAGGCATGGGTATATTCATGCGCAAGCACATCGTCGGCTGCCGCCATGCCGACACCGAATTGCATTATGTCCGGTTGCGTGGGGTCCCACAGCGCAATTCCATCCCACGCCTTAGTTGCATCAATCTGTAAAGGTGGGCGTGCCAATGCAGCACTACAAACATTCACCACGAATGTGCCTCGACCAGTCGTGTAGCTATTTGTGCCATCCAGTCCATCACGTCCAAATGTTTGTTGAAAATAGTCGTAGATAATCTTTGCATTATTCCAAGCAGATAGTGCCTCACCACTGGTAGGAACAAGTCCACTTTCTATATAACTAATGGGAGGAAGCCCAACATCTACACTGCAATGGGAATCCTCAACATCGCGCTGCAATACATTAGCGATTCGACTGACCTGTAAAATCACACGCCCGCTGTGTGCATCCACCCAAATGGACTCATCGGGTCCGCCGGTAGCTTCAATCAACCATGCAAGCCGCGACTCGCCATACTGTTTTCCTCGTAGGCGTTCGACATTGATAATTTCAAGTTGTGGCACACTGAGGCTCGCCGGGGCTTTTTTCTCTCTGCGGCTCACTGCGCTACGTGCCGCTGCAATCGCATCAACAACAGAGATTCGCGGCGTCATATCGATGCCGGATAAATCTGCCAGCAATTTGGATTCAACTGAGGTCACACCGGCATTGCTCAAATGCACAATAGCTTCACCGCCACGCACCGGAATGCCTTTGAACGATTGTTGGAAACGCACGTGACTGCTTCCGCCGATATCGATCAGCGAAGTCCGCACCGCCCTTAAATCCATTGGCGTATTCGCGTCGAGAAACAGATCACGATTTTCTGTAAAAAAATTGAGCGCATGCTGATCGCTCCGAGCGATGTTAGCAGCAGTGGTGGGTAGCCTCGACAGTCGTAGATTAGAAACATAGCCTGAAGCGCCACGAACTGCGGTTACATCAGAGCCAGAAGTCACTTTGAGTACACGCAGCGCGTTGCCGTTTGCTGTCGTTCCAGCCGTTGCACTGAACGAGAAGCCTGTAGCAATCGATAATGACAGCCACGCACACCACGCGCAATTTTTAATAATCATGTTTGGATACACACATTGCAACTTACAGGTTATGTTCAAACGTCCCTATTAGCTATTCTTCAGAGTCCGCCCCATTGCCTTGGTTATAGGGTAATGAACTTGAATGGAAGCAACCTTGATCGCTGCGACAATCACAATAAAAAGGTTGCATCTAACAGCACTACTGAGAAATGTGCAGCCAGACATACACAACTATGTCGGCAGTATGCAACTTGAGTTTAATCATCTTGCTAAGGACTGGCACATGACCACGACATAGCATCGAATTTTCCGGAAGATGCCAACTGCGCCAGCCACTTCTGTTTGTGGCGAACAGCCAGCGACTTGGTGATTTAATACCTCCAAGTCGCCGGGCAATCTGCGACTAAAAACTCCTCGAACTTACGTTGTGCTGCGGTTTCGTCTGATGGCATGAGCCATCGCACTTTTCGTAGTTCAGTGGCGCAATGCCATTGATAGGGTTGTTTTTATGGTCGCTCGGTTTGAACTTACCAGAATGGCACGCTGCGCAAAATTTGTACGGCGTAAAAGTAATCGTCTCTCTGCCCTGCTTATGGCAGGTTCTGCATGCGTTGTCTCCAAACCAATGGCCAGAATAAAAGAGAGCTGATCTATGTGTCGGATAGGTATGGGTCGCCCACGCCAAGGTGTTATGGCACGCATTGCACTCCAGAACCGTATATACAAAATGAGTCGGGCTCTTACCCTTCGCGTTGATACCGTTGTGACACGAGCTACATAACGGCTGACCAGCGAACTGGGTGTGATCTACTCTCAGTGCCGGTGTCCAACGACCAGGCGGTCCACTGGAATGGCACTTTGCACAATCAGTCGTGGTGGGAATGTGGCTCGCCGATCTGTAGGTTAGAACACCATATGAATTCGGATTGGTATGGCAAGACACGCACGCACCGGTAACCTGGGTGTGATCGACAATGATTACTTTCCAACCCAGTCCAGCCGGAGGTGCATCGTGGCAGTTATCGCACAATGCGCTGCTGGGGATGTGATTGATTGACTTAAATGTTTTTACGCCAAAAGTATTGCCCCTAACATGGCAACCCAAGCAGGCACCCGTCACCTGCAAATGATCAACCTTGTTTGACGGCACTGGCTTCCACAACAAAGGAGTGGTGACATGGCAAGTTTCACACCGGTTCGTTGTGGGCATATGGGTGGGCAGTTTGCTGCTCGCGTGACAACCCACATTGGCACATGAACCCAGTACCTCGGCATGATCCACTTTCAACGCAGGTGACCACTTGGCTGGTGCTTTGGCGTGACAAGCAACGCAGTTGTTAGTCGTGTTGGGATGTGTTACCGACTTGAAAGTTTTGACGTTTTTCGTATTGGCGCCGACGTGGCAGCTCACGCACGAGCCGGTTACTTCTGCGTGATTCACCTCAAACGCCAACCAGTTGAAAGTAGGCTTATGGCATGCGCTGCAAGTATTGCTAGTCGCAATATGTGTCGGCCCCTTGCCGCGCGCATTCGTGCCATTGTGGCAACCATAACAATTGCTGGTGTTCACCTTGGTATGGTCAAACATTGTCGGCTTCCAAGCAGTCGTGCTATGGCATTCACTGCACTGCAACGCGGCGGGCACGTAAGCAATATGAGTCGGTGACTTGCCTTTTGCAACCATACCGTTGTGGCAACTATTACATACAATGCTTGGTATTTCTTTGTGGTCAACCGTGCGAGGCGTCCACGCTGCGGTGGTGTGACATGCAGCGCAATTGGTTGTCGTGGCGATGTGGCTCGTACCCCTACCTTTCGCTTTCACGCCATCATGACAGCTAACGCAGCTTGCGGTTCCGGTGATCTCGGCGTGGTTCATTTTTAATATCGGCGTCCACTTCGCAGGTGCAGTAGCGTGGCAAGCGTCGCACCTATCTGTAGTACTAGGGTGTGACGGCGACTTGAAGGTTTTGACACCCTTCGCATTGCCACTCACATGACAACTGATGCATGAACCCGTCACTTCTTTATGATCCACTTTTATTGCCGGTGTCCACTTAGCTGGAGGCAGTGCATGACATGCAAGACAATTGTCGCTCGTGGTGGGGTGCGTCGATCCTTTGCCTTGGCTTAATCCTCCAGTGACATGACAAGAGACACAACTACCCAGAATCTCTTTGTGATCCACAGGCTTCTTGTAGGCTGCCCACACTACCGGAGGGATCGAATGACATGCTTCACAACGGCTGGTTGTAGCCGGATGGGTGGTGGACTTTGTCATCGCGAGCGTCGGAGCTGTATGACAACCGACATTTGCGCATGAGCCCAATACTTCCTTGTGATCAATAGGCTTCTTAATAGCTTTCCACGACGCAGGTGAAACATCGTGGCACGCTGTGCAATTGTTGGTCGTATTGGGATGTGTCGCCGACTTGAAAGTTTTGACACTTTTAGTATTGCCGCTGACATGGCAACTCACACAACTGCCTTGTATTTGGCTATGATCTACAGCGCTTGACGGGACCGTCCAACTTGTTGTCGATTTATGACACTTCAGGCAGTCGTTAGTACTCGCGATGTGGTTTGTGGATTTGGTCTTCGCACTTGTTCCATTGTGGCAACTCTCACAGGTACCGGCAGTTTGCGTGTGATCTACAAGAGATACTTTCCAATTGGTATTAGGCTTGTGACAAGCACTGCAATCGTTAGCGGGCTGAATTCTTATGTGGTTCAGACCCATACCACGCGTAGTGTCACCATTGTGGCAACTGAAGCATTTGGTTGTGTCGACCTGGGAGTGATTGAAGCGCGACGGCTTCCATTCAGTCGTACTGTGGCAGTAATCGCACTGCACCGTGACAGGTTTGTAAGGGATGTGAGTATTCGACTTACCCGTTGCAGTCTGACCGTTATGGCAAGCCGAGCATGTACCTAAAACTTGCGTGTGGTCGACTTTCTTCACGACCCAGCCGGTATTAGGCTGGTGACAGGCCGAGCAAAGATTAGTGCTGTTGATATGTCTCGGGCCTTTGCCAGTTGCAGTGGTTCCATTGTGGCAGTCAAAGCAGGTTTTGGTGCCGATTTGCTCTGGGGAGTGATTGAACTTTAACGATGCAGACTTCCAACCTGCAGTCGTGTGGCAGGTATCACACGTATTAGGTGATGGTATATGCGTCGTGGTTTTCCCCTTGGCGTTGACTCCGTTGTGACAGTCAAAGCACTTCTTCGTACCGACTTGTTCGGGCGTATGCGCAAATCTCGCACCAATAAACGTTATTGTTGTATGGCAAGTACCACAATCAAGCGCGGTCGTAATGTGAGTAAGAAGATTTTTGCCCTTTGCCAGGGCGCCGTTATGACAGGTCGCACAGGGAACATTAGCATTGTTCGTGCTGTGATTCATGATCGCACTTTTAACGAAGGTAACCACTACGTTATGACAGGTATCGCATTGTGCAGTGGTAGGAATATGATTTGGCGACTTGCCACGCGCAATTACACCATTATGGCAGCCGTTGCATTGCTTCGGTGTTCCCTTGAATACGCCGCCTACATGGCAGGCTTCGCAGGGAACAAATTCATGTTGCCCAAGCAGCGGATAGCCCGTGGTAAGGTGATCGAATGCGAGACGTTGATTCGGAACCGTCGCGGCTTGCAAACTAGTAGCGATGAGCAGCGTGGTGGCAAAAACCAAACACGCATGGCGCAAAATCGAAAACGTTTTTACCAGTCCTAAGCTTTTCATATCCGCTACTCCGCAACCCTAAAGTTAATCGTTGTTTTTTTCAGCGCGCACTTCACACCAGAATTCTTAAAGCAACCTTGCGATACCACATATCAATTTAGCTTCTTTTTCTTGAATGACGATGTCACATGACATTTATCGCATTGCGGCCCCAAATTTCCGTTATGTGAATCATCGTCCTTATGACAGCTATAACACAACATCGACAATTCGATCTTATCCTTTACCTTCTCTTTATGACAGGCATGGCAGTCGATGCCATCGTGCTTGCCATCGAGCGGAAAATCCGTTTGCGTATCATGATCAAACTGCCACGCCAACCAGTCATACGGTCCGTGGCACAACTCGCACTTCGGCCCTAATCTTTCTTTGTGTATGTCATCTTTCTTATGGCACGAGACGCACTTAACTTCAGCATCTTTGTATGAATTCGAGGAGTGACACTCTTCACAAGTGACAAATACATGTGCGCCGTGCAATGGGAACTTGGTGATGTTGTGATCGAACACCACTTTGGTTTCCCACCCGCGCTCATCATGACAACGTTCGCAGGTTTTTCCCTCTTGGCCGCGATGTGCGTCGTCGAATCGATGACAAGTGAAACATGCGGTGCCAATTTTTTCTTCGAACAGCAAGCCGCGATGACAATCTTCGCAGGCAATCTTTTTGTGGCCGCCGCGCAGATTAAAGTTGGTGTCCTCGTTATGCTCGAACTCGGCGCGAGCCCAACTCTGAACGGTGTGACACTTTTGACAGTCCTTGCCATATTGTCCTTTATGTTTGTCACTAACTTCGTGACACGAAAAGCAATCAGTCTTTAAACGTTTCTCATAAACGTTGCCGCTGTGACAATCTTTGCACGCCAATTTACCGTGCACTTCTTTAAGTTCAAATTTGGTGTCTTTGTCATGGTTGAACTTAACCTTGAACCACCCCGCCTCGGAGTGACAAGTATCACATTTCTTGCCGTTACTTCCACTGTGGGAATCGTCCATTTCATGGCAAAAAAAACAATTTGTCGGCGAGTTTGAGTAACGTTCGTTGGGATGACAATCCTCGCAAGCGACGTTCTTGTGACCTTCTTTTAGTTTGAAATTAGTTTTGTCATGATCAAAGCGTGAAATCTTCCATGCTTCTTCAACATGACAGTTTTTGCACAACTCACCAAGTCGAGTTTTGTGCTTGTCGTCATTACGATGGCAGGCAATACAGTCTTTTTTGGCCTCACTAAATTTTGAATTTGTTTTGTGGCACTGCCTGCATTCCACCTGCAGGTGCCAACCCTTGAGTGCAAAATCGGTTTGCGCGTGATCAAAAGACTCTTGATCAAACGGCGAAAGATTTCGATCACGACCTTTATGTTCGGAATGACAAGTTTTGCACTCGCGGTCTTTAATATCCTTGATCCGACCATGCAAGCCAGTTTTCTTTACAATATTCTCGTTAATATCCTTGTGGCAGTCCAAGCACAACTTATTCTGCTGCTTGACCTTAAAATTTTCATGGCACTTGTTACATTCCTTTTCGTAACGCGCGTGCGCCTTCGACAAATCGCCCGGCCTGAGCAACGATTCCACGGCCTCTTTTGCGCCAGCAAATGCTTGCAATGAAAAGATCTGGCAGACAAACAATAGCGCTAGCGCTAATCCTAACCGAATCTTCCCCATGACCCCATCCATGATCAATACATATGGACCGCTACGACATGCGCAAGCCCAGACAGCACCAGCAAATAAAGAAGTGGCACATGCAACATACGCCAGCGTCCGGCGAGCTTTTCAAACGCGTGGAATTTACCGATTTTCGCAGCGGCGACAAGATGCCCTCGCAGCAAGTCGCGCTCTTGAGTTAACCGCGCTTTAAGCTCAGTGGTCGACCAACGCTCCATACGCGCGATATTACTCATAGCATGAGTCAACTCCCGATTGATTCGGCGATAGACTACGCCCGCCTGAATGCGCATGGTGAATATGCGCTTGACGATATCCTCAACCCCCCCCGGCGCGCGCAATGCGTGACCGGTAAATTCCTTGATATGCGACTCCACCTGCTGCAATGCAGGCAACTTGCTTTGTAGCACACCGTCAGCGATGTGCTTCTGCATTACTTGCAAGTCTTGCTCATGCGTACGCAGGCCGTAGCTTGCACGCGTATAGATATAGCGGCCAATGAAGCCACTAAATACCACAATCAGCATAGCAAACAGAGCGACACCACCATTAATGGAACGGATACCGAATGAGGTGTGCAAAATGATCAACACTGGCCCCATGATTCCCAAAATAAAATGAAAGTAATACCAATAACGAATATCGCCCATCCGACTCATGGCACGTACACGCTTGCGCAACGCATACACTAAAATGACGAGCATCATGATGCCGCCGACCAGACCATAGTTGTAGGCCGATTCGGCATCGCCAACAATGGAGTATTGCTCATCCCAACTAAACCACGCTGCGGTAAGCACGAACACAATGAAACCGAACGCTGACAATGCAACGCGTGATTCCATTTTCGAGAATTGATCGCTGGCATCAAATACAGACTCTACGCTAGCGTTGCTAGTCGCCGGCTTCTCGCTACGAGGCGGAGTAGTCGCAGATTTTGCCGGTTTCTCGCCACGAGGAGGCTTCGCTTCTACCTGGGCTGTAGTAGGTGCAGCGACATTCTCATTGGGCGGTGGTATAGCCTCAAGTACATCGGAATTAGCCGCCTGTACCCGATGAACCTCAGGAATTGTCACGCGAAAAGTCTTTAACTGCTTTAATCGGAGCGCCACGATGTATACCTCCAGTACTACTTTAAATTACTACCTTGAGTTACTCCCTAGTAAATCACTAAGCAATCTCTTCCAAAGTTAGATCGCTATTTTATTTTTGCTAGCTCCTCTTCGATCTGGACACGAGCATTATCGGTGGCAGGGATCTTCTTCAGCGCGGCTTTCCACGTTTTTATCGCCGCATCTCTCTTACCCTGCGCTATATATATGCGCCCGCGATACAAAGCCGAGACTCCCGCTTGATTGGCATCAGCCTTACTTGGGCCATCCAATAATTTTAATGCCGCGTCCCAGTCTTCCGACTTAGTACTTTTACTAAGCAAGGATGCGAGCACGATGTTTACACGCGGCGTCTCAACTTTGGTCAAAGCAACTTTACGCAAAATAGCAATGCCTTCATCCGCGCGACCAAGCTCCGAATAAGTCTGCGCCAACAACATCTGGTTGTTGACATTAGCCGGATCGGTTTTTACTTTTGCTTCCAAACGCCCAACTAAATCGGCCAACATCGGCGCAGCTTGACCGGCACTCGCCTTATCTCCACTTACTACTGAAGACGCTTGTGGAGTTATCGTCTGCGGCTCAGTTAAATTACTGTTCGGCATCACACTCGCAGGCGGAGCGACCGGAGACTCCATCACAGAACTCGCGATTGGTGGCGCTTTCGATGCAGAGTTGTCGTCAGATAGAAATACAAATGCTGCCACTATGACCAACACGACTACCGCAATGATTGGAGCTAAGGATTTCATATCTCGTTTAACATTCCCTGAAGGTAAAATGTGTTGACCTTTATAGCTTACCGCAACTGCGTTTGGAGACACTCTAACAACTGGCTTATTGTGTTACGTGTGACCCCATTCACAACGCCTTACTTACAACAATCTACGCAATGCCCAGACGGCACTGTTATAAAACAGCGTGGCATTGTATCGACAAGCACACTCGGGCACCAGCAAGGTATTTACCTTAGAAATTCAATGAAGATTGCCAAATGAGTCGGGTGGACCGCATGCAACCCTAATTATTTGAAGCTACTAAATATCACCCGCACTGTTGCACTGTATTTAATCAACGCGACTTGTTTTACAATCGCGCGTTGCTCACTTAATAATACTCAAAGAAAAACGGCGTACAAACCGCAACTCGGTTGAAAACTGCACACATAATGTTTACCCGCACTTAAGTCATCGGGGCAGGCGCACTGAATATGGATGGACTACTTCAGTTTCTGAAAGATTTATTCTTTCTTTTGTCGATTAATAGCGCGGAAGACATACCCAAATTATTGGCCTATCTCGCACCCATTGTTATTACGTGGACTATCTTCCGTCGCATAAAACGCAAGGGTTCGCAGCGCAGCACGGAAAAAATGCAGGCGGCAAATGCAACGGGTGCTGAGCCTGCGACGCTACATCCCATCATCGACTACAACAAATGTTTGGGTTGCGGCACATGCGTGACCGCATGCCCGGAAGGCGATGTGCTCGGAATGATCAATGACAAAGCATTTTTAGTGAACCCAAGTCACTGTATTGGACACGGCGCTTGTAAAGCCGCCTGTCCACAAGATGCTATTACGCTGGTATTCGGCACCGCGCGGCGCGGCGTAGATATTCCCGTTGTTAACCCCAACTTTGAAACCAATATTCCGGGAATTTTTATCGCCGGAGAATTGGGCGGGATGGGTTTGATCCGTAATGCGATCACTCAAGGCCGCCAAGCCATGGAATACGTCATGAAAAAACCGGGCGTGGGCAAAGGCAATGCACTGGACGTTGTGATCGTCGGTGCTGGACCAGCGGGTTTCGCAGCATCGCTGTGCGCACTGAAAAACCGCCTACGCTTTGTGACCATCGAACAAGATTCACTAGGCGGCACGGTCGCACATTTCCCACGCGGGAAAATCGTCATGACCGCTCCTGCCGAATTGCCAATCTACGGCAAGGTGAATTTTCGCGAGACCACTAAAGAAACCATCATGGCTCTCTGGCAAGATGTCGCGAAAAAAACCGGCGTACGCATTAATTACCAGGAACGCATGGAGAACATTACAAAAACCGACGATGGTTTTATTCTTGAAACCAACAAACACCGCTATCTCACCAGAAACGTATTGCTCTCCATTGGCCGGCGCGGTACACCGCGAACCCTAGACGTCCCCGGCGAAGATCTCCCAAAGGTCACCTATAGTTTGACTGACCCTGAACAATATCGAAATCAACACGTGCTGGTCGTGGGCGGTGGGAACAGCGCACTGGAAGCGGCAAACAGCATTGCCGACGAACCCGGATCAAGCGTCATCCTGTCGTACCGCGGCAAGGCGTATTCGCGCGCTGCCGACAAAAATATCCATAAAATCACCGAGCATGCAGCGGCCGGGCGGGTAAAAGTTTTACTTGAATCAGAAATCCAAGCCATCAAACCCGACAGCGTCGAGATCATTCACAGCGGCAAAGTGGAGCACTTCAAAAACGACGCGGTAATTATCTGCGCTGGCGGTGTATTGCCAACACCCATGCTAAAAAAATTCGGGATTGAAGTAGAAACCAAGTTTGGGACCGTGTGACCATCGACTAAGATGACCGACCCTCAAACCACGGCGGGTCGACTGCGCGCCTTTTTCTTGCCTTCTGCCATACGCCGCTTTTCTTTCGCCACAACCCATAAAAATGCCGAAATTGGCAACAACGCAACCAACGCGAAAATTAAATATTTAACCCAAGGTTGCGCAAACAGAGCGGACACTTGGCGTTGAATACCCGACGATGCCGGCGCGTCTGTCGCTGGCTTAGCGTTGTCAGTCGATGCAGCACCTTCAGTTACTCGGTCGCTCGTTGCCTTGCTTGCTGCAACCCTCTGGGTGCTGGGCACAGACGACAGTGAAGCCACATTAAACCCAACAGCGGCCGCCGCTTGATAATATTTTTTCGCATCATTGATATCGGCACGCACACCACGACCCAGCTCGTATAAATTACCTACTTGTCGTAACGCCAAGCCATTTTTTTCCTGACCAAAGCGCGTCAACCACCACACCGCCATGGACTGTTGCTCGATCACCGCTGCCCCTTCGAGCACACGTTTTGCAGCGACATGTCCCTGCTGCGCAGCAGATTTAATAAGGGACTGCGCCAAAATTTCATTGCGGTCTACACCGATAGCGTAATAGTTGAGCATAGCAAAATAATACTGGGCTTCCGCATAGTCCTGCTCGGCAGCACTGCGGCACCAGCGCACCGCTTCCTTCATATCGACCGACGTCTCGATACCCAGCTCATAATGCTTCGCCAATTGAAATTGCGCAGCCGCTGAACCACGTTCAGCGTTGTGTTGGTACCACTTGATGGTGCGTCGACCCTGCGCATCCAAACCAAATTCAACGCCGGCGTCCTGCTCCAACGCCGACTTGATCCCTTTACCTTTTTCGAGCTTTGCGTCGCGCGTCGCACGCTCACTCTCTTGCGCTGCAAATGCTTCTTGCACGCTGGCATTCAGAAACGCCAGCGCTTTTTTTTCATCCTTGGCGGAGAAGCCGAGCAATTTATCGGCGATTTCAGATTTATTCAGCGGGAGTTGTGGACCGGTGCCTAACAATAGCTCGTTCACCCCGGCGGCAAGTTTGTTGCCGCGTTCACCCGCAGCACGCAGCAGCTTGGCGGCCTGAATTTCACTTTGCTTTACGCCCGCGCCGGCTAGATACAGCAAGCCTAGACGCATTTGCGCCAGCACATGCTTTTTTTCTGCGGCGGATTCGTACCAGTGCGCGGCCTTCCCATTATCTTTCGGAACACTGAAGCCGGTTTCGTACATAAACGCCAAATTGTATTGCGCTTCGGGATCACCTTGCTCGGCAAGATCCAGATACCACTTGATCGCCACGGTCTCACTGCTGTCGCGGGCGGGTTTGCCTTCCAAGGCTTCAAGACGGCGTCGTGCGCGTACGTGCCCCTGAGCCGCTGCATTACGAAACCATTTTTTTGCTTCTTCCAGATTTTTTGCGATGCCTTGCCCATTCTCATACAACGTACCGAGCCGGTATTGCGCTTCAACCTGGCCTTTTTCCGCCCATGGACGCAGCCACTGCGCCGCGTCCTGATATTCTTTAAAATCGTAAGCCTCAACCGCTTTTTCAAGCGACTCGGCACGCACCGGCAGCGATAACACCGCGCCACACAACCACGCGCACACGAGCAGTGCAAGCATGGATCTCAAACGGATTGGGGTTTTACTCATCGGCACGCGCAATACCTTCAAATACGAAATTTAATCCAATATTTTATATCGCACCTTCCTGGCATCGGCACGAACCCGTGAACTCTTAAACCAGCATGCTACAATCAGCAGCGAAAAATGCTTGTGCATTCTAAACGATTCAATCAGCGTAATGTTACCAATCCGATGTTGAACCTTATCATTGTCTTGTCGCTGATTTTGCTGAGCCTAAACGGCAGTACCGCCGCCGCTACGCCATCGCCGAGCGATGTCAAACCGTTTTATCAGTGGACGCCGTTGATCACCGCTGCATTCAACGGCAATAAAGATGCCGTGCGCACACAACTGAGCAAGGGAGCGGTTGTTGACAGTGCCGATGAAGAAGGCCGCACGGCATTGATGTATGCCGCATCGAAAGGGCACGCAACCATTATCGCCATCCTGCTCGATGCCGGCGCACAAGTTGATCGCGCTGACGTTGCGGGGGATACCGCTCTGCATATAGCCACGCGACGCGGCTATGTCAATGCCGCTCAAATGCTGCTTTCCCGTCGCGCCCAAATCGATGTGCGTAACAAACAACAACTAACCCCGTTGATGATTGCAGCAACGCAAGGGCAACGCGATACCGTGCAACTACTCTTACGCGAACATGCCGATGCCGACGCCGTCGACAAGACTGGTGAAACGCCCCTCATGAAGGCAGCCAACGAAGGCAATCTGGGCGTGGTCACCCTCCTTGCAAACGTCAAGGCCGACAACAATCGCCGCGACAAACAAGGACGCACCGCGCTGTGGTATGCCGCCTCGCGCGGCAATCTCGATGCGATAAAGCTGTTGCTAAGCAACAATGCCGATCCCGCCATCAAGGACGAACAGGGGCTCACACCGCTGATGCGTGCGTCAGTCAACGGTCATGCCGCTGTGGTCGAGGCATTGATCAAGCGAGGTATCGATCTGGACGCACGCAGCAACACGGGTAATACCGCTGTGTTTTTTGCGACCACGCGCGGGCACATCAGCCTAGTGCAGTTACTGGTCAATAAAGGCGCCGATATTAACGCGGTAAACGAATTCGGCACCACGCCGCTGATGGCGGCCGCCGAAAAAGGCTACAACGACATGGTAAAGTCACTGTTGAGTGCGGGTGCCAAAATTGCGGTAAAAAACAAAAACGGGCTGACCGCACTGGACCTCGCCAAGATCAACGGCCACGAGGAAGTAATTAAAGCCTTGGGGACCACGTCCGGATTAAAACTGTTCCGCTAATACCAAATAGAACCGCGCGCCGAGCGACGCGCGGTTCCTGATCATTAAAACGGGATATCGTCATCGAATTGATCCACAGGCTTGGCACCTGCTCCTGCCGATGAACGTGTTTGGCTGGGCGGGCTGGGCGCCGATGAGCGCGAGTTCTCACTCGTAGGCACACCGGCCCCGGCGCGCGACCCCAGCATCTGCATTTCGCTGACAATGATCTTGGTGGTGTAGCGATCCTTGCCTTCCTTGTCCTGCCATTTTTCGGTACGGATGCTGCCTTCCACGTAAATCTGCGAGCCCTTTTTCAAATATTCACCGGCGATCTCAGCGACCTTGCCGTAAAATGTCAAGTTATGCCACTCAGTGCGTTCCTGCGTCTCGCCCGATTGCTTGTCCTTCCATGACTCGCTGGTCGCAAGCGTCGTGTTCGCCACCGCACCGCCGCTTGGCATGTACCGCACTTCGGGATCTTTGCCGAGATTACCGACCAAAATGACTTTGTTTACCCCACGCGCCATGACACACCTCCTCTGCAGTAAACTTTAAACCTACGCTGCACTGATTTTCTGCAACGCTTCATGATCAAGCGCGTTCCAGTCCACGCGCAAATAGGCCATGCCTTGCTCCGGCACCACCTTGGCTTCCGCGACACCGGCGATTTGCGTCAGACGCAACACCAGTTGCGGCGCAGCGGACGGATCAACCTTGCCGACCGGAATCTGGTGACTGCTCAAGTAACGCGGCGACGCCATATTGTATGCCGCCGCAAACCACAACAACGCAGCGATCGCGCAAAATACAAATACGCCTTGCACGCCGTAATGCGTGCTCACCCAGCCACCCAAGATTCCCCCCAGAAACGCGCCCAGAAATTGCGCGGTGGAGAACATCCCCATCGCCGTGCCTTTGCGCGCGTTCGGCGCGATTTTCGCCACCAGCGACGGCATGCTGGCTTCCAGCACATTGAAGGCGGTGAAGAACACGATCAGCAGCACCACTAACACTGGCAGTGAATCATAAAACCAGACGATGCCAAGCTGCGCGAGGCTCGCCACCAGAATGGCGCCGATAAAAATCGGCTTCATTTTGCGTTGCCGTTCCGCCTTGATGATAAACGGCACCATCAACGCCATCGCCGCCAGCATCACCGGCAAATACACATACCAGTGATGTGGCGCCGCCAGGCCGGCGTGATCGCGCAACGCGTGCGGCAACGCCACGAACATCGCGGTCAGGATCATGTGCAGCACCAGGATGCCGAAATCCAGACGCAGCAACTGGCGGTCGGCAAGCACCGCCTTGAATTGCCCCGCTTGCGCCGCAGCGGGTATCGGTAAACCGTCAAGCTGTGGCACGCCGAATTGCAGCACGAAGATGGCCGCAAGCGACAAGGCCGCGATCAACCAAAAAATTCCCGGCACGCCGATCCAGCGGTCCAGTAGCGGACCCAACACCAGCGACAGCGCGAATGAAATACCGATCGTCGCACCGATGGTCGCCATCACGCGCAGCCGCACGTCTTCACGCGTCAAGTCAGCAGCCAGCGCCATCAACACCGCTGAAATCGCGCCGGCGCCCTGCACTGCACGGCCCAAAATCACGCCGTAAATCGAATCCGCGAGCGCCGCAATCACGCTGCCGATTGCAAAAATAATCAGCCCGCCAACGATCACCGGCTTGCGACCGATACGATCCGACAACGCGCCGACCGGAATGCCGAACAGCGCTTGCGTCAATCCATACATGCCGATGGCCAGTCCCATCAACATCGGCGTCACGCCTCGCAACTGTTCCGCATACAGCGCAAACACTGGCAGAATCATGAACAAGCCCAACATGCGCAGCGCATAAATACTCGCCAACGAGGCCGCCGCGCGACGCTCAGCGGGCAACAAGTTAATAACCGGGCGGGGTGGAACAGACTTCACGCGATGATCCTTTGCTTCAATTTGCAGTGAGCCGGTATATTAACAGCTTGGTCTTCGGAGCGGGAACGGACTTGAACACTCCTCCAGCACCTGCATTGCTTGGCTAGGTGAATATCGGTTAACTCGGATTAAACCCCATGTCGCCTAATGCTCAGATTTTGGCGGGCTTGTGAGATTTCAGCCAGTCCTTGAGCGCAGCATCGACCCGTGTCTGCCATCCGTCACCGGTGGCACGAAAGCGCTGCACAACCTCGGGCGAAAGGCGAATCGTGATGCGCTCTTTAGTCGGGGTCTTTTGAGGGCCGCGCACTTTGAGCTTGGCGAGCAATGTGGCGGGCAGCACTTCCTTCGCAGGACGAAAACGTTTCATGTCGGCAGCGGTCAGTTGGCGGACTTCGCCTTTGGCATCAATCAGCGATTTGGACTTTGGCATAGAGCTTCACCTCTCGATCATTTGCTTTGCGGAAAACGGATGACGCGAATCCCATCGGCTCGAACGACAAATCGTGTTCACGAATGCTCCGCTCGTTCTTGCTTGGGTCGAAGGTAGTCGCACATCGTTCGCGTTAGGCGGCACTAGTAAATGGTATTTGCCGCCATTTGCTGCCATAACACGACTCTATGCTAGGTCCTTGCCGTTGTGGATCACTCTTCCGTACGTGTCGTCGATTACGCGCCTGCCGCCTTCATAGACGTGCACATGAATTCCCTTCTCCTTGTTCGTCCAGGGGCCCAGCAAATTGCCGATGCAGCCGAGTATTTCTCTGGAACAACTTCGAGTTGACCCTCATCGCAATGTTTGCGGATGAATTCTTTACCGATTGCGCCGCCGTGCTCGGTATACATTTTGGGACATCCAAGTCCCAAAACGCCTGCGCTCGGCGGCGAGTATGCCTGCGGCGGCCCGGGCCGTCCTGCGTCCGTCACGACGCGCCACACAGCGGCGCGCCATGACTACCACAGTGACTCTACGCCGTGTCGGGTGCCTTGTGTTTTGTCTCCGCCCGCGCTACCGCGCGCACTCCGACAAAACCCACGGCCCTACGGCTA
>JANLTU010000102.1:0-8685 GCA_031363085.1 Gammaproteobacteria bacterium
ACACTTCTATGCAAATTCCCCCGCTCACTCGATCCATCGGTTTCGCCGAGCGCTCCATGCGCGCGCTGCTTGAACAGAAACTTCACAGTGCCAACCTTTCATTTGCCGAATGGACGGTTTTAGCCTTTATCAATGCCTCGCTCCTGAGCTCAGGGCAATTAGTTCAGCGGCAAATAAATGGCCATGTCGTCACCGATGCTGCTGACGCCCAAACGGCGATCAACAGTTTAATCGCGGGTGGTTTCATCGCTACAAATGCAAGACAACATGCTAAAAGGGCGCGGTTGAATTCAAACCTTTGCGTACCGAACATTGAAGAACTCACCCGCGCCCTTTACGCAGACTTGCCAAGCGCAGACCTGGAAGCCACGCATCGAACCCTCATGGAAATCGCCACGCGAGCGAACCACCTTTTAGTTCGCTGAAGCTGGCACTTAACTGATCCATTGCAAGACTGACTGATTTTTAAACTCTTTTATATACACAATACAATACGCCAAACAAGGTTCGGTCTTCCTGCGAGCAGGGTAACCATTCGAAACTCAAGAGGGTTCTAAACGGATTTTCAGCGGACTTTCATCAGTCTATTTTAGATTCACAGGATGGATGGCGCATTAACATGGAGGTTGCAAATGTCGGGAAATGATTTACGGACGGAAATAGGGGCACCGCTAAAGTCTTTAGATGAACACTTCAATACACTTGAATGTCGCATCCAGCGCTCCCATCACCGAAGTGAGGCGATGGGAGTTCATCGCAACGCGGAGCGGATTCTCGATATTCTCGACATCAAGAAACTGAACCCGCTTCTTAATGCACACGCTGGACTGATCGACCACGCCAAGCTGCTATTTGCCCAGACCGTTCAATTCTTGGGCAGCAAAAAAGCACTGTTTGTTTTGACCGACGCGCGGGCGCGCATTCTTGTGCTTTACTCGCATCTTACGAATCTACACACTGCCGCGCAAAAAGGGATGTGTCTCGGTGCCTCGTTAAGCGAAGCGAGCGTCGGTACCAACGCCGTGTCGCTCGCCTTACACGATTTAGAAAGTGCCATCGTACAGGGACCGCAGCACTTCAGTTGTCTGTTGCAGGAATACTTTTGCGTTACGGTGCCCATCCTGGGTGCGAACGGACGACTGATCGGCGGTCTCAATATTTCGACCACCGACGCGGATGCAATGGACTTCAAGCTGGCATTGATGAGTCTTCTTGCCAAAGATCTGGTGGAGTACTGTACACGCAACGCTGTGATTGATCCCGTTGCTACTCGTACTGATAAAGTGTCAATAGTAGGCACTGAAGTACGATTAACAGAACGCCAGCTACAGGTATTGGAGCTTTATTCACAAGGACTAGGCTACAAACAAATCGCTCACCATCTGCAGTTACTGTCCGCGCAGACCGTGCAAGAACACCTGGATGTGGTGCGCGTCAAACTTGGTGCGACCAGCCGGCGTGACTGCATTCGCAAGGCGGCCGGGCTTGGTTTTCTGGGTCGTTGATCGACCCTGTCCCCATCAAATAGGGGGTGTTGGTTGTAATACCCCTATTATTCGCGGTCTGTGATCTTCTCTTTTCCAGCTTTATGCTTGTTGCAGTTGTTGGAGGACCTCAAGTTTGAAATTCCATTCGCGTCAACTATTGAAGGAGCCAATTATGCGCATGCAATCGCGGTCTCGAATTTATTTCAGCATCTGTTTTCTGCTCGTCGCCAATATGGCAACGGCGGCAGACAAAGATATGACCAGCAAAGACGAAGTTGTCGAAACAGCTATTGAGATATCCGAGGTTGTTGTGACAACGAATGCCGCAGAAACATCCACCGATGTTGTCATTACCCAAGAGCTGGGGACCACGCACAACTAACGTGCCGCCGTCGTTAAATATGATCGATGCGGTCGCTCGAATTAAACCAAGGCTAACAAGGAGGATGTCCATGAGATTCATAAAAGGGTTGCTGTTTTCCGGGATGCTATTCGGTAGTGTGGATATGGCGCAGGCAGTGGTGTTATATGCTGATACCAACGGTGACGGCGTCACCGACACAATTTCCACCGGCGCTACCACTAATAACATCAGTATTTACCACCCCAACACGGGATCGACCACATACTATAATTTCAGTCCAAGTTTGGTTCTAACCATCGTCAGTGCTGCCCATAACACTGACGGGCGGCCCGGAAATGAGGTCGTGTTGTACAGCACTTCGAGTGCTTACGGGCAGGCCATCCAAATTATTGACGATGCAAGAGGCACAACACGACAGTATCGGATGGATCCTTTCAACAGTTCCAGGATATCAATAGTAAGCATGCTAGATACTGATGGCTTACTCGGCGACGAAATTGTGGTCTCTGTTGGCACCGGCTCCGGCCCCCTCGGTGAGTTGGCGATCCGCTTTATAGATGATGCGCGCAACACTATTCGACAGCACACCATCGGGTCTGGCTTGACATTTTTTGAGATCACCAGTGTTACCGATACAGACGGTCGTGCCGGCGCAGAGGTCGTCACACGGATCGGCAACTCGACGGGTACGGTCATGCGCATTTTGGATGACGCACGCAGCACTTCTCGTCAGTACCCGCTCACCACACTTTACTTTACGAAGTATTTCTCGATTTTAGGCATCAGGAATTACGATGGCTATGCAGGTGCAGAGGTGTGCTATGCCATAAGTGAGTCTGGACCCACGTTCTATCAGATGATCGTGGACCGTATTGGATCGGTTGTGTCGCGCAGCAGTTGCTAATCATTTGGGAGCCCCCCGGCAGCTCTGCCGGGGGGCATGAAAACTAATTCCCCCTGCTTACATCTTGACGTTTTCAAACGACTGGCTAAAAAATATCCTGACATGGCCGCTGTTAGCGGCGTCGTTCCCGAGCAGTAGCCGCCCCGATTGTCGTGCGCCGCAATCATCTATAGCCCGTATCCGTTTTGTCATTGTGCCTACCTATGTGCACGCAGTTACCCGCAACACGTAATACTTCCATGCATTCCGTAAGCTGTGACACAGTTGGCGGAGACAAACGCATCGAATTCACTAGCATGCGCTGAAGAAAAGGAAGGCAGAAGGATGTCGTTCTTTGAATTAGGGGTAACTCGCGGAGAGTGGGTTGCGCAGTCTTCAGTGTAATAACTTTAAGGAGGATGCATCGTGAATACCATCCGTACGATGCGCAGTAATTTTCAGGGCAACACCAAGGCAGTTTTAAAAACTTCACTGTTATTGGCGGCAAGCGCGCTATTCAGCGGTACGGCTACCGCACATTGCACGTCAGAAAAATTGTACGCTGGTGCGGGGTTGACGTTTAATTCCGTTAAAGATTACACAAATGACGCCAGGGGATATCAAATCTTCGGCGGATATTGCCTGGATATTCACAAACAAAATCCGCGCCTTATCGGCTCGCTCGAACTCGGCTACATGAACAGCGGTGATTTCAAGCGCGAGGTGCTGATCAGGCAACGCAATAATACTTTTTATCCAGTCACCATATCGACTTCTTACGAAGGGCTCTGGGTGAATTTGGTTGGCGAATATAAGCTCGATCCACGTGTCCACCTGCTTGGCCGTATCGGTGTGGATGGGGGCGACGACGAGGGCGTTATGGCTGGTTTCGGCGTCGGGTTGAATTTTTCAAAATGGGCACAGTTCCGCATTGAATATGTCGCGCGAGAACGCATCAATTCAACGCAAATCAGTTGGCTGACCGGGTTTTAAACTGTGCATGGTTGAGGTGTAACGGACCGCTGTGGTGTCCCGTGAGCGGTTGTTGTTTCCAGAGCGAACTGTCTGGCGTGAAGGATGACCGAGGCTCTGCGACATCTGTGTGCCGACGTTTATATAGGTAAAGGGGAGCGGTCCATAACCTCGCGAATTTTCGTTTCATATTCGCACGGTTCTGTACCCGCTCCCCCCACTTTTTCGCTCTATACCCTCTAAGCCTAACAGGCTGCTTCAGATTACAAAAAATTACGCAGCGTGGAATTGTTTTTTGGCATCCTTTGCCGCCTGCGCTTGTTCCGGATCGTAGGCTTTACCGGACCATAACATTTCGTAAGCGATCTCTTCGTTGCCGTTTTCGCAAATTTCCAAGACGCGTTGAAACAGTGGTTGAAATGTCGGGCTGCGGTGCGACTGCTCGTGTTCTTCGAATGAATTCCAGAAGGTCACGATCAGCGCCTCGCGGCCCTTCAAATCGTTCTTCACCACTTGGCCGACGGTGCTGCCTTCATTCGATACCTGCCCACTATTTACGCAGACGAACCCACCCACAAAACCAGTAGTAGAGTGGTAGGTTTTAACATTTTCGCACAACACCGAAACACGCTCTTCGAGATCCGCAAGGGTGTAACCCGGCTTGAGCAGCACGCGGTTATTGGTAACAACACCGTTATGGGGAAAACCAGAAATCAATCCACTCATGGCGATACCTCCGTAATTAAGTTAATTAGCAATTACTTATTTATAGGCGCATGAACGCTGCTTGCACATATTCCTAAGGGTATAGTCCGGTGCTATCGGGGTATGAAATAAGGTTGGGTTAAGTTATTCCGCCTTAGCCCGAATGTAGCGACGTCTATTCTTCCTCCGGATCCAACGAGTGGCGCCAGAACTGGCCTTCGGATTCAAACAGGCGTTGCGTTTCACGCGGCCCCCAGGTGCCGGCCGGGTAGGTGTGGATGTAGTCGCGCTCCATCGCCCAGACACGCAGGACCGGGTCGACCACACGCCAGGCCCATTCCACTTCGTCGTAACGCAGAAACAAACTGTGATCGCCGGCGATCACGTCGAGCAGCAAACTCTCGTAGGCGTCGTAGGCCAGTTCACCTTCTTCGCGGAAGCTGGCATCCAGGCTGGTGGTGCGCGTGCGCATTTCCATGCCGGGCTCTTTCACCTGAATTTCCATGCGCACGCATTCGGTGGGCTGAATGCCCAGCAACAACCAGTCGGGCTTGAGCTTGTCGACTTGCGTGTTGCGGAACAAATGCTGCGGTGGATGTTTGAAGCGAATCGAGACCATCGACTTGCTTTCGGCCATGCGTTTGCCGGTGCGTAAATAAAACGGCACGCCGCGCCAGCGCCAGTTGTCGATATAAAGTTTCAGCGCCGCGTAGGTTTCGGTGACGCTGTTCTTGGGCACCTTGTCTTCGTCCAGATAACTTTTGACTTTTTTTCCGCCAATCACGCCGCTGGCGTATTGCGCGCGAAACGCCTGCGCGTGCACCGAGCTCTGTGTGATCGGGCGTGTGGATTTAAGCACCTTGACTTTCTCGTCGCGCAGCGACTCGGCGTCCATCGACGCGGGCGGTTCCATCGCCACCAGGGTGAGCACCTGCAACAAATGGCTCTGGATCATGTCGCGCAGCGCGCCGGCGCCGTCGAAGTATTCCGCGCGGCCTTCGATCCCTTGAGTTTCAGAATGAGTGATCTGCACATGGTCGATGTAGTTGCGGTTCCACAGCGGCTCCATCATCACGTTGGCGAAACGGAACACCAACACATTTTGCACCGTGGCCTTGCCCAAATAGTGGTCGATGCGGAAAATCTGTTCTTCGCGCAGATGTTTCAGAAATTGTTTTTGCAGCATGCGTGCGCTTTCAAGATCGTAGCCAAAGGGTTTTTCCACCACCACGCGTTTCCAGCCATGATCTTCATTGGCGAGTCCGACCTCGGCAAGTTGGCGCACCACCGCGCTGTACTCAGCCGGGGCGATTGCCATGTAAAAAATCACGTTCTTGGAAAATTTTTCGTTGTTTTGGATCAGCTCGTTGAGGTAGCCGAACGACTGCGCGCTTTCCATGTCGCCGTGAAAAAAATGCAGTCGCGCATTCAAGCGCGCAAGCACTTCGGCGTTCAAGCCTTCGCGTACTTGCGGGGCCAACACATTGGCCACTTCCTCGCGCCATTGGTTGTCGTTCCATTCGCGTCGACCGAAGCCGATCACATTCATGCCTTCGGGGATGCGACCGCCGACTTCCAGGTGATACAGCGCCGGCAACAGTTTGCGCTTGGCGAGGTTGCCGGTGGCGCCAAAAATGACATAGGTGCACGTTTCGAGCATGATTATTTTCCTGCTGTTTTCATGGCATGTCCGCCGAACGCATTGCGCATGATCGACAGTAATTTATGGCCGAAATCCGCTTTGCCCTGGCTTGCAAAACGCATGTACAGCGAAGTGCAGATGACCGGTGCGGCGACACCTTGGTCGATGGATTCGATCGCGGTCCAGCGGCCCTCTCCGGAGTCAGGCACGCTCGGCGCAATGGCGTCGAGTTTTTGATCGTGTTTCAAACTCTCGGCAGTCAGATCTAACAACCAACTGCGCACCACCGAGCTATGGCGCCAGAGCTCGGTAATTTGTGCAAGGTCGAGATTGAATTCCTGTTTGCCCTGCATCAACGCCAGACCTTCGGCAAACGCTTGCATCATTCCGTACTCGATGCCGTTGTGGATCATCTTGGTGAAGTGGCCGGCGCCCACCGGCCCGACGTGTGCCCAGCCGCGATCCGCCGCCGGTGCCAGCGCTTTCAATAGCGGGGTGACGATGTCGAGCGTAGCTTTGTCGCCGCCCGCCATCAGGCAGTAGCCGTTGGCCAAGCCCCAAATTCCGCCCGAGGTGCCCACGTCACAATAACGCAGCCCGTGCTGGGCTACGCGCGCGCCGCGCCGTTGCGTGTCGTGATAATTGCTGTTGCCGCCATCGACGATGACGTCGCCTTTGGACAGCAACGGCAACAGTTCGTCGATAGCCTCTTCGGTGGCCGTGCCTGCCGGTAGCATCAGCCACACCACACGCGGTGCGCTGAGTTTTTTTACCGCGTCGGCGATGCTGGTGGCGGGGATCACGCCTTCTTCTTTTGCCAGTTGATTCACAATCTCGTTCGAGCGGTTATAGCCGACCACATCGACACCGGCGCGACGCAAACGGCGCGCCATGTTGCCGCCCATTTTGCCCAAACCGAACAATGCGAGTTTCATGTGTTTGTCCTTCCTGATGGTGATGGTCTGATTGCGCGCGACCGCTATACAAGTGCGACGGTGCGAGCTAAAGATAGTTCAAAATAACAGACAGCCAGATCGCACGAATGTATCGGTAGCTGGGGAAACAACCTTAGTGCGGTGCAGCGCTCCTTCTCCTTTGACACCACGCAACGCCCAGCGTAAAAATCACAAAGGGAAATGACAACAACAAGCGCCTGGGAATGAATCGCGCCGAACGCATCTTTCGTATCCACGCATCGCTCAAGAAGCAAGGCCCGGTAACCATGGCGTGTTTGCGCGAAGAGCTGGGCGCGTCCCTCGCCAGCATCAAACGCGATCTGCAATACATGCGTGACTGCATGCGCGCGCCCATCGTCTACGTGCGCGAACATACCGCTTATCGCTACGATCCCAGTACCCCCGAATTCGAATTGCCCGGTTTGTGGTTCAACGCCGGAGAACTCTATGCATTGCTCGCAAGTGCGCAATTGCTGGAGTCGGTACGGCCCGGCTTACTTGCGCCTTATCTTGGCCCGCTCAAGGCGCGCATTCCCTGCACCCCGCGCAAAACCAGCGCGGCTGGAATCACGAAAATTACTGGAGCAAAGCGGGCATGAAGCGGAAACCGTCACGCACCGCATCCGCCTGCAATCCGTTGCCGCGCGCGCCGTGGACAACGAACGCTTTGGAGCCGTCGCGGGTGCCATGCTGGAGGGGCGGGTGGTGCATCTCCACTACCACGGCCGCGAGCGCAATCAAGTCACGCAGCGCGTGGTTCATCCTTATCGCCTCATCCACTACCGCAACAACTGGTACCTCGTCGCCTGGTGCGAACGCGCCGCTGCGTTGCGCATGTTCGCGCTCGACTGCGTGCGACGCGTTACTGAAACGGCGCAACGTGTGAAAACCATCGCCGACGAAGATTTGGATCGCTACCTCGGCGCGAGCTTCGGCATCTTCACCGGCGCCGCCAAAGCTTGGGCGGTATTGCGCTTCGCCGATCCCTCTGCGCGGTGGGTCGCGGACGAACAATGGCACACCGATCAGATCGGGCAATGGAAAGACGGCGCGTATGAACTGCAAGTGCCGTATTCCGATCCGCGCGAGTTGCTGATGGACATCCTCAAATACGGGCCGGATGTGGAAGTCATCGCGCCCGAGGCGCTACGCCACGCGGTCGCCGAACGCCTGCGCCAAGCCACCGAACTCTACAGCGAAAAAAAACTTGCGGGTGGCGCAGTGGGTGAGCCAGTGGACATGTTAAAAAACACGGAAGCGTAACAAGCAAAATATACGATGCGCCGCGCGCATCCTCGGGGCGGATAAAGAAAGTGGTTTCGATAAACAATCCAGCGGCACGAATTGGGGAGGGTAACAATGAGTCACGACATGTCACCGGTGATCGATATTTTCTTTCACGTGCAAGGCCAGCGCGTGCCAGTCGATCACGGGTATGCGCTCTATGGAGCAATCAGCCAGATATTGGAAAAGCAAAGTGCATGGCTGCACGCGGCGGACAATGTTGGTTTGCATCCACTGCGTGGGCGTTACGACGGTGCGGGCAAACTGCTTCTTGGTGACCGACCACGATTTGGCTTGCGATTACCCGCGAATCTGATTCCCGCCGTGCTTCCGCTCGCGGGCAAACGCCTCAACCTTAATGGCGACACCCTGCGCGTGGGCACAACCACCAC
>JANLTU010000126.1:0-8756 GCA_031363085.1 Gammaproteobacteria bacterium
GCGCCGCACTGGCGTTGCTGGGCATCGAGTCCGCCGTGCAAGTGGTGCGCATCGGCGACAGCGAAAGTTTTCATCGCGTGCGCGTCGGCCCGTTCGACGACTTGGAACGCGCCAATCGCACCCGCAGCAAACTCAAACAGAGCAACTACAGTTCGATATTGTTGCAGGTCAAGAGCTAACAAAGATTAGCGCTGTGCGCGCCACGCACTCGTCGTAAAAAGGGGACGCTACCTAATATCCGGTAGTTTGAGTGCTACCTATCTCTTAGGGGTAAGGGTAGGGGCGGCTTGCAGCCGCGCTGATCGCGACTGCAAGTCGCTCCCACCAAGATCATTCCCATGGCAAACAGCAGCATCAGTGGTAATAGGGTCATGGGGTCATGATGGTTGTTCCACAGCAAGGTTTCCTTGATGAAGTGTCTCGGATGGTGTTCTTTGATTGCCTAACGATGAATGAGATGGCGTTCAGTCACCGGCAGGCTCTAATACCGTCAGCAACTGTGATAGGCGGGTGTCCAGCGCGACCAAGTCAGAAGGTTTGATGGATGCCAGGATGCGGCGCTCGTTTTCGATATGCGCCTCCACCGCGCGGTCGATTAGCGCAAGCCCGTCCGGCGTCAACTGCACCAGCACGCTGCGCGCATCCTCTCGGTTGGGCAGACGCTGCACCAGACCACGGGTTTCCAGCCCCTTCAGCCGGTGCGTCATGGTGCCCGAGGTGATCATCATGGCCGAAAACAAAGTGGTCGGTGCTAGGCAGTAGGGCGCCCCGGATCGCCTTAGCGTGGCCAGCACATCGAATTCCCAATTGGTCATATCGAAGGCCGCGAAGACCTCGTCCAGCTTGCGCTGCAGCAGCGCCGCGCAACGTTTGATGCGCCCAATAGTAGCCATTGGACTGACGTCCAAATCCGGGCGCTCCCGGCGCCATTGCGCAAGGATGGCATCTACCGCGTCTGATCGTTGTTTTGCACCCATCGTCAGCCTCTTCATTTATCTTGACATCAAGATTAATGCTCGATAAATTTCTATTTTATCTTGAATTGAAGACAAATGCATGCGCACCACACAAGGCCACGTATCTTGGGTTGATGTCCTCACGACCGCGTTGGCCCCGGTCATCTGGGGCTCGACCTACATCGTCACCACTGAGCTGCTGCCTCCAGACCGGCCGTTCACGGCCGCGCTGCTGCGCACCCTGCCGGCGGGCGTATTGCTGATGCTGTATAGCTGGCGCTTGCCTGCACGGCGGGAGTGGGGCCGCCTGGCCGTGCTCTCGGCGCTGAACATTGGCTTCTTTCAGGCGCTTCTGTTCGTGGCGGCGTACCGGCTGCCCGGCGGGCTGGCGGCGGTGGTGGGTGCAATCCAGCCACTGCTGGTGATGGGGCTGGCATGGGCGGTAGATCGGCACCGGCCAGCCCACGTAGCCGTGTGGGCCAGTGTACTGGGTGTCGTCGGCATGGCGATTCTGCTTCTGTCTCCAGGCGCGACCTGGGATCTGATCGGCATTAGCGCAGCGCTGGCGGGTGTCGCGTGCATGGCTGCGGGCACCTACCTGGCGCGACGCTGGCAGACCGATATGCCGGTGTTGGCCTTCACCGGTTGGCAACTGCTGGCGGGTGGGTTGATGCTGGCGCCCGTGGCTTGGGCCGTCGATCCGCCCCTGCCGGAGCTAAGCGCCACGCAGGTACTGGGTTACGCGTACCTCTCGATCGCCGGTGCCCTGCTGGCCTATACCCTGTGGTTCCGGGGCATCAGGCGTCTATCACCCGTGGCTGTTTCGTCGCTGGGGTTGCTGAGCCCGTTGACGGCGGTGCTTCTCGGTTGGGCACTGTTGGGGCAGGCCATGACGGATGGGTCGCTGGCTGGTCACCGTGCTTGGTAGCGTTCTGGCAGTGCAGTGGGCGACGGGCGTACAAAGTCAAAAACCAGTACCTCAAGGCGTGGCTGACGGGTTCACGGGCGGGCGCGACACCGAGAGCTGAGCGCTCGTTGGCAGTGCATTTTTCTAAACTATCTTCAACGGAGCATGCCATGTACAACTCCATCAAGGTCCTCATCGAATCCCGCGTCTCGACCAACTATTACGACGCAAACCGTCATCTGTCTAACAATGTGATCACCGAGCTGGTCCGCCTAGCCACCCGGGCACCGTCAGCCTATAACTTCCAGAATTGGAAGTTCATTGCCGTGCGCTCCCGCGAGGCCAAGACGCGCTTGAAAGCCGTGTCCTACGGGCAGCAGAAGGTGGTTGATGCGTCCGTCACATTCATTATCTGCGGCACCCTGGCGGCGCATGAGCAACTGCCTCATGCACTTCAGCCTTCGGTCGACGTTGGCATCCTGAATCAGTCGACGTTCGACGCTTGGGTGGCCATGGCCCAGGAGTCGCACCCCGGCAACTTACAGTTGCAGCGCGACGAGGCGTTTCGTTCCGCGTCTCTGGCGGCGATGACACTGATGTTTGCTGCCCAGGGCATGGGCTTGTCCACCGGCTCGGTGGGTGGCTTCGACGCTCTTGGCATGGCGCGCGAGTTCGGATTATCTGTCAAGGAGGTGCCGGTAATCCTGGTTACCGTGGGCTATCCCGCAGCAGGCAATTGGCCACAGAAACTGCGCAAGCCATTGGATGAGGTGATCGAGTTCGTTTGACAGAAAATAGGAAGCGTCCCCTTTTTAAAAAGGGGGCGCTTATATAAAAAGGGGACGCTACCTAATATCCGGTAGTTTGAGTGCTACCTATCTCTTAGCGGTAAGGTGGGGGCGGCTTGCAGCCGCGCTGATCGCGACGGCAAGTCGCTCCCACCAAGATTGCTCCTGCTGTGTGTTCATTCCGTTGTTCAAGTCGGTGCGTGCCACGCCGTTACAGCAGCAGCACGTTCGTCCGCCGTGCGGACGGTCGGAGAGTCTGATGACGCGAACCTTGCTGCTGGTCGACGATGAGGAAAATATCCTGCGCGCGCTTACGCGCGTGTTTCGTCGCGACGGTTATGTTCTGCTCACCGCGCCCAGCGGTGCGGCGGGTCTTGACTTGCTCGCGCAGCACGCTGTGGGTGTTGTCATTTCTGACCAGCGCATGCCGGCGATGACCGGCGTGGAATTTTTGAGCCGTGTAAGGGTGCAGTACCCCGACACGCGGCGCATCGTTCTGTCGGGGTACACCGAGCTGAAATCCGTTACCGACGCGATCAATCAGGGCGCCGTGTACAAGTTTCTGACCAAGCCGTGGGAAGACGACCTGCTGCGCAAGAACGTCGAAGAAGCATTTACCGATTTCGAATTGCGCAGCGAAAACCGGCGTCTTACGGCGGAGTTGCAAAAATATAATGCTGAGTTGTCGCAGCGCGTCGAGGAAAAAACCTGCGAGCTGCGCCTGAATCTGCACGCGCTTTCGGTCACGCACGACGTGCTCGAACAGTTGCCGCTGGCGGTGCTTGGGATCGACGACACCGGCATGATCGTCATCGCTAACCGCATGGCGCACCGGATCACCGACGCCGTGCCCGGAACGCTGCTTGGCGCAATGATGGACAGCGCGCTGCCGCACGATTTGCGCGTGGCGATCCAGAGCAACTCGGTGGCGGGTGGGGCGACGCTCCAGGTGGAGCTTGCGCCGGGTCGTGCGACCGAACTGTGGTGCGACTATCTCGATGAGGCTACTCACGCGCGCGGGCGCATCGTCGTGTTACGCCCGCTAACCCGCATCTCGACCGGCGAGTAACGCGCGGTGTCGAATCTGCTGCTTCCGGATCTCGAACAACGGCTGCAAGGTCTGCCGCCGTTTCCCACCGCTGCTGCGCGTGCGTTGGAAGAGCTCGGTCGTGACAATGTAGATTTCAGACGAGTGGAACAGGCGCTTGGCATCGATCCGGTGCTGACCGCGCGGCTGCTGCGCATCGCGAATTCGCCGTTCTACGGGCTGCCCGGCAAGGTTGCGGCGATCAAGGACGCCTGCTCGCTGACGGGGGTGCCGACGTTGCGCAATTTGATCGTCGCGGCGGTGGCGATGAGCCAGTTTCCACCCGCCAAAACTTCGCTTGCCCATCGTGGCAGCTTCTGGCGCCACAGTGCGCAATGCGCGGCGTTCGCGTTGGAACTTGCAACGGTGGCGCGCCAGCCGCGCGATAGTGCGTTCACCGCCGGGTTGCTGCACGACATCGGCAAGCTTGCGCTCGACGCGCTGTTTCCTGCGCAGTACGCACAAGTCCACCAACACGGCGGAACGCTTGAGGCCGAAACCGCCGTGCTGGGTACCACGCACGCGCAGATCGGTGCGCGCATCGTCGAGCTGTGGCGCCTGCCGCTGATGATCCGCGATGCGATTGCCGGACACCATCATCCGGCCGCCGCCGAACGGGCTACGCTGGCCGATGTGGTGCACGCGGCCGATGTGCTAACGCATGCGCTGGACGATGCGGCAGAAGGGGAGGTGGCGTGGTCGCGGGTGCAGGACGACGTGTGCGCACGCCTGTTACCCGATGCGCTTACGCGCGAGCCGTTGTATCAGCGTGGCCAACTGCTCGCGGCGGCGGCCGCCGAGTTGTTCAGTGGCGCGTGATGCCCTAAATCGCCTCTGGTGACGGCCGTTATAACTTTAGGTACCGCTGCGCCGGATACGTGTTACCAACGAGAGGATGTTCGTCATGCCGATTCGCCAGCTTGACTGGGTGCAAGCGCTATTTCAGTTAGGCCAGGAGTTGACACTTAAAAGCAGCGACGCATTGCGCCTAAAGTTGCTGAGCCATATCGTCGCCGGATTCAACGCGCAAAGCGGCAGCATTGCGCTGCTGGACGAGGACGGGCAGCAACTGACCCTGGTTGCCGGAACCGGCGCGGCGGCGAACTATTTAGGTTCTAAAATCCGCAACGGCGAGCGGGTGCTGGGTTGGGTGACCAAGCACGGCCAGGCGGTGTGCCTGAACGGCGACGTCGCCAACGATCCGCGCTTCAAGGAAATGCAGTTGGTCAACAATCCGGGCCGACCGGTGTCGGCGTTGTGCTGGCCGTTGCTGGTGGAGCAGCGGACCATCGGCGCGATCAGCATCAATCGCGCGCCGGAGCAGCCGCGCTTCGAGGAGCAGGACGTGACCGACGGTGCCGTCATGGTCGGGCTGGTCGGCTTGGTGGTTGACAACATGCGCACCCACGATGCCTACCGTCAGCGCATCACCGAGCTCAACGCCGAAAAAGAACAGCGCGCGGCGGCCGAAGCGCGCCTGACGGCGGTGCTCGACAGCAGCGACGCAATTTTAAGCGTCGACGAACAAGGCCGCATCACGCTGTTCAACAAGGGCGCGGAAAGCATTTTTGGCTACGCAGCGAGCGAGATGCTCGGCGCCTCGCTTGATGGCCTGTTGCCTGTGCGCTTCGTCGCCAATCATGCCGGTCACATGCAACGCTGTGCACAATCCGCCGACCTAAGCTTGAGCATGCGCGGCCGCAACGTCTGGGCACGGCGCAAGAACGGTGGAGAGTTTCCGGCGGAAGCCAGTGTTATCAAAGTCCCGGACGGGAAAGTAACCACGTTCACCGTGACGCTGCGCGATATTTCCGAACGGCTGGATGCCGAGGACAAATTACAGCGGCTGGGCAGAATTCTCGACAGCACCGTTAACGAGATTTATGTGTTCGACGCGCGCACTTTGAACTTCAACTACGTGAACCAAGGCGCGCAGCGCAATCTCGGTTACAGCATGGACGAACTCAAGCGCATGACGCCGCTTGATCTGAAACCGCTGTACACGCGCGCAGCTTACGACAAGCTGCTGGCGAGCATGGACACGAGTACGGAGCACCGCACCGTGTTCGAAACGCTGCACCGGCGCAAGAACGGGTCACTCTATCCGGTGGAAGTGCGCTTGCAGCATTCCACCAGCGAAACCGCACCGGTCTATGTAGCGATTATTGAAGACATTAGCGAGCGTCACAAGGCGCAGGAACTCCAGGCACGCCTGACTGCAATCATCGAGAGCACCACGGATATTGTCGGAACCTGCGCCCCGGACGAGCACATGCTTTACTTGAACGCCGCCGGCCGGCGCTTCATGGAATTCAGCGATACTGAATTGGTCGCCCATCTAGGTATTACCGACTTGTTGCCCGCGTCGGCTTTGGTGCAAGTCCGGCAGGAAGGCATACAGGACGCGATTAAAAAGGGCTTTTGGCATGGCGAAACCGAACTGCGCAACCGCGCAGGCCGAATTATTCCGGTGTCGATGCTGATTCTCGCGCACAAGGATGGCGACGGCCGTCTGCTGTATCTGTCCGGCATTATGCGCGACATTTCCGAGCGCAAGAAAACCGAAGACGAATTGCGCGCGCGGCAACGCGAACTCGAAGCGGCGCACAAGGACATCGCGGAGACGCAGTCGCAACTGCTGCAATCTGAAAAAATGGCTTCGGTCGGCCAGCTTGCCGCCGGGGTCGCGCACGAGATCAATAATCCGGTCGGCTTTGTTAATTCAAATCTTGGCACCTTGCAGAATTACGTCGGCGATTTGTTCAAGGTGATCGCCGCCTACGAGCAGCTCGAAGCCAAGCTGCCGCCGGATAACACGCTGGTGCAATTGCACGCGCTCAAGAAAAAACTCGATCTCGACTATCTGCGCGAGGACACCGGCAACTTGGTCAAGGAGTCCATTGAGGGTTTGGGGCGCGTGAAAAAAATCGTGCAGGACCTAAAAGAGTTTTCGCACGTCGATAACGCCGAGTGGCAGCTTGCCGATCTGCATCACGGCCTCGACAGCACGCTCAATATTGCGCACAACGAACTCAAGTACAAAACCACCATCGTGAAGGAATACGGCACGATCCCGCCGGTCGAGTGCCTCGCGTCGCAGATCAATCAGGTGTTCATGAACATGCTGGTGAACGCGGCGCACGCGATTGAAACGCGCGGCGTGATCACACTTCGTTCCGGACAGGAAAACGACCATGTGTGGATCGAAATTGCCGACACCGGCAAAGGTATGTCGCCGGACGTGCAGAAGCGCATCTTCGATCCGTTCTTCACCACCAAGCCGGTCGGCAAAGGCACCGGGCTGGGTCTGTCGCTGGCCTACGGCATCGTGCAGAAACACCACGGCCGCATCGAGGTGCAAAGCGAAGTCGGCCAGGGCACGCGGTTTCGAATTCATCTGCCGGTGCGACAACCGGAAAAACAAGCGGCGGCGTAGCAGACCATGACTAATGAAACGATGAGCCCTGATAGCACCGATGTGCCAGCGGCGGCGACGCTGCTGTTCGTCGATGACGAACCAAGCATTTTAGCCTCGCTGAAGCGGCTGTTCCGGCCGCTCGGCTACACCATCCACATCGCCAACGGCGGTGTTGAAGGCTTGAGCCTGCTGGAGAAAGAGCACGTCGACGTGGTGGTGTCTGACATGCGCATGCCGGAAATGGACGGCGCGCAATTTCTGGAACAGGTTGCCGTGCGCTGGCCGGAAACGGTGCGCATGTTGCTGACCGGCTACGCCGACATCAACGCCACCGTGGCGGCAGTGAACAAGGGCGGTATCTGGAAATACATCAGCAAGCCGTGGGACGACAATGATCTGAAACAGAGCGTGCACAACGCGCTGGAACGCAAATATTTGCTCGACGAAAAACATCGACTGGAACAACTCACGCAGAAACAAAACGACGCACTGCGCGAACTCAACAGCGGATTGGAGGCGAAAGTTGCCGCGCGCACCGGTGAAATCCAGCAGATGATGGACCAGCTCGACCTGACGCACGAGACGCTGAAGAAGTCTTACCTGCTGTCGGTGAAGGTGTTTGCAAGCTTGATCGAAATGCGCGAGCAGATGGGTCGTGGTCATGCGCGACGCGTGGCGGATATTGCGCAACGGATCGCCGCCAAATTGGGGTTGAGCGATTCCGAGACGCAGGACGTGACTTATGCCGCGTTGCTGCACGACATTGGCAAAATGGGCTTGCCGGATAAAGTGCTGGCGAAGCCGTTTCAGGATCTTTCGCCCACCGAACGGATGGACGTGATCAAACATCCGGCCATCGGTCAGGGCATATTGATGGCGCTGGAACCCTTGCACGATGCGGCGCGCTATATTCGTTCGCATCACGAGCAGTATGACGGCCGTGGTTTTCCCGATGGTCTGGCCGGCGACAAGATTCCGCTGGGCGGGCGCATTCTCGCCGTCGCTAACGACTACGACGCCTTGCAAACGGGCACGCTGATCGCGCGACGCGTCACGCCCAAAGAGGCGTTGGACTTTATTGTCAAGAACCGTGGCAAGCGCTACGACCCCAAAGTGGTCGACGCGCTGACCGCCGGCACCGCCGCTGAGGCGCTGGCGGAGGCGCCGCGCATCCAGGGTTTCAAAACCGCCGCCAAGGGCTTGCAACCCGGCATGACCTTGACCGCCGATCTCATCACCGCAGAAGGTGTGCTGCTGCTGTCACGCGGCTACCTGCTGGACGAACAACTGGTGGGAAAGATTCAGAGCCTGGAAAAATCGCTGGGCAGCGAGTTCGAGATTTACGTGCTGCCGCCAAAACCGGTGGTGAAAAAAACCACGTAATGGTTTTTAGTCAGAGCGTGGCCATCCCGGCCGCTTACTGCCTATTCTGGCAGGCTGGAAGCTCGCGCTCCCATTTCATCGTTGATCGCTATAGCCATCCGTCGTGATTAAAATAATGCAATTATACAAGCCTGACCCCGTTAGTCACAAGACCGACCCCATTAGTCAGTGGATTTTAGTGGGAGCGGCTTGCAGCCGCGATCAGCGCGGCTGCAAG
>JANLTU010000133.1:0-9573 GCA_031363085.1 Gammaproteobacteria bacterium
GAACCACGGCAGCAATTTACCAGCGAGCGGATAAAAGGCTTTTGGCGAGGAAAAGCTCAACAAAAAATTCATGATCCCTTACTCCACACTGATCCGTAATGCCGCGCTTGCGGCCAACGGCGCCAGAAACATCGACACCGCCAAAAATGCCCCAAGCAAATATAAATATGCATCGAACTCAACACTGACCGACTGCGCTTCCACCGCCCCGGCACCGAAAATCAGCACCGGAATATACAACGGCAGCACCAACAGCGACACCAACACCCCGCCACCGCGCACACCTAAGGTTAACGCCGCGCCCACCGAGCCGAGCAAGCTGAGCACCGGCGTGCCGAGTAATAATGTCAACATCAGCAACCCGATGGCGGATATACCCATCCCCAGTTGCATGCCCAGCAGCGGTGATAGCAACACCAGCGGCACACCGGTGAGCAACCAGTGCGTGAGCACCTTACCCAGCACCAGCAGCGACAGCGGGTGCGGCGCGAGCAATAACTGTTCTAGCGTACCGTCCTGATAATCCGCTGAAAACAAACGCCCCAGCGCCAGCATTGAGGCCAACAGCGCCGCCACCCAAATTACCCCGGGAGCGATTACCCGCAGCATTTCCGGGTCTGGACCGACCCCCAAAGGAAATAAGGTGACAGCGATTATAAAGAAAAACAGCGTGGTGAACACATCGGCGCGCCGCCGCATGGCCAGCGTGATATCTCGTGCCACCACCGTACGCAAAGCACCCAATAAACTTAGCTGGCCCATGTGTCGAGATTAATATGACAATGCGCGCCGGCAGAAATTTCAACATCTTGATGAGTTGTAAACATCACCATGCCGTCGGCGCCCAAATGATTAGTAATTACCGTTTGCAACAAGTTCACCGCGCGCACATCTAAGGCTGTGAACGGCTCGTCTAAAATCCACAACGTGGTGCCACCCAACATCAGCCGGGCAAGTGCCACGCGGCGCTTTTGCCCTTGTGACAAGACTTTGCTGGGCAAGTCGGAGCGTCCTTTTAATCCCATCTGGTGTAACGCATTGCGGATGCGTGGCTCATCGACGCCCAAGCCGGCGAAGCGTGCGTAAATGGTGAGATTTTCCACAGCGGTGAGCTCGTCCTTGATGCCATTGAGATGGCCAATGTAGGTCAGCTCGCGATTGAATTCGTCGCGCAGTTCACGAATGTTTTCTCCGCGCCACGTCACCGTGCCGGCAGCCGGCTCAAACAAGCCGCACACAATCCGCATCAGACTGGTTTTGCCGCTGCCGTTGGAGCCTTTCACGTGCATCAACTGGCCGGCGCCTAGTTCAAAATTCATGGCCGTAAACAGCGACGTATCGCCGCGCCGACACTCCAAATCGCGGACTTGCAACATGACGGGGAACAGACCTCAGCGGACGAGCCGTTATACTTGGCGAGTGGTTATATGGGCGTATTAAAAAAGCGGGTCAGTCTAACACAGGGGGATTTCGGCGAGCTACTTCGACTCTTCGCTACATTCTTCGCTATATAACAGAATGGAAGGGTGATTTTTTCTGCGCGACAACGACACGCAGGTCGCCTTTCTCGTCACAGAACGATTGCGCGTTAACAAAAAATGGATTCTTGTCTAACCGTCGCAGCATTGCGGCACCCTGCCCTAGGCCCACTTCGAAACACAACCAGCCACCGGGCTTCAACAGTTGTGGCGCATCTTCGATTAACCGGACGAACAACGACACCCCATACGGCCCGGCGTCAAATGCCAGCACCGGTTCGTGCTGGGAAATTTCACTTGGCATGGCTGGGACTTTACTGCTGGAAATAAACGGTGGGGCGCCGCATACGATATCGACGCAGCCGTGAAACTCAGCGGCACCGAACGGAGCAAACATATCGCCACTCATGAACACGACATGCTCACCTACATCTAAATGTTCGGCGTTCTTCCTGGCCAGCTCGATGGCGTCAGTAGACAGGTCACAGCCATAATATTTTGGACCCGGGGCAAGCTTGGCGAGAAATAACGGAATATTGCCTGAGCCGGTGAACACATCAACAACGATGAAGTCACGGCCTGGAACATAACTCTTATTGATTAAGTTCAGCACCGTTTTTGCCAGCGTTTCGGTGTCTTTGCGCGGAATCACCGCTTGCGGCGACGCGATCAAATCGACCCCCATAAACTGTTGCCGACCGGTCAGGTACGCGAGTGGTTTGTTATTTAATCGCGCAGCGACCAGCGCCCTGAGCTTGTGTTCGGCGTGGTGGTCGAGGACCGCCAATGAACGCGTGAGCGCAGTAGCAGCAGACACCGCGTGCCCGGCAGCGGTGTGCCACAATGCATACAGGCAGCTTAATGGTGTTTCTTCAGGCTTGTCGGGAAGCGGCCTTAGCGAGGCACAAAGCGTTGCGTACAGCTCGCTGTACAGCTCCGGGTTACTCATAGTTGCTTTATCGTCGGCCGTTACGGGTTCTTGAAGGTTTCCCCGTATAATGCGGCGCAGGTTTCCCAGCGCGACGACACTTCCATGGACACCAGTAACGCATTAAACATCGCCAAAGTTCTGACCGAGGCGCTGCCCTATATTCAACGTTTCGCCGGTAAAACTTTAGTCATTAAATACGGCGGCAACGCCATGGTCGACGAAGCCTTGAAGCAAAGCTTCGCGCGCGACGTGGTGTTGATGAAACTGGTCGGCATGAACCCGGTCGTGGTGCACGGCGGCGGCCCGCAAATCGGCAAGCTGCTGGAGCGCATGGGCAAAAAAAGCGAATTCGTGCAGGGCATGCGCGTCACCGACCAAGAAACCATGGACGTGGTCGAGATGGTGCTGGGCGGCTTGGTCAACAAAGACATCGTCAACCTCATCAACCAGCAGGGCGGCAAAGCGGTGGGCCTGACCGGCAAAGACGGCGGCCTGATCCGCGCGCACAAAATGCTGCTCACCAAATTATCCGCAGACGAAAAGCTGCCGCCTGAAATTATCGACATCGGGCACGTCGGCGAAGTGCACCAGATCGATCCGAAAATTGTCGAGCTGCTCGACCGTGGCGATTTCATTCCGGTGATTGCGCCGATCGGTGTCGGCGATGACGGCCAGACCTACAACATCAACGCCGACGTGGTCGCCAGTAAACTTGCCAACACCCTGCAAGCCGAAAAACTCATGCTGCTCACCAACACCAGCGGCGTGCTCGACCAACACGGCCAACTGCTGCGCAAACTCTCGGCCAAACAAGCGCGCGCATTGATCGCCGACGGCACCATCAGCGGCGGCATGCTGCCCAAAGTGAACTACGCCCTTGATGCCGTCGCCAGCGGCGTGCGCGCCTGCCACATCGTCGACGGCCGTGTGCCGCATGCTGTGATGCTGGAGATTTTCACCGATCAGGGTGTCGGCACGTTGATCGGAGGGTGACGTACACCACGAATCCCACGCCGTTTCCGATCCATACGCAGCTGGAACTATTACCGCCGCTAAAATCGGCAAGATGAGCTAAAGTTAGGCGTGGGATTTACATGTCCGAACTGGGAAAACAGCTTTGGTGTCCCATTAACGAAACGGCCTCCTATTTGAACAGGTGTATTTATGGCGACGTTACGAATAAGAGTGGAGTTGAACAAGGGCCGAATCGGAATGCCACTCGGTAAGCTCGCTACTATTTGTGCGGAAACGGTTAAGTTTTTGAACATGCTTTCCGACGACCTACAGCTTACGGAGAGCGAACCGGTATGGCTCGCCGAGAATTTCGAAAACAACTCCGTGGATTACGATTGCCGCCTGGCGAACGATGTCGGCGAGGCGCGCGCGGAAATTGGACGCCGCGCTCTTCGATTGATTATGGGGGAGACGTTGGACGACCCGGAACTTACATTTAAAATTCGTCCGGAAACACGCCGCCAGTATCTCCACATCGCGGCGCCTATCGATCCCGATGAGAAAGTTCGCTTTGGGGTGTACCGCGATGGCGGAGCTATACCGGACTTATGGTACGAACTTGCGCGCCATGAAGAAGCGCTTGTTTCCGGCGGCGTAATTGATCGCGGTGCCTACGGCGAAATCCAGGGCATTGTCGATGCCTTCTTCAAGGAACGTAAACGCCCGTATCTTCGCGTCCGAGAGCTTGCGACCCAGCAGCTCGTGAAGTGCTTCTTCCGCACCGACATGTACAAGACTGCCGTCGAATTGCTAAATGATCGGACGGCGGTTGTGTTTGTGGAAGGGCGCATCCGCGAAGACGCCAACACCGGAGAAACTCGGGAGATTGATGTGGAAGATTTTCGCCTTGCCCCCGATTTTTCCAAAAACGATTTCGAGAAATTCCTGGGCACTATTCCAGACTACACTGGCGCCTTAACGACGGAAGAGTTTGTGGAGCAACTTCGTGAATAACGCCAAGCCTCGCATTTATCTCGACGCCACGCCGATCATCGATCTTGTAAAAGTCAAAGTCGGAGTGGGTCTCGATAGTGAGTTAGAGAAGAGCGCATGGTATGTGCAGCAAATGATTCGGGCCGCGCAAGCGGAGCACATCAATCTGTACACATCCGGGCTGAGTATTGCCGAATGTACTCACGTTAAAGACCAGAAAAAACTGGAGCAGGCGAAGCCGTTTTTTATGGGACTGCTCACATCCGGGAAAGGCGGCATCGTTCTGGTTCAGCCCACACTCAACATTCTTGAACGCGCACGCGATTTACGCTGGATTCACGGGGTCAGTCTCAAGGGCGTCGATGCAATCCACGTAGCCTCCGCGCTTCATTTCAAATGCGACGAACTGATTACGCTTGACGGACGTATCGCCAAGAACGGCCCCATCCTTGAGAGGTTCGGAATTCGGGTATGCCACGGCTTGTACTCTCAGTCATTGCCTTCGCAATACCGGCAAGGTCAGCTCTTTGAAAACCCCGGAGAACAAGACTCACCAACGAAAAATTGAGCAAGCGGGAAGTACAATTGATTGGTCTGAACGCCGGAGGATTTCGGCGATCTCAAGCGTTATATCGAATCCTTATCGCTTTTGAATCCATTTTTCATAATTCCTTTCCAATTCGCCAGTCTCGTAGGGCGCCGCGCACACCAAATCATTCGTGCGTGGAACGCCCTACTTTTCCTACGCGCCACCAACTGTCGATTTCAAATAGCCAACGGCGATGTCTTTGGCCACGGACTTTACCAAGTCAAACGTCATGGACAGACCCCCCTTAACAAACGAGTCCTTCGCTTTTCTCCAAACAGTGTCGCTTCGGATCGCATCAAGAAATTCATGCCCCTCCCACGTCATCCTCATCGCGAGAAAACCATTGGCCTGTGGCCCGATTGTTTTGCACATCTGGCCATCGATTAACCCCGCCTCAATCAGAAGCTCGGCATGATACGAATACTCATAAGCTCTGTCCGAAGGAAAGTCCGTCAATTGCAGGCAGTCCTTTTCTGGCGGTATCTCTTCCAGACGAATGAGTATCTCGCGAATGGTGTCCCAGTTACGTTTCATGCCCTTCCTTCGTTGCAAATCGACGCGGTCTGGACGCGCGTTTGGGCTTCACCGGCTCCGGCAGCAGCGTGGTGTATTTGCGATACAGGTCAAACAGGAAGGCGACGCGCTCGGCGTCGTTCTTGAAGGTTTTCTTGCCGTAAGCGGCGTCGACGGCGGTGTCGAGTTTTTGGTGGGCTTTCACCAGAACGGGCGGCATGGTGAGCGGGTCGTAGAGATCGGCGAGTGTGGCGTCGGGGAATTGCGCGCGGGCGTCGAGCACGGCTTGGGCAGCGGCTTCGATTTTTTCGCGCTGTGGGTCGCTGGACTCATCGGGCCAGGGGAAGTTGTTGTAGACGATGCTTGATGAATAACGGAAATCACTTTTCAGTCGCCCTGCCACATAGCGCATCCAAGCGTTGTGCATGGTCGAGGACAGCACACCGAAGTGGTAAGAGCTGGCGTTGGGAACGATCTTCACCAGATTGCTGCATAACGTTTCTGGCGACTCGAAGCCGATAGGGATGAAGTGGCGCCGTTCGGAAGACACTTCGGGAATGATGATGTAGTTGCCTGTGGGCATGTTCTCAACATGAAACCGTGTCGGCGTTTCTGCCAACTTGCGGGTGGGCGCGCTCCTGCTTACCAAACGAGAACGCATGACCGCTTCTACTCGTGCCATTGCTTCCGGCATTTGGCGCAATTCGTTGGGCGCACAATCGCCCAACCACAAACAGCAGCGTTCGTAACCATTCAGGAATTCATCCGCACCCAACCAACGGCGGAAGTACTTCGCGGCCTTTGGCTCCCGCTTGAGAAACTCATCTCGATCTTCGGTGGTGAAAAGATAATTGCCGTCGTCGATGGGTTTGTTACCGATGCCAATCTCCGGCACGTTGCAAATCGGCGTTGAGCGACGCGGGAGCACCACATCCGGTGCATCCACCAGATACGGATTGATATTCGCTACCACTACCGCATGTGGTTCACCGCGAATATCTTCGTATTCGTAAATAGTTTTCTTTTCGACATCGAACGCGCCGAAGCCGATGATGACGCAATGCACCGCCGCCATGCCGCGCGCTTCGTTGGTCCACTGGAAGGTGCGGTGCGCGAAGTGAATGTGGATGTCTTGCGCGAGCAGCCAACCCCACAACACGCCGACTTGCTCACCTTGGGCGATGCTGTTGGTGGAGACGAAGGCGGCGCGTGTTGTTGTGGGAGCGGCGCCCTCGCCGCGATTCGCTCTTTCAAACGGCGTCATCGCGCCGGGGGCGGCGCTCCCACAGGAATGCTTCAGATAAGTTGGCGGCTTTGACGTACCACGCGGCGACGTAATCCAGCAGGCCACCGCTGTCGATGCCTTCGAACACTTTGCGCGTTTCCTCGCGCTGCGTGTCGTTCATGTACTTGGCGCCCACAAACGGCGGATTGCCAAGCACATAACGCGCGCGCTCGGCCGGTAACACCTCGTTCCACTCCAGCGTCAGCGCATTCGCATGATGAATATGCGGCGTGCTGGTGCTGTCTCTTGATCACATCTCATCTGCTAACTACCTTGTAGTGACCTGAGGCGAAACGAGTGAATGGAGGCGATGGTAGCAAAGGGCGAGTTGGAGTGGTCACGACAGATGTTTGGCGAGTGTGAACTGGGCGACGCGCGGCGCACGGTGGGTTTGGTGAGCGTGGCGGCGGTGATGTTGAAGCAGACGGGGAAGTTGCTGTCGAAGAGTTGTCAGGGGGATGACGCGGCGTTGCTGGGAGGTTATCGCTTGCTGCGCAACGACGATGTCAAGCCCGAAGCGATTCGGGCGGGCGGCGTTGCCGAAGTTGCCCCACAGGCGCAGGACTACGCCGTGCTGCGGGCGGTGGAAGACACCACCAGTGTGAGTTATACACCTGCGGTGGCAGAAGAGCTTGGGGTGACGGGCAGCCAAAAGGACGCGAAGCGCCGAGGTTTTCAGTTGCATTCGGTGCTGCTGCTGGACGCCGCTTCTGAAACCACCGTGGGGCTGATCGAGCAAAGCCATGGGTGTCGAGCGCGCAAAGAGTACGGCAAGAAACATGCGCGTAAACAGCGCGCCTATGAAGACAAGGAAAGCCACAAGTGGGAGCAGGCGTCGCGGCGTACGGCCGAGTGCCTGGGCACCACGATGGCGCGCACGATTGCGGTGTGTGATCGGGAATCCGACGTGTACGAATACCTGAACTACAAGTTGCAGCACGCGCAGCGCTTCGTGATCCGAGCCAAGGGGATCGACGGGTTTTGCACGACGAGGAAAAGTTGTTTGCGACGCTGGCGCGTGATGCGGTGGAGTTGAGTCGTTATACGGTAAACGTGGTGCAGCGCGGCGGCCGACCGCTCTCGCGCATCCATGCGCTTCGCGGCACTTGCACTTCCGTGTGCGGCGCAAAGCGCGCCAGGCCAAAGTCCATCTGCGTCGACCGAACCGGTGGGCAGCGCGGAAGAAGCACGGCAGGTGGTGCGCGACTACGAGCTACGCTGGCGCATCGAGGATTATCACAACGATCCTCAGCGAAGACGAGTGGAAGGGTATTGTGGGTATTCAACCCAACGCAGCACGCCACCTTCGACGGCGCCCTCGATGCGCTGGGCGTGCTTGGCGGTTGCGAAGCTGGGTGGGTTCACGGACACCAAGCGCACCGGGTGTCCGGGATGGGACACGATGTGGCACGGTTGGTTTCGCTTGCAGGAGCGCCTTGAATGAGCAAGCTCGCACAGGCTGAATTGTAATCAAGAGACAGCTCCCTGAGGGAGAGGGTTGGGGTGAGGGGTATCATAAAGGGACGTGGCTAACCCATCGCACCATACTGCGCGCGGTACGCCTTGATCGCCGCGACGCTCGCGGCCAGCGCCGGTTGCGCCGACAAATATTCGAGCAGTGCGTCGAGGTCGACAATGTTAACCACCGGCACGTGCAGCGACGCTTGCACTTCTTGGATCGCGGACTGGCTGCCACTGCCGCGTTCCTGACGGTCCAGCGCAATCGCCACGCCGGCCAGGGTTGCGCCGCTGGCGGTGATGATTTCCACCGATTCGCGCACCGAGGTGCCGGCGGAAATCACGTCGTCGACAATTAAAACTCGGCCCTTGAGCGGCGCACCGACGATCATGCCGCCTTCGCCGTGATCTTTGGCTTCTTTGCGATTGAAGGCATACGGCACGTCTTTGCCATGCTGGTCGGCGAGCGCGATGCTCACCGCCGCCGCCAACGGAATGCCTTTGTAGGCTGGGCCGAACAGCATGTCGTAGGCTATGCCGGAAGCTTCCAGCGCCGCTGCATAATTGCGCCCGAGCCGCGCCAGACTCTCACCGCTGTTGAACAAACCCGCGTTAAAAAAATACGGGCTGTTACGGCCGGACTTCAAGGTGAACTCGCCAAAGCGCAGCACGCCGCGTGCGATGGCGAAGTCCAGAAATTCACGTTGGTAGTTTTGCATGTGTGTTGCCGCCGCATTGTTTAGAATGGCGGACATTGTACAAAGCCAAACGAGGACTACGGTAGACAGAATTGCGTCTACGCCCCCTATGCGTATCATCACCGCCAATCTGAACGGCATCCGTTCCGCTGCAAAAAAAGGCTTTTTTGACTGGTTGCGCGCGCAAAACGCCGACATGATCTGTATTCAGGAAACCAAGGCGCAGGAGCATCAGCTCGATCCCGATCCGTATTATCCCGCTGGGTATCACTGCCATTACTTCGATGCGGCAAAGAAAGGCTACAGCGGCGTGGCGATTTACAGTCGGCGCAAGCCGGATCAGGTTTCCACCGGCCTGGGCTGGGAGCGCTGCGACAACGAGGGGCGCTATATTCAGGCAGATTTTGGTAGCTTGAGCGTCGCGTCGTTTTATTTGCCGTCGGGTTCGGCGAGCCCCGAGAAGCATGCAGAAAAACTGCGCTTCATGGAGCAGATGAAAACCGAACTCACGCGCTTGCGGCGCGGCGGCCGCAACTACATCATCTGCGGCGACTGGAATACGGTGCACCGCGAGATCGACATCCGTAACTTCAAAGGCAATCAGAAAAATTCCGGCTGCACGCCGCCGGAGCGTGAATGGATCGACGACTTGTTTACCAACGGCGGATGGGTGG
>JANLTU010000144.1:0-11175 GCA_031363085.1 Gammaproteobacteria bacterium
CACGGTGCAGGAATATTATCGGAGCCGGTTTTGGCTGCTGCATATCGATACGCGCGGCGACACCTTAATGAACGATTTCGATGGCACCGAGATGGCGGAAAAAGACTTCGCCTTCAAACTGCATCGGGTGCGCGCGACGCCGGTCTTTATGTTTTTCGATCTTGAGGGTCATGCCGTGACGCGCTACACCGGGGCGACGCGCGGCGTGGACGAGCTTTTGTGGCTCGGTGAATTCGTCGCAAGCGGCGGCTACAAAACCAGAAACTTCACGCGCTACAAAGCCGAACGTTTGGCGGCCGCTCAAAAGGGGCCATGACGTGAGCAACCTCTTCGCGCTGCGCGGGCTCGTCATCGCTGTGGCGTGGATGGCATTCACGGCTACCACGAGCAGCACGCCGTTGCCCAATCCGCTCACCTTGGAACAGGCACTGGCGCTGGCAGACGAGTCGCATCCCGACCTTGATTTCGCGCGTGCTGAGCTTGCTCTGGTGCAAGCCCGCCAGCTTGAAAGCGGCGGGCATTACGCAACCCGTGCTTATCTTGACATCAGCGCCGAAACCGTCGATCCAAGCAGCGGCGGTGGCTATCTTGATGACAGCCGCGCGCGTTTGCTCGTGAATCGGCCGATCTTCGACTTTGGCTACACGCGTGCGTCAATGAAATCTTGCTCATCAAAACCGACGCAGATGGAAATACCATCAACGCGTCTGCTCCCGTACATATTCAGTTGAATTAGTGTCACGGGTTGTACAACGCCAATGCGATGGATGAAAATAAAACTGAGCGGGTGCTCTTTACCGCCTACTGCCTTCCCGAAATCCGCGCCGCCATCAACGCGGCGCCGATCAACCCCACCTTGGGATTGACGATCACACGCACCGGCATCGCTTCGAGCAAGGATTGCATACGCCCTTTATTTTTGAACGCCTGCATAAAGGTGCCAGACTTGAGTTTTTCAATAATCTTTGGGGCAATGCCACCGGCGATGTACACCCCGCCGGTGGGCAGGCAGGTCAGTGCGAGGTTGCCGGCTTGGGCACCGTAGGCGTTGCAAAAAATTTCCAGCGCCTGGCTGGCCAACGCATCGTTGTGTTCGGTTGCGAATTGGCTGATGGCGGCGGCCGCGTCGCCACTGCTCAGCGCGGCTTTTAATTGCGGCGATTCGGCGCGCGGATTGCGTTCGCGCAGGAACCCGTAGATATTTTCAAGCCCTGGCCCCGAAACCACGCGTTCGTAGGTCACGCGACCAAAGCGCGCGCGCAGGTGTTGGTACAACTCCAATTGGATGTCGTCGGTGGGGCCGAAGTCCACGTGCCCGCCTTCCGAAGGAAAAATGTCATAACGCTCGCCGTTCCACACCAGCAGACCCTCACCCAGGCCGGTGCCGGCACCGATCACCACGCGCACTCCTTCCGGCTGTTCGACACCGGCCTGTAAGCTGACGACATCGTCGTCGTCCAATCCGTCGATACCGTAGCCCACTGCTTGGAAGTCGTTAATCAAGGCAATGGTATTGATTTTCAGCTCGCGCACACAGGCATCGACTTCAATGCGCCACGGCAGATTGGTGGTGCGTGCCTCGCGCTGCGTGACCGGTCCGGCCACGCCGAAACAGGCGCTGGCAAGGATCAGGTCGGTATGCGCGGTAGCGCTTTTCAAAAATTCTTTCACCAGCGGCAAAAATTCCGGATAGCGCCGACTCTCATAACTTTGCTCGAACAGCACGCGCACGGTGTTCGGAAAAATCTCCGCGATTTGCAGCAGCGTTTTAGTACCGCCGATATCACCCGCGAGCACTCTCATGCGCCATCCTCACTGTCTAGATGAACCATCGGTTGTTCGCGGAAACTACTTCAACAGCGCGGCAGCGGCCTGATCCAGACGCCATTCCAATGCACCGCCCACCGGCATGACGCACTGCACCGGCAAGGGTTCTGCACCGGGCGGCTCACGCAGTACCCGACGTACCATCGCGGCTTTGGATTTACCGCATGCCAGCAGCAACACATGTCGCGCGTGGTTGATCACGTTAAATGTCAAGCTCACGCGCCAACTGTTCAGGTGTTCGACATACACCGGCATGACCAGCTTGCGCTGCTCATGCATCGCTTCCGTGCCGGGGAACAGCGATGCCACGTGGCCGTCATCGCCCATGCCCAGTAATAGTAGATCAAATTGCGGCATGCCATTGGGCGCCAGCGGCAACGTCATCGCCAGCAGGCGGGAATAATCCATGGCGACTTTTTTCAAGTCGGCACGCTCGGCGTTAATGCGAAACACTTGCGCCGGCGGGATGCTCACGCGCGCAAGCAAGGCTTCGCTCGCCATGCGGTAGTTGCTTTGTGGGTCATGCGGCCACACTGCACGCTCGTCACCGAAATAGACAAAGGTGCGATTCCACTCCAGACGAAATGCGTAATCCGGCGCGGCGAGACGCTCGTACAACTGACGCGGGGTCGTGCCTCCCGACAGGGCGACGTGAAACGCACCGCGCGCTTCAATTGCTTGCTGTGCCAATAACATCCACTCGTGCGCCATCGCCGTACACACATCCGCCGGCGTGGCGTAGATACGCCCTTCCGGAAAGGTGCGGATCGGATTCGTACTTGCGATGTTGTTCACACTTTCCCCCTAATCTGCGCCGCATTACCGCATTTTTTTCTGTTGCGGTTCGAAGGCGCGCTCACGTTTATTAAACCCGCGCCGAATATTAAACAAAGCCTAGAGTTGCACATTTGAGGATTCCACCATGCACTACCCACGACGATTTTATCCGGTAATTTTTGCATTTCTTCTGCTGAGCTTGGTTCCACCCGGTGCACAGGCTGATCGCTACGATGACGGCATGCTCGCCTATACCGTCGGGCAATACGACGTTGCCTTGGAGACATGGCAAACTATGGCGAATAGCGGCCATTCACGCGCCCAGTTTAATTTAGCCTATATGTACGAATTCGGAATCGCAGTAACAGCGAACAGTGAAGAAGCTGTGAAGTGGTACACACTTTCGGCGCAACAAGGCTATGCGCGCGCGCAAAATTTTCTCGGCTGGATGTATGAGATGGGCAAAGGCGTTGCACAAAATCGCGCCGAAGCATTGATGTGGTTGCGCAAAGCAGCCGATCAGGGCAGCGATGACGCACTCGCGGATTTTCGCTTAGTCAGCAAACGCCAACAACGCACGCAAGAGATTCACTATAAACAGGAATTACTCAACGCACTCAACGAGCAGTTAGAGGCGGCGCAACAACGCTACGAACAACTCAAGAACGAGCAGCCCAATCCGGCGCGCGAGTTGGAAGCCAGCAATCATATTTCGTAATGCGACAGGCGGGTTTTAGTTTTGAAATCCGCTGTTTGCTTTTATTTGGCGCGATCCAGCCGCCGGTAAGAAATGGCTTCGGACAGATGCGCCACTTGAATTGACTCCACACCCGCCAAATCTGCAATAGTGCGCGCCACTTTGAGAATGCGGTGATAGGCGCGCGCCGACAGACCCAGTTTTTCCATTGCCTGCTCCACCAGCACCTGCCCCTCGGGCGGCAGCATGCATACTTTTTCCACCTGCCGATTACTCAGCGCTGCATTGGTGACGCCGCTGCGCTGTATTTGTCTTTCTCTGGCTCTTTCTACCCGAGCACGCACCTCCAAGCTGCCTTCGGCCGGCACATCGGTGGGCTGCGCACGCAACGCTTCACGCGCCACGCTGGCGACTTCAATATGCATGTCAATTCTATCAAGTAATGGCCCCGAAATGCGGGCGCGATAACGTTGCACCTGCTCGCCGGTGCAGTGACAGCGGCCACTGGGATGTCCGAAATAGCCGCAGGGGCACGGGTTCATCGCGGCGATCAACTGAAAGCGTGCCGGAAATTCCGCCTGGCGCGCCGCACGCGAGATGGTAATGGTGCCGGACTCCAGCGGCTCGCGCAGCACCTCCAGCACGCGCCGGTCGAACTCAGGCAGCTCGTCGAGAAACATCACACCGTGATGCGCCAGCGAAATTTCACCGGGACGTGGATTACTGCCGCCACCCACCAAGGCGACGCCCGATGCGGTGTGGTGCGGCGTGCGAAAATTACGCTTGCGAAAGCGCGCTGGAGTGAAGCCCTGGTCGCTGATCGAGGCGATCACGGCTGCTTCGAGCGCTTCTTGATCAGTCATGCTCGGCAGTATTCCAGGCAAGCGGCTGGCGAGCATGCTTTTACCGGTGCCGGGCGGCCCGATCATCAATAAGCTGTGGCCACCAGCAGCGGCGATTTCCAGCGCGCGCTTGGCATGCTGTTGGCCGCGCACGTCGGCAAGATCAGCTTCAAGCCGGTCTTCCGGCGGCATGCTCGGCGCCGCCACGGCCGCAAGTTGCGTGCGACCGCAAATATGAGCGCACACTTCAAGTAAAGTTCTGGCGCCTAACACGCGCATCCCGCCGACCAGTGCGGCCTCAGCGACATTGGCTTCCGGTACGATCAAGGTACGCCCGGCGGTGCGCGTTTGCAGTGCTACCGGCAACACGCCACGCACCGCGCGTAACTCGCCGCTGAGCGCCAGCTCACCGAGAAATTCGTAATCGGCCAACACGTTACCGGGCAGTTGACCGGCGGCGGCCAACACCCCGAGGGCGATGGGTAAATCGAACCGCCCGCCTTCTTTGGGCAAATCGGCAGGCGCCAGATTAATAGTGATGCGGCGGGGGAAAAAATCGAACTGCGAGTTGATGATGGCGCCCCGGACCCGGTCTTTACTTTCTTTCACCGCCGTTTCCGGCAAGCCGACAATCGAGAAATTCGGCAGGCCATTGGACAAATGCGCTTCGACCGTCACCAGTGGCGCACTCACCCCGACTAAGGCGCGACTGAATACGATGGCCAGCGACATACCAATTAACCTTTGTGTGCGGCTTCCAGCGCGGCGACCTGTTTTTCCAGGCTCTCGACTTTAGCGCGGGTGCGTGCCAGCACGGCGGCCTGCACGTCGAATTCCTCGCGCGTCACCAGATCCATTTTGGCGAAGCCGCTGTGCAACGCGCTGCGAAAATTCTTTTCTACATCGGCGCGTAATTCGCGCATACCACCGGGCAGCGCGTCGATCAATTTGCGCGCCAATTCATCAAGTTTTCCAGCGTTCATCGTGCAGCTCCAAGCGGGTTTGCCATCCGCTGAAGTGTAGCACCCCACCGCTTGCCCCTGCGGCGTGTTGCCGCACTAAGAAAGTGCGTCGAACCGGCTGCGGCTGCCATCCTGGTGCGTGCAGCCTGCGCATACTGTTGGCACTGTAGCTTAAGTCCCTAATATTAAATAAAAACAACGCATGGCACAGGCACTGCAAAACCGCCCGTAAGTCGTTGCTCATTCGGGTAACGCAAGGGCGCCGGCAACGGCCTCTTAACCAACCGTATTTATTCAGGAGGAGGTAATCTGCGATGAAGCTCATCTCAGCGATCATCAAGCCATTCAAACTCGACGACGTGCGGGAAGCACTGTCCGAGATCGGCGTGCAGGGCATGACTGTGACTGAAGTCAAGGGCTTCGGCCGACAAAAAGGCCACACCGAGCTGTATCGCGGTGCCGAATACGTGGTGGATTTTTTGCCGAAGGTTAAACTCGACGTCGCGGTACGCGAAGACCAAGTAGATCAAATTGTCGAGGCCATCAGCAGGGCCGCAAAGACCGGTAAAATCGGCGACGGCAAGATCTTTGTCTACACTATTGATCAGGTCATTCGCATCCGTACCGGCGAGTCCGGTCCCGAAGCACTGTAAGCTCACTAGGAGAATCTCACGATGCGTGATTTCAGATTACACAGTTTTCTGTCTGTTGTTGTCCTCTCGCTGTACGCATGGTTTGCTCCCATAACTTATGCCGAAGAGGCGGCCCCGGCAGCCGCTTCGACGGCCGCAGCACCCGTAGTACCGGCCGCCGCACCTGAGGCGGCGAAACCGACGCTGAATTCCGGCGACACAGCGTGGATGTTGACCGCCACCGCGCTGGTGCTGTTCATGACCATCCCGGGACTGGCGTTGTTTTACGGCGGCATGGTGCGCTCCAAAAACGTGCTGTCGGTGCTGATGCAATGCTTCGCCATCACCGCACTGGTGACGGTGTTGTGGGCGCTGCTGGGTTATAGCTTGGCGTTCGACACCACCGGCATGGCCAAAGGCACCATCAACTTTAATTCGTTCATCGGCGGATTCGGCAAAGCGTTTCTGTCGGGCGTGGGTCGTGACAGTTTAGTGCTGAACGTACCTGAAACCGTGTTCATGACGTTCCAGATGACCTTCGCCATCATCACCCCGGCGTTGATCGTCGGCGCGTTTGCGGAGCGCATGAAGTTTTCCGCGATGATGTGGTTTATGGGCGCGTGGCTGATCGTGGTCTACGCCCCCATCGCGCACATGGTCTGGAGCGGCGACGGCGGCCTGATGTGGGACTGGAGCGTACTCGACTTCGCTGGCGGTACCGTAGTACATATCAACGCCGGCATCGCAGGCTTAGTTGCAGCACTGGTGATGGGCAAACGCAAAGGCTTCCCCACCACCGCGATGCCTCCGCATAATGTGACCATGACACTCATCGGCGCCGCTATGTTGTGGGTCGGCTGGTTTGGTTTCAATGCGGGTAGTGCTGTCGCTGCCAACGGTTCGGCCGGTATGGCTATGGCCGTCACACAAATCGCAACCGCCGCCGCCGCTCTCGCCTGGATGTTCAGCGAATGGCTGATGCATGGCAAACCCAGCGTCTTGGGCATCGCCTCCGGTGCGGTCGCCGGCTTGGTCGCCATCACACCGGCTTCGGGTACCGCCGGCCCAATGGGCGCGCTAATCATCGGCTTGGCAGCAGGGGTCGGATGTTTCCTGGCATCTTCAAAACTAAAACGCGCCATGGGATACGATGATTCGTTAGACGTGTTCGGTGTACATGCCATCGGCGGCATCATCGGCGCCCTTCTCACAGGCGTGTTCGCTGATTTAGCACTGGGTGGCGGGGGCTTGGGAGCTGGCGTCACGTCCATTAGCGCCCAAGTGGCGATTCAATTCAAAGCCATCATGGTCACCGTGATTTACACCAGCATCGTGACCTACATCATCCTTAAGATCGTGGATGCCCTGGTCGGCTTGCGCGTTACTGAAGAGCAAGAAACCGAAGGCTTGGACCTCGCGTCGCACAACGAGCGCGGTTACAACTTGTAAGTTGGTTTTAGATAAAAATAAAAAGGGCGCAGGATGCGCCCTTTTTTATATCCAGAGAGGGACGCCGCAAGAGCGCAAGGATAACCGCAACAACGAATCACTAAAAAAACCGCCTTGCTAAATCTTGTTGTGCGTTCCATCGCAACGCGGCTTGTTGCCGCTGCGCTTGCAACCGCACAACGCCAGCTTGGTTTTTTCAGCCAACTCAAACGGCACCGGGCTGAATTCACTCCCCTTGTGCGAGCCGTCGCAAAACGGCTGTTTGGCAGATTTACCGCACGCGCACCAAAAATACTTGCCGGCTTCGAGCTCTACCATATAGGGGGACTTCTGTGCAATTACGGGGTCGGCCATGATTTTTCTCCTCAAGGAATTATCAAAAAAAACAGCAGTTGAACAACATAAGCAGCGCGACATGTTGAGTCGCCACTTAAAATAAGTACATGCGCTCTACAGCACTTATGCACTTCCTGCGCAGCGCAGGTTAAGACGCAAGTGGGAGGAAAGCGAGCTATTCCGATCTCGCCCCCTCGCTAGCTGTGCAAAGTGGAAGCGACCTGCAACGCCACCCGACGCACAACGGCACCGCACTACCCTAACCCGCGAAGGTTGTCTGTGTTTGACGGGCTAGGATTAAGCGTAAGTGACCAACTTTTTTACGAGGCCGGATTTCAAGGTTTGGCGCTGTCTGCATCCAGATACACGCCCAGCGGGCCACGCGGGATATACAGGTTCATGGCTTGCCCGTTGCGTAGAATTTCGACCGCCACCGACTCACCAGCGCGCCCACCGGTGGTGGCGTTTTGCAGGTCACGCGTGGCAAACATGCGTTTGCCACCGTAGCTCAGCACCACATCGCCGGGCAACAGGCCCGCAGCCTTGGCCGGCGAGCCCTGTAACATTTCGCGGATCACCACGCGATTGGATTGATTGGTGGCGTACAGATACGCATCGTAGCCGCTGTCGCCGAGCGAATTATTAATGTCTTGCTTGCGTCCTTCGAGTTTTTCAACTTCATTGGAGTAACGCACCGTACCCATCCAGCCTTCGCGGATGGCGCGGTCGCGCAGAAACAGCCGATCCATTTCCAGTTGTTCGAGGCGCTCGCGGGTTTGTTTGACGGTAGTCATGCTCAGGCCCGCCGCGCGCAAGGCATCTTCGTCGAACACCGGCTCGTTGGTCTGGGTCGTGTCCGGTTGTGGCGCTGCGGCGGCGGGTGCGGCATGCGTGATTGTTGGCGTGCTCTCGACTAATGAGCGCGGGGCAAGTTGGGTTTTTAGCTCATGTAATTCTTTTTCCAGCCGCGCCACGGTCTGCGCCAGTTGCTGGCGTGCGGCGATTTCTTTTTGCAGCGCTTCGGGCGGATTGCGCGCGTCCAGATTCAGCGCGAGTGCAGCGGCTATTGGGCTTGGGGTTGTCGCAACCTCGGTGCGTGTATCGACCACCGGAGCGGCGGGTGGATCATCGCGCAGCAAGGCTTGCACACCCATGCCCAAGGCAACGCCGGTGGCGAGCAGGGTACTGCCGATGAGTAAGGCTTTATTCATGACCTACAGCGCCGTAAAGCAGTCGAATCAGTCCCTTTGAACATCCGGCATGAACAAAAGTTCGCAGTCGACAATAAGCGTGAGCATAAGGTTTTTTCCGGTGCAAGTGCTATGCTTTTTCAACCTCTCCTTGATGGCGGCGCCCCATGATTAGCCAACTGCTCAATACTTATCTGTTCAAAGATATGGAATACATCGCGCTGCAGGAGATTTCCAAATTTTCCACGCGCCTGCTGCTCAACGACGGCGAGGTGCTAATCCACGAAAATGAAACTGAAAATTTTGATGTATTTGTGCTGTGTTCGGGTGCGGTGGAAGTGATATCGAGTAGTTCAGCAGCGGTCAGCAATGACGTGGCGATTTCCAAACAGGACATGGAAATTTTCGGTGAGATCAGTTGGATCACGCGCCGCAAGCGCACGGCCACGGTGCGTTGTCGCGGTGAGGTTGAAGCGATTCGCATCAACGGAAAAGAGTTTATGCGCTACCTCGAACAGCATCCCAAGGCGGGTTTCGAAGTCATGCATAAAATCGCCTTGTTACTGGCGCAGCGCCTGGTGTCGACTGACACCTTACTTAAACAAATTCTCTGGAACAGCACGTTTTGATATGAGTATCACCATGTCGCAACCCACGGCCAATGCGCAGGAATTTCTGACCGCGTTTAACGGTTCTTTTGCCGGCATGCTGCATTGGCCGCAGCTTGACGATTTATGGCGCGTATTGCGCAACGACCTTGGCGGGCAATGGTATGTCTACGCCGTCGGCGAACCGCCGCCAACCACGCCGGCGAACGCCGCGCAGGTGGAAAGCTTCATCACGCAGATCGACCAACTACTGCGCCGCGATCATCAGGAAGATTATTGCGGCGTGGTCTATGTCGACGAACCGCAGCAGCCGCGCTTCATAAAAATCTACGACCCGCACAATCTTGGCGTGTCGTGCGGCTACAGCGACCATCCGCCCTTGCCGGGCTGGGTGATGTCAAAACATGCGCCCGTAGACTTACAACTGCAAGGTCCATTGCCCGCGCAGCGCAAACGCTGGTGGCAACGAGTGTTTGTCTTGGGGGAGTAAATACTGTGAGTGCAGAACAGCGTCTACGCGAGCTCAAGATTACGTTGCCTGCGGCGAGTGCGCCGGCCGCAAATTATGCCAATGCGGTGCGCAGTGGCAATCTCCTGTTCATTTCCGGCAAGGGGCCTGCCGCCGAAAACGGCGAATTTCCACGCGGCAAACTCGGGCAGAAATTCACCGCTGCAGACGGCTACCGCCTAGCGCGTTCTGCCGCACTGAACTTGATAGCAACGATACGCGCCGAACTCGGCTCGCTTGATCAGGTCGCTCGCGTGGTCGAGGTACAGGGTTTTGTCAATTCGACGCCCGAATTTGAGGACCACGCCAAAGTGCTCGACGGCTGCTCGGATGTACTGGTGGATATATTTCAGCAGCGCGGTGTGCATGCACGCTCGGTGTTGGGCGCAAGCTCGCTGCGCAAGGGTCTGCCGGTGGTTTTGAAAGCGGTGGTTGAAGTGGTTCCCGCGCGCGCGGGAACTCCCGATTAGAGCCGCGTACATGGCACAGAACATTCTGATTGAGCGCGCAACATCCGATGCAGCAGCAGTGCTTGCGGTGCTGGTCGGCGAGCTGTTGACCGAAATAATGAAGGTCATCGGCGTGCCCGCCTTCAACTTCAACCTGATGGAAACCACGCACCGACTGCGCGCATTTATCGAAAACGAAAAATACGTGGTCTTCGCGGCGCGCAATGGTGTAGACGGCAACGCGCTTGGATTTATCGCGCTGTATGAAAGTTATGCGCTGTACGCGGAAGGCGCATTCGGCACGATACCGGAATTTTACGTCCGTCCACAGTACCGCTCCAGCGGCGTTGGCCACAGGCTCATCGACACGGCCAAGGCGTTTGGCGTGGAAAAAAACTGGCAGCGCCTCGAAGTGACCACACCGCCGTTACCGCAATTCAACAACACGCTTCGATTTTATGAGCGCGAGCAATTTACCATCACCGGCGGAAGAAAATTAAAAGTCACGTTATGAGCCTACAAGGCTGATCATTCGGGATTGATCATCCTAAAAACGGCAGTTGAAACTTGCTCTGCTAAGCTAACCGTAGGCGGCGCTTGGGATTTCGCCGTAAATTTGGGTTAGGGAGGACTCACCCGAGGGGTGAAGCAAAACGTAAAGCGTTGGTCAGCCAGAAACAGGTGATCGCACTGGATACGTTCGGTGGCCGAATCCATGTGGAATGGGATCCCGCAGCGGCGGTCACGCCGCTGCGGGAGTTGCCGTTCTTCATTGAGTTTCTCAACGTCAGCGGCCTGTTCGAAGGGTGGGTTTCGGACTGTCCGCTGACGTACCAAAGCAACACTGGATCGGATAAGCGCGCGGTTCTTGCGACCCTCCTGCTGTCGGTTTTAGCCG
>JANLTU010000173.1:0-49912 GCA_031363085.1 Gammaproteobacteria bacterium
GACCCCAACTGCGTCGGCTGCCACAGCGTCGGCTACGAAAAACCGGGCGGCTACATCGACGCGTCCCTGACTTCGCACCTGACCAACGTGCAATGCGAAAACTGCCACGGCGCCGCACGCGCCCACGTCGACTCCGGCGGCAGCAAGCCGGTCGCCAACAAAGCCTGGCCGCCGCAACAGATGTGCGCCCAGTGCCACATCGGGTCACACAGCCCGTCTTTTAAATTTGAAAATTACTGGCCTAAGATCATGCATGGTAAAGCGGTGACGAATTCTCGCCTGCGTTAAACCAGGGAGGAGCTGAGATTGACGGCGGGTCTAAACCAACTGGGAGCTCGACCCAACGAGCAGAGGGCGGCCTATACATGACCTATAATCCTCAACGCGCACTGGAACTACTCCGTATTGGCTCGGGGCGTGCTGATGCCGACTTCCGTGACGACAGGAAGATGCGATTCGCCACATCGTCGAAGGTCGTGGCCGTCTGCTGGTCGTGCAGAAGACCGGTTGGGGCAAGAGCTTCGTCTATTTCATTGCGACCAAGTTGCTGCGCGAGGCGGGTAACGGCCCCGCCTTATTGATCTCGCCGCTGCTGGCTTTGATGCGCAACCAGATCGCGGCTGCAGAACGCATGGGGCTTCGCGCAGCCACGATCAACTCAGACAACCAAAATGAATGGACCCATGTCGAGACCAAACTGGGTCGGGGTGACATCGACATTCTCTTGATTTCGCCTGAGCGCTTGGCGAACGAGCACTTCCGCACGCAAGTCTTAGCTGGCATTGCTGGTCAGATTGCGATGCTGGTGATTGATGAGGCCCATTGTATTTCAGATTGGGGACACGACTTCCGGCCGCATTACCGGTTGCTGGAGCGCATCGTAAAGACCTTGCCAGCTAACCTGCGGCTATTGGCAACCACCGCCACTGCCAACAACCGCGTGATGGACGATCTCACCGCTGTTCTTGGCCCTAACCTGGATGTGTCGCGTGGTGACCTCAACCGTACATCACTCGCCCTGCAAGCTATCCGTATGCCCAGTCAAGCGGAGCGGCTAGCCTGGCTGGCGGAACAGCTCGCAACGCTGCAAGGTCACGGCATCATCTACACGCTGACCGTCCGTGACGCGAATCAGGTTGCCGATTGGCTGAAAACCCAAGGGATAAACGTCGAGGCCTACACGGGCGAAACTGGCGACGGTAGGGAAGGACTCGAGCAGGCTCTGCTCGACAATCAGGTCAAAGCTCTAGTTGCGACAACCGCTTTGGGCATGGGGTACGACAAACCCGACCTCGCTTTCGTTATCCATTACCAGGTGCCAGGTTCCGTCGTTGCCTACTACCAGCAGGTGGGGCGTGCAGGACGCGCGTTGGATGCAGCCTATGGCGTGTTACTCAGCGGCGAAGAAGAAACTGACATCACAGATTGGTTCATCAATAGCGCATTCCCAACTCGCGATGAGGTAGCCAACGTGCTCGATGCATTGGAGGCCAACACCAACGGGCTGTCGGTTCCAGAACTGTTGGGGCAGGTCAATCTCAGCAAGGGCCGCATCGAGAAAACCATTGCGCTGCTCTCACTTGAATCACCGGCCCCAATCGCCAAGCAGGGTAGCAAATGGCAACTGACCGCCGCGAACCTGAGTGAAGAATTTCGGGCACGCGCTGAGCGACTGACCGCAATGCGACGCAACGAACAACAGCAAATGCAGGAGTACGTCGGCCTTGAGGTAGGCCATATGGCCTTTCTCATCAGCGCTCTCGATGGTGACCCAAGCACAGTGACTCCACCGGGACTGCCTCCGCTGCCGAGTGCCGTCAATCCAACTCTTGTTCAGGCGGCGATTGCTTTCCTGCGGCGTACCAGCTTGCCAATCAAGCCCCGACTTCAGTGGCCCGTCGGCGGAATGCCACAATACGACGTGAGTGGAAGAATTCCTGGAAATCTGCAAGCCCAACCCGGCAAAGCACTCTGCATTTGGGGCGATGCTGGCTGGGGTAGCCTCGTCAGGCAAGGCAAGTACCAAGACAGCCATTTTGCCGACGACCTGGTCACGGCTTGCGTGAAGATGATTCACGAGTGGAATCCGCAACCCGCACCGACCTGGGTCACCTGCGTGCCGTCGTTGCGTCACCCAGATCTGGTGCCGAATTTCGCGCAGCGCCTAGCTGTAGCTCTTGACCTGCCGTTTCATACGGTACTTGCAAAAACCGACAATCGGCCCGAACAGAAAACGATGGCAAACAGTACACAGCAAGCACGCAACATCGACGGCTCACTCGCTCTCAACGGCCGGCCTGTTCCGCATGGCCCGGTGCTCCTGGTCGATGACATGGTGGACTCACGCTGGACACTGGCTGTATCTGCATGGCTATTGCGCGAGAACGGCAGCGGCGAGGTTTGGCCGTTGGCCCTAGCGGAAGCGGGGCACGACCAATGACCCCGTCGCTTTCCCCGAATACCCAAGCCATCCTGCTGCTGACCGCGCCTTTGATCGCGGGACATGGCACTTCTTCACCCGACTTGTTCTCCCATGGCGAGTACAAACAACTTGCCCGCCGCTTGCGAGAAATGCAGCGCCAGCCGGCAGACCTGCTATCGCCGGACGCGGCAGAACTGTTTCGCGCCTGCCAGCCTGTTATCGAGGAGGGGCGATTGCAGCGATTGCTGGGGCGCGGTTTCCTGTTGAGCCAAGTCATCGAGCGCTGGCAGGCGCGTGCGATTTGGGTCGTGAGCCGCGCTGATGCGAATTATCCACGCCGCTTGAAAACGCGCTTAAGGGAGGACGCACCTGCCGTGTTGTATGGCTGCGGTGACATCACCCTCCTTGAAAGCGGCGGTCTGGCTGTCGTGGGTTCACGCCATGTCGATGACGCGTTGATCGATTACACGATGGCCATTGGGCGTCTCAGCGCGAAGGCGGGTAAGATGCTGGTCTCCGGAGGCGCAAAAGGCATCGACCAAGCCGCGATGCGCGGCGCGCTGGAAGCCGGCGGCAAGGTGAGCGGCGTGCTGGGGGACAGCCTGGAGAAAGCGGCTATGAACCGCGAGCACCGCAACCCGCTGATCGACAGGCAGCTGGTGTTGATTTCGCCCTACGACCCCAGCGCCGGATTCAACGTTGGCAACGCCATGCAGCGAAACAAGCTCATCTACGCGCTAGCCGATGCTTCATTGGTTGTGAACTCTGATCTCAACAAGGGTGGAACATGGGCTGGCGCCACCGAGCAGTTGGACAAGCTGCGGCTGGTGCCTGTTTACATACGTTCAACCGGTGAGACCGGCAAGGGGCTTGACGCGCTCCGACAAAAAGGCGCACTGCCGTGGCCGAATCCTCAAGATACCGACGCTTTCGCGGCGGTATTCAATGTGTCGATGCCGAGCGTCCGTGATGTTCCTGCACAAACTGGGCTCTCGCTCTTTGGCCAAGAGACTGTGACTGCGGAGATTGTCCCAGCAGAGCTGTCGCCCGAGCCTGCTCTGGAACTCTTGGTACAACCTGGATCCCTGCCACCAATTAATATTCCATCGGAGTTGCCCCCACCGTCACCAGAACCGCTGGTTAGGCAAGCCGACGTTGCATCTGTGGCGCCGCCAACCCTAAGCCCAGCAGATGCTTTGTTTGCCGCCGCGCGTGATGTGCTGAAGCAGTTGCTGAAAACCCCGATGAAGGATGCTGACGTCGCCGCCGCGCTTCAGGTTTCTGCCCCTCAGACCAAAGCATGGTTGCAGCGCCTCGTTGATGAAGGTGTACTGGAGAAGCAAAAGAAGCCTGCTGGCTACATCGTCAAACAATCCAGTTTGTTCGAGTAAACAATTCACCATCGAGCGACGTGACTATAATGATCCGGACTTCGTACACAACCGACCGCTCGCTGGATTGGTCGCGGTATGTGCGGGCTCTGAATGTTATTCGCACCGCTGGGTGCACAGGTCATCACCGGCGCCGGCGCGCCGTATTGTATGGGGGTTGGTGCAAAACAAGTGGGAAATCGACAGCCTGCTTGGTGTGGGGCGGCCTCACGGCGGGCATCTTCGGTTAGACCGCACTCGGCCGCATCGGTAGCGCCAACTTGGCCGCACAACTCATCGACACGACGTTGGGCCTAGTGGTCGCTGCGCCCGGCGGGTTTATCGTGTAGGCCCCTTAAATTCACCTCCGGCACTCGCCTGTTGCAAGCGGTGGAATACCAAAGCGCCGACGACTTGAGCATCCACAAAATTGCGGCTACACACTCAAACGACGACGACGGACACCTGTCCAGCAGCCGCCAGAAAATCCAGTTTTTCCGCGCCTGCATTCTTACTTTTGAATGTGTTCCCGGCTGCCACGATTGCTGTGGACCGGTCACCACCTCAATAGCGGAACGCCCGCTGATCTGCCGCCTGTTCGGTACCACACCGCAACTGGCCTGCCCGCGCGGTCGCCGTCCGAAGCAGATGTGCGCCCAGTGCCACATCGGGTCACACAGCCCGTCTTTTAAATTTGAAAACTACTGGCCTAAGATCAAGCATGGCAAAGCGGCGGTAAAGTAGCGCGCCGTGCAAAAATCAGGATCACGGCAGGAGTAATTACGCCTCACTTCAAACGCTGTGCTCTCAAATATTTCAAGCACGCATTCGAAAACCTTCTTGGGAGCGGGCCGTTCAGAGGAGCTCTCGCGCTATGCCCGGCCCTGCGATTTATGGTCCAATATGCACTCTCGGCGGCGCCCGATTTCTGCGTCAAGAATTTCTAGGAGACGATGTTATGACGATGGACGACCGCGACGGCGTCATCTGGTTCGATGGTCAATTGGTGCCGTGGCGTGAGGCGAAGATTCATGTGCTCACCCACACCCTGCATTACGGTATGGGCGCGTTTGAAGGTGTGCGCGCCTACAACACCACTCAAGGCACGGCGATTTTTCGCCTGCAAGCACACACGGATCGTTTGTTCCGTTCGGCACACATTCTCGGCATGCCGATGCCCTTCGAAAAAGAAGTGATCAACGCAGCGCAGTGCGCGGCGGTGCGCGAAAACAAACTTGAATCGGCCTACATCCGCCCGATGTGTTTTTACGGTTCCGAAGGCATGGGGCTGCGCGCCGACAACCTGAAGGTGCACGTTATTGTCGCGGCCTGGCACTGGGGCTCCTACCTGGGCGAAGACGGACAGAAAAATGGCATCAAGGTGCGCACTTCGTCGTACAACCGGCATCACGTCAACATCGCGATGTGCAAGGCCAAAGCCAACGGCAACTACATGAACTCGATGCTGGCGCTGCGCGAGGCCATCGCCTGCGGCTGCGAGGAAGCGCTGCTGCTGGACACCGAGGGCTTTGTGGCGGAAGGCAGCGGCGAAAATATTTTCATCGTGCGCGACGGCGTCATCTACACGCCGGAAATCACCTCGGCACTCGACGGCATCACGCGCGACACCATCTTCCGGCTTGCCGCCGAAATGAATATCCCGCTGCACGAAAAACGCATCACGCGCGACGAGGTGTATGTCGCCGACGAAGCGTTTTTCACCGGCACCGCAGCGGAAGTCACGCCGATTCGCGAACTCGACGGCCGGCGCATCGGCAGCGGCACGCGCGGCGCCATAACCGAACGCTTGCAAACCCGCTATTTCGATCTCGTGCACGGCCGGCACGTGCTCGACGCAAAATGGATCACACCCGTAAAATGAGCACAAACTCCACCATGTCAACACGCGACCCGAAAACTCCCATACAAGCCAATGCGCAAAGCCGCTATCAGGTAACGCGCGCCGACCTACCCCTGCATTGCCCGATGGACGGCATGACCTTATGGGACTCGCATCCGCGCGTGTACCTGCCAATTGAGACCACCGGCAAAGCCAAATGCCCGTATTGCGGCGCAGATTACGAATTGGTCGGGCCCAGCGAAAAACGTTAACGTGACGTTCGTCGTTCTACCGCCCCACGCTCAATCATGAATACCTCAACCGCTTTTCGCGGGCTGTGTGGTGCGCTGCTGTTCGCATTTCCGGCATCGGTCCTGGTCATCAGCGACATCGGCAGCGTGTTTTTCTTCCTGCTGGCGCTGCTGGGTTTGGCCACTTTGTTGAGTCCCGGCACCCGCGCGCCGTTACCACGCGACGTCAAGCTGATTTTCTACGCGATGCTGGTGTTCGTGGCGGTCGCGGTACTGTCTTATCTGATCATAGACATGTCGGAAATAAGCCTGAAAAAACTCGGGCGTTATGCGCGCTTCCTGCTGTTAATTCCGATTTTTTACCTGTTGCGGCGAGTGCGGGTGCCGCCGCAGGCACTCTGGTACGGCTGCGGCGTCGGCGCCATTGTGGCGGGCTTTGCCGCCATGGATCAAGTCTGGTGGCATCTGCTATTTGAAGCCTCGGACCGCGCCACCGGCAGCGTACACCCGATTATTTTTGGCGACATGGCGTTGTTGCTGGGCGTACTGGGCTTGGCCGGTTTGAGCTATTTCTGGCAGCAAGGCCGTGCGCTGATCGCGCTGCCGATCTTAGCCGCACTGCTGGGTTTGTTGGCGAGTTTTCTATCCGCATCGCGCGGCGGCTGGCTGGCGTTACCCGCATTTGCGGTGTTGTTCGCCTGGTACGGCCAACGCCACCTACAAATTCGACTTTGGCATTATGCAGCGGTGGCAACGATGCTGGTTATTATTGTCATGACCGCCTACCTCGTACCACAAACTGGCGTACAGGCGCGCATCGCCGAAGCCGTACACGAAGTGAGCGACTACTTTACTTATCGCGCTGCCGAAACTTCGGTGGGCGCACGGCTGGAGATGTGGAAGGCCGCGTGGCGTATTTTTCGCGACCACCCCCTCTTCGGCAGCGGATTGGGCGACGGTTACGTCGCGGCCAAACAAGCGCTAATCGATAACGGCGACGCCGACCCCATTCTTGCCGAGTTCGACCACCCGCACAGCGAGTATCTGGCCGCACTCGCCACGCGCGGCCTGATCGGACTGAGCGCGTTGTTGGTGTTGTTTATTGCACCCGCTCGGGTGTTCTTCCTGTGGACCCGCGATGGCGCCGGGCAGCAACGCGCCGCCGGATTTGGCGGACTGATCTTGATGATTGCGTTCATGCATTTCAGCATCACCGGTGACACTTTTGATCGCGCGTTGCCGATTACCTTCCTGACGTTTTTCCTCGCCGCGTTCGCCGCTCTGGGCGCACAGACGCCTGAGCAAGATAAATTTAAAGCTCAGTAGTTTGGCGACACCTGCCAGTCGATATGCTGATAACCCTCGCAGCGACTCGCGTACAGGGTGCGCGCTAACACTCCATCCTGATCCACCGCGCGTATTGGTGCCAAATCACGACATGAGGTGAATGCACGCGCTAATTCGGCGGGACGCTCTGGCGCGTAGTGCACGAACACCGCGTTGTGTCCCTGCTCGCGGGCGATGCTAGGCCACAGGTCGTGTTGATTCATGCGCCGTTCCGGATCACCTTCGATGTAAACCGGCACACGCTTGGGCCAGTAAAACGCAAGATCGCCGGCGAGCACATAGTCGCTGACCAGAATGAAATCGACGTCGCCGCTTTGCTGGTAGAGCTGCGCAACCGGAGCGCGCCATGCTTTCATTTTACGCAGCGGTGCGATGCTCGCGCCGTTGATAGCGAAATTAGCCGGAAAACACAGCGCCATAATCAATAGCGCGGACGTTGCCATTGCAGCCCCCAGCCCACGGCGTTTTGCGATTGACCACGACGGAATAGGGCCGGCAAATAAAATCACCAGTCCGATGAAACTGGGCGCCGGCCAGTTGATTTGTAATTTGCCGCCCATCGCCTTGAAGAAAAAAAACGCAATCCACAACAGACTCAGGCCCCACAAAAACATCTGCCCGGAATCTTTCGGGCGGCGCAGCAACGCACCCGCCGCCAACAGCACCACCAGCGGCGAAAACAACAACGCCTGCGACGCCAGCAACTCGAAGCCGCGCGCCACCGAAAACGTATCGTTGCCGACGTGCCCCAGCTCGTGTCGAAACATGACCCAGTCATGCGCGGCATTCCAGTACAGCAGCGGGCTCATGACCAACAGCATCAACAGCAGACCGCCCCACAGCGCGGAAGTTTTCAACTGCAAACGCAAGTTCGCGTGCGCCACCACCCACAGGCCGGCAAACGCCGGCAGCAGCCCGATGCTGAGTTTGGTAAGAGCGCCCAACCCGACCGCGAGTCCGACCTCGTACCACGCGCCAGGCCGCGCCCTAAACAGCGCGCGGTACATCGCCCATAACGCCCAGGTCCAGAACACGAACAGGTAATTGTCGGTGGTCATCACCAAACTGAGCATGAAAAATACCGGCGTGGTCGCGGCGATCAGAGTCGCCCACCACGCAGCGGCACGCGTGCCCCAGACGTCGCGCGCAAAGAAAAATATCAAGACCAGGAACACACCGTGCGCGAGCCAGCCGAACAGCCGCACTTGCGCTTCGCCGTCGCCGAATAACTGGGTCGACAACGCGATCAACCACGCGACCAGCGGGCCTTTGGAGTAATAGCTCCAGTCGAGCTGCTGCGCCCACTCCCAGTATTGCGCTTCGTCGTAATGCAATTCAAAACCGGCGGCGGTGGTCAGCCAAGCGTTCAGCAGCACGCCGCACAGGACCAGCAGACTCAGAAGAAAACCGTCGGAGCGCAGCAGTTTGGGGTTCATGCGTTAATCAGTGTCAAAGCGTTCCCACCAACGCACCGGATACGGTTCGGGGGTCGTGGGAATCGGTGCGCTCATCGCCGTTGGCAACACGCGGTACAGCACCAAATGCTGGTCTTGGTGCAGGTCGAGCACGGTTTCAAGATAGGGCGCCTGCGGGGTGGGCAGCAGCGATTCACCCGTCGATTTTTCGGTCGGGTTCACGATGTAACGCTGATCGGCCAACAGATAATCGCCGGCTTGCAGCGCGCCGCTGTTCAACGCCGCGTATAGATCGCGCGCCGAACGAAAATACGGCAAGGGATGGCCCAGCTCATAGAGCATCATCGCGCGTGGCCACTGGTAGGTGTGCAACTTGCCGGGGTGCTGCTTGATCGCCGTGCGTATCTGCGCGAAATCACCGACACCGCCGATGCGCTGCGCATAACGCGGCAGCACCAGAATCGCCAATACAGCGGCGGTCACTAATAACCCAATGGCCCAGGCGACAACGCCGGTGCGTATCCGGCGCCGGAAGGTTTCGGACCACGCGCCCAGCAATGGCATGACCGCCAACACCGCCAGCGCCGGGGCCGCCGGCATCAGATATTTGCCCTGCTTTGATTGCGAGATGGAAAAAAACACCATCGTGTACACCAGCCATAGAATGGGCAGGCGCGCGTTAAACTCCCGGCGCTGGCGCCAGGCCATGACTAATCCAAACGGCAGCAGCAAGGACAGCGGAAAAAAGTCGTACCAGATCGTACGCAAGAAATACCACCACGGATGTGGGTGCGCGTAGCCTTCAAAAAAGCGCGTGAAGTTTTGGTACACCAGGATCGCGCGGCAAAATTCCCAGCCCTGTTGCATACCCGCAGCGAGATACCATGGCGCGTTGCATAACAGGATCAGCCCGGTTCCGCGCAGCCAAGCGATGCCCCACAGCTCCTGCCACGCAGCACGCCATTGGATTTGCTTCGTATCGCCCACTGCAAACCACGGCGTATAGGCAAGCGCAATTTCCAGCACCATCGCCGGCAAGGTGATAACGATGCCGACCGGGCCCTTGGCCGCCACCGCCAAGGTGACTCCTAACCACAGCTCCCACACGAAACCGATGCGCGCGATTCGCAGTCGATAGCGCGTGAAGCCGGTAAATGCAATCAGTGCAGCCAGCGCCAACAAACCATCGGTTTGCGCGATAAAATAGTTGTAAATCACAATCGGGACGGTCGCCCCCAGCAGCGGCAACAGCGCCTTGGGCCAAGCGGGAAACAGCAATTGCTGCAAGCGCACCAGCCACACCAGCCACAGCAGGAACGCGACGAAGGCCGGCACGCGCACGGCATAAGTATCCGGCAGCCCGGCGAGGCTGCCTGCGACCGCCAGCCAGTAATACAGCGGCGGGTATTCGATATAGGCGACGCCGTTTTTGATCGGGATCAGGTATTGACTATTGGCGATCATCTCGCGCATGGCCTCGCCGAAGCGTGGCTCCATCGACGGAATGAACGGGTGATTGCCCATCGAAAAAACAAAGATCACCGCCACGGCCAGCAACAGCCCGTAGACGGGAACCAGCTCGGAACGCGACGGATTCGACACGTTAGACGCCTTGCAATGCCATCACGCCGGAGCGGCCGGGAATTTCACCGTACACAATCGGCAATTTCGGCAGCGCGGATACGTCCAGCGTGTTGAATAGATCTTCGGTGGCGCCGATGCTGGCACCGCGCGCACGCCAGCCTTCTAAAAGTTTTTGCAGCGTCGGCAACAGGCGCATGCCTTCGAGTTCGGCGTGCAGTGTGTAGACGTGGCCGTGCGGCTGTGGGACTTCACTCTGAGTAAGGATGTATTCATGCACATTGTGTTCGCTCCAGCCGTCCAGCCCAATCACTTCATCCAGTGTCGGCAAGGTGGTCGGCAACTGCGGGCAAGCGCTGACCTGGCCGTCGATCACCGGCAAAAACGGCTGCGTGCCGCGGCAGTCGCTGGCGTAACGAAAACGGTATTCCTGCTCCAGCCGAAACGCGTGCGCATTCATTTGCCAGCCGGCGGCGCCATGCGTGCGTGCCGGGTGTTGAAAAATATCTTGGTAGACGGCGCGCGCTTTATCCATCTGCGTGCGCGTCCACGCCGCATCGCGCTTGCTCACCGAGTCTTGCCAGTAGATATGGTCATAGGTGTGGATGCCAGTTTCGTGACCAGCGGCGGCAACCTCGCGCAGCACCTGCGCGCCGCGTTTGCCGATATGCGGGCCGGGCAGCAAGGTGCCGTAGAGCAAGGTTTTAATGCCGTAGTGACTAGTCACCGAAGTACGGCCCACCTTGCTTAAGAAACCGGGCCGAAATACGCGCTTGATGGCGCGCCCGGTGTGATCGGGACCTAAGCTAAACAAAAATGTCGCGCGCACGCTGAACTGATCGAGCAGGCGCAACAACGCTGGCACACCTTCCAGCGTGCCGCGCAAGGTGTCCACATCTACTTTGAGCGCGATGCGCACCAGCGGCACTCCAACAAAAATTATGCCTGATCGATCAGCGCGCGCGCTTGCCCGACTTCGCCACGATAGGCGTCGAACACTTTAGTCAGTGCGGCACGCAATGTGGTCGTGGGCTGCCAGCTCAGTTCCTTCTGGGTGTTTTCAATCCACGGCACGCGCGTCTGGATGTCTTGATAACCTTTGCCGTAGTACTTCTGCGCGGTGACTTCGACCAGCTTCACTTTCTCCGCACCCGTCTTGTACTCGGGGAATTCGCGCGCGATGTCGAGCATCAGTTGCGCCAATTCGCGCACCGACAGATCGTTGGCCGGATTGCCGATGTTGTAGATTTTTCCGGTAGCCACTTGGTTTTTGTTTTCGATGATGCGCATCAAGGCGTCGATGCCGTCGTCGATGTAAGTGTAGCTGCGCCGTTGCGCGCCACCGTCCACCAAACTGATGGGTTCGCCGCGCGCGATGTGGCCGAGGAATTGCGTCACCACGCGCGAGCTGCCTTCCTTCGCCGTGTGCATGCTGTCGAGGCCCGGCCCGATCCAGTTGAACGGGCGGAACAAGGTGAAGTCAAAACCCTGCTCCTGGCCGTAGGCCCAGATCACGCGATCCATCAACTGCTTGGAGCAGGAGTAGATCCAGCGCTGCATGTCGATGGGCCCGAGCACCAGCTTCGACTCGTACGGATGGAACGGCGTGTCGTCGCTCATGCCGTACACTTCCGACGTGGACGGGAACAACACGCGCTTTTTGTAGCGCACGCAGGCGCGGATGATCGGCAGGTTGGCTTCAAAGTCAAGCTCGAACACCGACAACGGCGCGCGCACATAACTGGCGGGCGTGGCGATGGCCACCAGCGGCAGCACCACATCGCATTTCTTCACGTGGTATTCGACCCACTCGCGGTTGATGCAAATGTCACCTTCGAAAAAATTAAAGCGCGGATTGGCCGTCAGCGGCACCACGCGCTCGCTGTACATGTCCATGCCGAACACCTGCCAGTCGGTCGTGTCCAGAATGCGCCGTGACAAGTGATGCCCGATGAACCCGTTCACGCCTAGAATTAAAACCTTCATGTGACTCGTCTCCAGTTACTAAAAATTCCCAGCCGCTGATCAATGTAGAGTGGGTTAGACGCACTTGTTGCGTCGTAACCCACCGGCCTGCCGTCAGGCACTCCACAAAAAAGCGGTGTGCTGCGCATGCTGGGTGGGTTGTGCCGCCCTACATTAAATGAAGCTCTCGCGTGCCGAAGCGTTGTTCAAACTCTTTTGCAGTCAGCGCTGCGCCGTTTATCGCCAGCCGTAAAATCTGTATTCGTTGTCCGTCGCTGCAATCGATATAGCAGGCTTCGCCCTGCCAATACAGGCGCGGTGTCGCCGCACGCACTGCCGCCGGCTCGGCGCAATAGTGGCTCAGAAACACCTCGACACGCACGCCCTGGTGTTCAAAAAACGCGCCGGGATACGGGGGGGCGACCGCGCGGATTAGATTGTGGATGTCCCAGGCACTGCGTGTCCAATCGATACGCCCGTCTTCGGGGCGGCGACGGCCGAAATAATTTCCGGCGTTTAAATCCAGCGGCGTGTGTTGGGCGTGACCATCAAGCAGCGCGGGCAAGACATCGTATAAACAACTCTCGGCAGCGTAAGTGACTTTGTGCATCACGTCGTGCGCAGTGTCGTTCGGTAAAATCGGCACGTGCCGCTGCGCGACTAAATCACCGGCATCAGGTTTTTCGAGCATGCCATGCAGGCTGGCGCCGGTCTCGCGCTCGCCGTGCAACACCGCCCAGTTGACCGGTGCGCGCCCGCGATATTTGGGCAGCAGCGAACCGTGCATGTTGTAGGCGCCGTGCTGCGGAATAGCCAACAACTCCGCCTTCAGCAGACTACGGTAGTAAAACGAAAATAAAAAATCTGGCCGACAGGCACGCACGCGTTCCACGCTGGCAGCGTCGTTGGCATCGTCCGGCGTAATGACCGCGATGTGATGCAGCGCGGCAAGCCCGGCGACGTTGCCGAACCAGATATTTTCCGCGCTGTCGTCGCGATGCGTGACCACCAGCGGCACATTCACGCCGCGCGCCAGCAATACCGCGAGACAGCGCACGCCGACGTCGTGGTAGGCGAACACCACCGCGCTAGGCATGCTTGGATTCCATGTCGACCGCGCTCGCTTCGAGCACCGAGTGCACCAAATAACGCGGGCGTTCGCGCACCTGTAAATACAGGCGCCCGAGGTATTCACCCAGCAAACCGATGCCAAACAGCAGCAGTCCCATCACGAAAAAAGCGATCGCAAACAGCGTGAACACGCCTTCGACTTCCGGGCCGACGATCAGGCGGCGCAGCACCAGGTACAGCACGAATAAAAACGAAATGATCGAGATCACGATGCCGATCAGTGAAAACATTTGCAGCGGCACAATAGAAAAGCTGGTGACCAAATCAAAATTCAAACGCGTGAGTGAATACAGCGAATATTTGGATTCACCGGCCGCACGCTCTTCGTGCTCGACCGTGATTTCAGTCGGATTCGCCGCGTAAACAAACGCCAGCGCGGGAATGAAGGTGGTCACTTCGCGTGAGCTCAACATCGCCTGGATAATGTCGCGATCATAGGCGCGCAACATGCAGCCCTGGTCGGTAATGTGAATGTGGGTGATGCGCTCGCGGATGCGGTTCATCAGGCGCGACGCGACATGGCGCCACAAGCTGTCGTTGCGTGTGCGGCGAATGCTGCCGACGTAATCGAAACCTTCGTCCATCTTGGCCAGCAAGTTGCCGATTTCTTCCGGCGGATTTTGCAGGTCGGAATCCAGCGTGACCACGCGCCGCCCGCGCGCATGCTCGAAACCAGCGATCAGGGCCATGTGTTGACCAGCATTCATTTTCAGATACACCACGCGCGTGACGTCGGGGCGCAACTGAAACTGCTGGCGCAGCAGCGTGCGCGATTTATCGTGGCTGCCGTCGTCGATAAAAATAATTTCGTAACTGCGGCTCAGCTTGTCGAGTGCAGCGTACAAACGCGCAAACAACGCGGGCAACACCTCCTCTTCGTTGTAGACGGGAATCACCACCGACACTTCAATGGCAGCCGAATTTTTATCAAGCTCCGGCACGGCGCAGCTCCTCCAGCACGCTGTGCAATGCCGCGCACACGCTCTGCACGTCGGCGTCGCTCATTGCCGGAAACAGCGGTAGGGTCAAGGTTTCTGCACCGATGCGCTCCGCATTCGGGCAGTCGCCGGGTTGGTAGCCGAGTTTGCGATACACTCCGAACAAATGCATTGCCGGGTAGTGAAAGCCGCTGCCGATACCGTGAGCTTGCAGGCGTTGTTGAAATTCGTAGCGCGTCACGCCCAGCGACGCGAACGCGATCAGCGGCGCGAACATGTGCCAACTGTGCCCGGCATCGTCGGCCGGCGGCAACAATGCCGCATGCTTGGGCAGATGTTGAAAATACGACTTCACCAATTCACGGCGCCGGGTATTGAATTTTTCCAGGCGCGTCAATTGCACGATACCCAGCGCAGAATTTACGTCGGTGAGGTTCATCTTGCCGCCCCACGCGTGCACGTCCATGTTGCCTTGCGCGTCTTTTTCGATGCCGAAAAACCGCAAGCGCTCCAGGCCTTGCGCCAAGGCGGGATCGAAGCACGCGACCGCGCCGCCTTCAATGGTGGTGATATTTTTGTTGGGATGAAAGCTGAAGCAAACCAAGTCGCCGGACGAACCGATCAGGCGGCCATGATCGCGCGTGCCGATGGCGTGGGCCGCGTCTTCAATGACGCGCAAGTTATGCTGGCGGGCGAGCGCTTCAAGCGGCGCCATATCCACCGCCAAGCCGGCGAAGTGCACCGGCATCACGGCGCGCGTGCGTGCGTTAATGGCCGGTGCAACGGCAGCCGCAGTGAGGTTGCGCGTGTGTAAATCCACATCGACAAACACCGGCGTGGCGCCGGCACTCAGCACCACATTGGCGCTGGCGACGAAGCTCATTGCCGGCACAATCACCTCGTCGCCGGGGCCAATGCCGGCCGCCAGCAAACTGACTTCCAACGCGCTGGTGCCGGAGTTGAACACGCGCACCAGCGGTGTGCCGCCTAGATAGGCGCTCAACGCGCGCTCGAACTCTGCCGCCTTGGGGCCGGTGGTTATCCAACCGGAGCGCAGCACCGCTTCGACCGCAGCAATGTCTTCATCTTCGATGGTAGGGCGAACGAAAGGCAGCATGTCAACCTCGGGCCAGCACGTAGACGCCGACGATAATGATGCCGATACCGACCAAGCGCATCGGTGTCAGCATTTCACCAAACAACCAATACGCGGCGAACGCATTCACCACGTAACCCAATGACAGCATCGGATACGCGATGCTCACGTCGACGCGCGACAATGCGAGGATCCACACCACCACGCTGATGCCGTACAAGCTCAGGCCGGTCCACAGATAGGGCTCGCCCATCAGGCGCAGCGAAGTCGGCACCACTTGGTCCAGGCTCAAACCAATCGGGCCCAGGTCGCGCACACCCGCCTTCAGTGCCAGTTGCGCAACCGCATTGAGCAGCACGCCGAAAATAATCAGGGAAAAACTGGTGACATTCATGAATCGCAATCAGTCCGTGGTGCCGGCGGGAAGCGGCGCGGGCCATTATAATGAGTCGCTGGTGTTTTCACACAATTAGCGCGCCCACTTGTTGCTTTGCATCAACTCGTAGGCAATTTGATCCAGCGCCAGCAGTTTGCGTTCGATGGCATCCAGCTCGGCGGGAGTCGACGGCGGCGGCCGCAACGCACCGCTTTCGAGGCGATTTTTCAGGCTGTGCTTCAGATAGGTGTGGGGCGTAATCAGGCCAATGCTGTCGCCGCCCTCGGTGACGAAGGCGTATTCGTCGCGCTTGCGAAACAGCGATTCGCCCAAGGCGGCAAACGGCTGGTCGAAACCCAAAATGTCGATGACTGTGGGCAAGATATCCAGTTGCGAACCCACCGTTGCGAGCGTCTGTGGTTTATAGATCGCCGGTGCATAGATCAAGAATGGCACGCGGAATTTTTCGACGAAGCTGCCGACTTTCTGATAGTGGCCCCAGGTGTGGTCGGCGCAAAAAATAAACACCGTCTGATCGAACCACGGGCTTTGCCGCGCCGCTTTCATAAACTCGCCCAGGCTCCAATCGGCGTAATACAGCGTGTTGAGGAAGCCGTCTTCGCTGGTCGCCCCATGCGGGCGCAGCTCGAACTGCTGGCCGACGCGGGCGTATTCGATGTGCGTGGTACCGGTAAACACCATGCTGACGAACGGACCGGACAAAGTGTCAAGCTTGCTCTTGAAGAACATTAAAGTCTCGTAGTCCCAGCCAAAGCGCGCGCCGTGCGGATCGGGATACTCGCGCAGCATCGGCATATCTTCCATACCGTAAAACTGTTCGAAGCCGGTAGCCGAGGCGATAGAGTTCATCCGAAACGAACCACGTTGCGCGCTCTGCACCAGCAAGGTGTTGTAGCCGTTACTCTTGGCAATGCTGCCCAAGCGCGAGATATTCGATAATTCCAGGCCGCTGCCGATCACTGGCATGCCGGTTAAAATCGGCAGGCCGGTCAACGCCGCCTGTGCGCCTTCGATGCTGCGCTGGCCGGCGGCGTAGAAATTGTCAAATTTCAGCCCCTGCGCCGCGAGCGCATCGAAGTTGGGGGTTAATTTCAAATGCTCGGCGCCGAAGCTGTCGATGTATTTTGGGTCCCAACTCTCCAGCATCACGAACACGATGTTGGCGTTGGTTTTGTGCGCGGGATAGCGTTTGAGCATCGGAAAATCCGCGTCGAGCGGCGCCACCGCGCCGTGCACGCTGCGCAACGCGTCGGCCAGCGGCGCAAAGTGATGATTGACACTCTTGCTGTTATTGCTGGCATGCGCGGCGGTGAACACGCCGTTGAGCACCAGATTACCGAAACTGGTTTCGCCGGTGGTAAACGCATCAATGACACTGATCGGCTTGTTAATGACACCACCGCGCCCGATGATGATCAGGCCCAATAACAGCACGAGGTACTTCAGCGCCATGAAGCGCGCCGGAGCAAGCTTTGATGTCAAGACCTTGCGCCACACGACCAACAGCAGCGCCGCACCGACGATGAATGCCAACACCATCCACTTGTAACTGCCAAACGCCATGTCGAATACAAAGCCGCCGTCATTGCGTAGCAGCATAATTTCGTTGCCCAGATGGCGGCTGACGAACCCAAAATAAATCAGGTCGCTGACCAGCACACCGACCATGACTAACATCATGCCGTACAGCAACCACGCAAACAAATTGAACCAGCCGGCGCGCTGCGCGAACCTAAGCGGCAGGTTCATCAGCAACAAGGGCACAATGAACACCACCACAATCGTCGAAGCATCGAAGCGCATGCCGTACACAAACGCCAGCGCGACAGCAGGCAGCGCCAAGCCGTCGAATTGCTCAGGGTAAATCCACAGCAACAACACACGGAACAAGCCGAATACGAGTAACGACAAGCCGAACAACAGCGCACTCTTGGTTAGTCTGGTCATAGCAAACAAATTAACGCGGCCCAGTAATTCAACAGGTGTGCATTGTACTGTGTAGCTTGCCGATTGGCTAAATCATGCGCCAACCGGCGGGTTTGATTTAGAATGAACGATCTGCACGGGGAACTTTCGGGATGGAATTGAACGTTAACGCCAGCATCGCCGCGCATCGCTGCGCCATCAACGCGGTCGAGCGCATCGCGCCCGCCATCGTCGCTGTTGCGCAGTTACTGCAAAACACGTTTCGCACCGACGGGCGCGTGTTCGCCTGCGGCAACGGCGGCTCGGCCGCCGACGCGCAACACTTCGCCTCGGAGCTCACCGGCCGCTACGAACAAGATCGCCGCGCCTACCCGGCCATCGCCCTGACCACCGACGCCTCGGCGCTCACCGCCATCGGCAACGACTACGGCTACGCGCGCGTGTTCGCCCGCCAGCTCGAAGCGCTGGCACGCGCCGGCGACGTGCTCATCGCCATCAGCACCTCGGGCAATTCCGCCAATGTGGTCCAAGCCGTCGAGTACGCGCGCCGTCATAACATCATCAGCGTCGGCTTGCTGGGCCGTGACGGCGGCAAGCTGCTGCCGCTGGTCGACCACGCGCTGGTGATTCCAGCGAGCGGCACCGGGCGCATTCAGGAAGCGCATATTCTGATTTTGCATTTGCTGTGCGAAGCGTTCGAGGAATGACGTTTTGAAACTCCACGTGCCAAATTTCTCAAGCGCGCGCGTGCTGGTGGTCGGCGACTTGATGCTGGATCGCTATTGGCAAGGCAGCACCGCGCGCATCTCACCGGAAGCGCCGGTGCCGGTGGTGCGCGTCACGCAGTCGCAAGAGCGACCGGGCGGCGCAGGCAACGTCGCACTCAATATCGCGGCACTCGGCGCGCAAGTGCGGGTCGACGGATTGGTCGGCGACGATGCTAATGCACGCGGTCTCAGCGCGTTCCTGAACGACGCCGGCGTGGATTGCGCATTCACGCCAGTGCCAGGCTTGACAACTATTGTGAAGCTGCGCGTGTTGAGCAAACACCAACAACTGCTGCGCCTGGATTTCGAAGATTCGTTTTACGCGCACCCGCCGCAGGCGCTGCTGGAGCGCTTCTCGCGTTTGTTAACCGGCGCCGACGTGGTGGTGCTGTCGGACTACGCCAAAGGCACCTTGTCTGCCGCGCCCGAGCTGATTGCACAGGCGCGCGCCGCCTGCAAAATCGTGCTGGTCGATCCCAAGGGCAGCGACTTTGAACGCTATCGCGGTGCCACCTTACTCACGCCCAACAGCGCCGAATTCAGCGCCATCGTCGGCGCGTGTCACGACGACACCGAACTGGTAACTAAAGGTCAAAACCTGCGCCAACACTTGCAGCTCGACGCGCTGCTGATTACACGCGGCGAACACGGCATGACCTTGCTGCAAGGCGATCACGCCCCGGTGTTCTGGCCCGCGCAAGCGCGCGAAGTGTTCGACGTCACCGGCGCCGGCGACACCGTCATCGGCGTGCTGGCTACGGCGCTCGCCGCTGGCATGGCGCTGCCGGAAGCCACGGCGCTGGCCAACGTCGCCGCCGGCATCGTGGTCGGCAAACTCGGCGCCGCCACCGTGAGCCCGCAAGAACTGCGCGCGGTGATCGCCGCACAAGACCGCAGCGCACGCGACATCCCCACCGGCGTGCTCGACGAAACCGAATTGCTGAGCTGGGTGCAGCACGCCAAAGCCAACGGCGAAAAAATCGTCATGACCAACGGCTGCTTCGACATCCTGCACGCCGGCCACGTCGCCTACCTGCAACAGGCCCGCGCACTCGGTGATCGCTTGATTGTCGCCGTCAACGACGACGCCTCGGTGGCTCGTTTGAAAGGCGCGCAACGCCCCATCAACCCCTTGGCCCAACGCATGGCGGTGTTAGCCGGACTGCGCGCCGTGGATTGGGTCGTGCCCTTCAGCACCGACACACCGGAGAGTTTGATTTGCCGCGTGCTGCCTGACGTGCTGGTAAAAGGCGGCGATTATCAGGTGCAAGACATCGCCGGCCATCGCTGCGTGCTGGACGCGGGTGGTGAAGTCAAGATTCTGCACTTCGTTCCCGGCGTGTCGACCACCGGCATGATCAATCGGGTGCTTGGAAAATAGGCTTAAGTTACAAAAAAATCCCCATCGAAAACCCATTCAAATAATTTTAAAACGCCACGCGGCTTTGGCGCACTTGTCGAAAGAAATCGTTTGCTCGCAGCCGTAATTGGCATTGCGGCGCCCGATCAAGCAGTCGGTAAATCCTGCCGAAGACCGCCGGTAATCCTGTAATGCAGCCAGCGTCATTTCGGCGTCTTCCACTTCAATTTCATGGGTCGACAAGATGCGTTCGAGCGTATCGGCGATTTCTTTGCGGCCGTAATCATAAGCCGACTCCAGTACCCATACCGTCTCGCACAACACGATGCAATTCACGTAGGACATACCCGATTCCATGCTGCGCTTGGCTTTCGCCGCTTGCACTGGATCGTCAGCGACAAGATACCGGACCAGCACATGAGTATCGATGCCATTCACAGTTTTTTGAACCGGCGACGGATCGCGTCGTCCATCGCCTCGACAGTCACGGGTTTTTTGTTTTTGCGCTGGAGCAGCCCATACAGCTCGGCCACATGATGCTTGGCCGCCTCAAGCACCACCTGCCCGCTGTCGGTGATCCGAAACCTTAACCGGTCGCCAAATTTAAGGTGTAACCGCTCGCGAATATCGCGCGGAATCGTAACTTGGCCCTTGGTAGTCAAACGCGCATCGGACATGGTGAGTTCCTGTAAGGGAGTGCCTTACCTAGAGTAAGGCAGGTATTTTGTGCGCGTCAATAACTCGCTAGGCAAAAGCGCTATAACTCTGTGAGTACGGCTCGTATTTTCGTCGTGACCAAGCACGAAATTCCGCCTCAATCAGATTGCGGAATCTACAGATTCCGTCGCCGCTATACTGATCATTCGGTAGAGTAGAAAACAGGATTCATCTTCACCCTCCCCGCATTGATTCCCACCGCATTGGCTTTATGCGGGGAGGGGGAAAGTCAATGCGGTGGGAATAATTACTGCCCGCGCATGAACAGCTTGTCCAGATCGTTAATACTCATTTGCACCCAGGTCGGGCGGCCGTGATTGCATTGGCCGCCGCGTTCGGTAACCTCCATGTCGCGCAGCAGCGCGTTCATTTCGGCAATAGTCAAGCTGCGGTTCGCGCGTACCGAACCGTGGCAGGCCATGGTCGATAGCAGGCTGTTGATTTCGTCGTGCACGCGTGCGGTGCTGCCGTGAGTTAACAGATCCGACAATATATCTCTCAGCAGTTTTTCGACGTCGGCGTTGCGTAACAGCGCGGGTAATTGCCGCACCACCAAGGCTTCGGGGCCGATGCGGTCGACCTCCAAACCATAGTCGTGCAACAGCGCGCGCTGGTCTTGCGCCAGCGCCGCTTCGCGCTCGCTGACGCGCACCGTCACCGGCACCAGCAAGGGTTGCGACACCATGCCCTCACCCGCCAGCGCCTGCTTCATACGCTCGTAGGTCACGCGCTCGTGCGCGGCGTGCATGTCGACCATCACCAAGCCATGTGTATTTTGCGCAAGGATATAAATGCCGTGGAGTTGCGCGACGGCGAAACCCAGCGGCGGCACATCGTGCTGCTCTTGTTTCTGCGGTGCGGCAGCCGCTGCCGTTTGCCACGCAGCATATGCAGGTGCGGCATCGCGCACTTGAAACGCGGTCGGTTGCGCCTGCGGCACGTAGTTGAAGCGCGTTTGCGCTTGCCCGCTGGAGTCGGCTGTTGGCAGCGATGGCGTGCCATCGAGCGCTGCAAATTCATGCGCCGCAACCCCGGGGCGCGCCTGCGCCAGCACCTCGTGCAGCGCGCGAAACACAAAGTCATGCACCAAGCGACTCTCGCGAAAGCGCACTTCATGTTTGGTTGGATGTGCGTTGACATCCACCAGCGCCGGATCAATTTCAAAATACAACACGTAGGCGGGATGACGGTCGTGATGCAACACGTCGCGGTAGGCTTGGCGCACCGCGTGCGCGACCAGCTTATCGCGCGCCATGCGGCGGTTGACGTAAAAATATTGCAGATCGGCCTGGCTGCGCGAAAACGCCGGCAGCGCGACCCAACCCGACAAACTCAAGCCGGCCGCTGTGAAATCCACACGCAACGCGTTTTCAATAAACGCTGCGCCGCACACATCGGCGACGCGCTGTTCCATGTGCTCCAGACTCTCCGCCGCGCGTAACGCGTACACCGGGCGCTGGTTGTGCTGCAAGCGCACGGCGGCATCAAAACGACTGAGCGCGATGCGTTTAACGACTTCTTCCAGATGCGCGAATTCGGTTTTTTCGGTGCGCAGGAATTTGCGCCGCGCGGGCGTGTTGTAGAACAGATCGCGCACTTCCACCGAGGTGCCGCGCGCGTGCGGCACCGGCTCGGGCGGCGACACCACGCTGTAGTCCGCCTGCACACGCCAGCCGCGTTCGGTGGCATCGGTGCGCGAGCTCAACATTAAGCGCGCCACCGATGCGATGCTCGGCAGCGCTTCGCCGCGAAAGCCGAGTGTAGCGACGCGTTCCAGTTCTTCCATGCTGCCGATTTTACTGGTGGCATGGCGGCACAGCGCCAACGCGAGGTCGTCATGGTGAATGCCGCTGCCATCGTCGCGCACGCGGATCAAGCGCATGCCACCCTGCTCGATGTCGATCTCGACATTTTTTGCGCCGGCGTCAATGGCGTTTTCCAGCAATTCTTTGACCACCGATGCGGGACGTTCCACGACCTCACCGGCGGCGATCTGGTTGGCCAGATGCGTGGGCAGTTGTTGAATGCGGCGGGCGCTAACGGATTCAGACATAGGCAAGATTATACCGCTCAATATACGTACGCCCCACTACAGCCTTCGCCGTTATCTTTGGCGACGTTGGGGATGGGTGGTCTTTCGTACTCCGCTACATTCGTACTCCGCTACAATGGCGCATGACTGCCCCGCATACGCCGCCGCGCATCGCCGTGCTTTGCTCGCACACGCACATGCAAGTGCACACCAAGGAACTCGCCACCGCGTTGGGCATGCCGATGACCAACGACAGTTCCGGCTGGGACCTGTGCTTGATCCTGGCAGCCGCCGACTGTGCACCCGGCTACCGTTTGGCCTTGCAGCAACTGGGCACGGGTGCACCCGGCCCGGTGTACGTGGATTTCGTCGGCGGCAAAGTCGGCCACCGCCGGCGTATGGCCGAAGGGCGCAAGCAACCACTGGCGCGTGCGGTCGGCTTAAAACACGGCGCTAATCCGTCGGTGCTCGACGCCACCGGCGGCCTGGGACGCGATGCGTTTGTGCTTGCAACGCTCGGCTGTAACGTGCAAATTTTAGAACGCTCACCCATCGTCGCTGCGCTATTGCACAACGGGCTGGAACGCGCACGCGCCGACATCGCTACTTCAGCGATCATCAAACGGCTGCGACTTGTCAACACCGACGCGCTCGGTTACTTGAACACGCTGAGCAACACGCAGCGGCCCGAAGTAATTTATCTTGACCCGATGTATCCACATCGTGACAAAAGTGCCTTGGTGAAAAAAGAAATGCGCGTATTACGTGCGCTGCTGGGCGACGACGATGACGCTGCTGACTTACTGCCCGCCGCATGCGGCTGTGCTCAACACCGGGTGGTGGTGAAACGACCCCGACGTGCACCGCCACTTGGCGATACCAAACCCAGCATGACTATCGAAAATGAAAACACCCGCTTTGATGTATATTTGACCGCGCCGTGATCGCGGCACCGCCTGCTATCTGTTTCCGCGCCACCCGATTGCCGCTATGCTTTCGACAAGTCCCGCTGCCACGCTACCCGCCATGACCGAACATGCTGATGTCTTGACCGTATTGAATCGCAGCGTGCCGCTGTCAACCAAGCTGCGCGCCATTCACGCCCAACTCAATGAACAATTGCAGTTCATCGACCGCATCGCGGTTGCGACCTACGATCCGAAAACAGACCTGATGAAAACCTTCATTCACAGCAGTCACGACGACAATCCACTGTCGAATTATCAGGCGCGGCTGAGCACTTCGGGCTCGCTCGTTAAAATAGTCAAGACCTGCGATCCGCGCGTGATCAACGATTTGTCGATCTACGCGCAAGGCGCCCAGGAACACACCCAGCGTATCGCCGCGCAACACTATGGCGCCAGCTACACCTTGCCGATGTTCGCCAACAGCATTTTTTTCGGCTTTGTGTTTTTCAATTCCTATCGCAAGGATGTATTTATTCCAGCAGTGTTGCCGACGCTCGACGTGTTCGGACACTTGACCGCAGCGTTGATCATCAACGAACTGACGCTGATCAAAACCCTGTTGTCGACGATTAAAACCGCGCGCGACATGACCAACGAACGCGATCCGGAAACCGGCGCGCATCTGGACCGCATGTCACGCTTCGCACGCCTGATTGCCAAAGAACTCGCCGGAAAATTCAATTTCGACGACGAGTATATCGAGCACGTATTCCTGTTCGCTCCGCTGCACGACATCGGCAAGATCGGCGTGCCGGATCGCATTTTGCTGAAGCCCGGCAAGCTCGACGACGACGAATATGCGCTGATGAAAACTCATGCGATCAAGGGCCGCCAGATCATCGACACGTTACTGCTGAACTACGGGTTGAACGGCGTGCAGCACATCGACGTGCTCCGCAATATCGCCGAATATCATCACGAACAATTCGACGGCCAAGGTTATCCGGAAGGACTTAAGGGCAAGTCGATCCCGATTGAGGCGCGCATTGTCGCGGTGGCGGATGTCTTCGACGCGCTCACCAGCCGGCGCTCGTACAAAGATGCATGGAGCAACGACGAGACGTTTGCGGCTCTGGAAAAATTGTCTGGCCATCAGCTTGATCCGGATTGCGTGCATGCGTTAACCAAGAATCGCGCGCAGGTCGAACAGATTCAGCAACGCTTTATTGAGAATAATGCGATGTAACGATGACTTGCCTAGCAACGCCACTACAATCGGATTTGTTCCAGGGCCTCGGCCAAGCGTTTAACACCCGTGATCTCCATGCCTTCAGCCTCGTGTTTGGCGAGGTTTGCGTACGGTGCAATCGCGTGTTTGAAGCCATGTTTCGCGGCTTCGCGCAGGCGTTCCTGGCCGTTGGGCACCGGACGTATCTCACCCGCCAAACCGATTTCGCCGAACACCACCAGCCCATCGGGCAGCGGTCGGTTGCGCAAGCTTGACAATATCGCCAGCACCACGGCAAGGTCGGCGCCGGTTTCGGTCACACGCATGCCGCCGACCACGTTCACGAACACGTCTTGATCGTAAGTCGCGATGCCGCCATGGCGGTGCAACACCGCTAGCAGCATGGCCAGACGATTTTGTTCCAGGCCCAGAGTTACACGACGCGGATTAGCGATGTGGCTTTCGTCCACCAGCGCCTGCACTTCGACCAGCATCGGGCGCGTGCCTTCGCGCGTGACCATGATGACGCTGCCCGGCACCGGCGCTTCGTGGCGCGACAAAAAAATCGACGACGGATTGGTGACCATGCGCAGACCTTTTTCGGTCATCGCGAACACGCCCAATTCATTCACGGTACCGAAGCGGTTTTTCATCGCGCGCAGCACCCGGTAACGGCTGCCGCTGTCGCCTTCGAAATACAGCACCGTGTCGACCATGTGCTCCAGCACGCGCGGCCCGGCCAGCGTGCCTTCCTTGGTCACGTGGCCGATCAAGAAAATCGCCGTGCCGCTTTGCTTGGCGTAGCGCACCAACGCCGCTGTGCTTTCGCGCAACTGCCCGACCGCACCCGGCGCCGATTGCAACTGCTCGGTGTACACCGTCTGCACCGAGTCGATCACCATCACCTGCGGTTTCTGCCGCTGCGCAACTTCGAGTACTTTTTCCACCTGGGTCTCGGCGAACAACTGCATGCGCGGCGCGCTCACACCCAGGCGCTCGGCACGCGCGCTCACCTGTGCCAACGATTCCTCGCCGGTGACGTACAACGACGCCACGTCTTGACTCAAGGCCGCGACCGCCTGCAACACCAAAGTGGATTTGCCGATGCCCGGATCGCCGCCGATTAATACCACCGAGCCGCGCACCACGCCACCGCCCAGCACGCGGTCGAATTCCGGAAGCTCGGTGGACATGCGCTGCTCCGGCACGCTGCCCACGTCAGCCAGCGACTGCACCGTTGCCGCCGTGCCGCTGTAATTGTCAAAACGTGCGCCGCGCTTGCCGCCGCTGTCCTGCTGGATTTCCTCAACTAGGCTGTTCCAGGCGCCACAGTCCACACACTGCCCCGCCCACTTGGGGGCTTGCGCGCCGCACTGGGTGCAGGAATACACCGTTTTGGTTTTAGCCACGCTGATATGCTTTCACTTGGGCGCTTCACGGTAACGCGCGGTGTCCCAGCTCAAGTCGCGAAATATTTTTAAACTCTGGAACGACTCGTCAGTGAAATTCACCAGCCGCTGTGCGTAGGCGTCGAGTATCCGCGCGTCGCGTAATAATTCCTCGTCTTTGGCGGGCGCCGCGAGCGCGCGCAGCTCTTGCGCCTGTTTGCTCAAAATCGCAACGCCCTTATACGGACGCTTGTCGCGCAAGGTCGTGGCGACGTCATCAATGGTATCGGCAGTTTTTAAAATCGCCAGCGAGCGCTGCACCGACGCGTTGGGCTTGCTGAGCGCAAGATTGGGGTCAAGTGTATACACCACTGCCTTGCTCGCCTGTGCGGTGAGAATTTTTCCCGACGCGCCATCGCGGTAGCGCGCAAGCACGCTGACCAGCGCCGCCGAGGCGCTGTCGGTTTCCGGCGGCACGTTAACTTGAACGAGGTACACTTTTTCGTGTCCCTGCTTAAACTCGGGAACCGTCACGGTGATTTGCCGGTCGCGCGTGGTGTAGTTGTCGCTGATCCACTTCGCACCCAAAGTCAGACCCGGCGCAAAATTAATGGTCAAGCTCAGGTCCGTAAAGCGTGTGGCGTGCATGTTCGCTACTACATCGTCCAGCCAATGCGCGAGCGCGAGCTCCTGATTGAGCAGCTCGTAAACACCGTCGCCGGTGTTGCTGAGTTTAGCCAGGAAGGCGGCGTCGGGTTTTTCGCCCATGGCCAGCACCGACACGCCGGCGCCGCGATTCACCAGAATCTCCGCCATATCGACCACGTTCTGTTGTTGCGCGGCGGTCAGCTTGCCGTGCTCGCCTACCAGCAAAACAAAATGATGCTTACCATTTGCAAGCGGCACGAATAAATATTCTTTCAGGATCGCTTCAAGATTATCGCCCTTCATCTCGGTCTTCAGCGCGGTAAACGGCAGCTTGGCGGACGACGGCAGCGCGCTCGCGTCGAGGGTCACGGTGGAGCCCGCCGGCAAGCGTTGCTGCAACGCCGAAGCCGCCTCGACCACACCATTGAACTTCGCCACCAGATCACCGGCGGCGTCGCGACGCGGCAACAGCACCAGAAAGTGCAGATGACTAATGCTTAGCGTCGGCGCAAGCGTCGACACACCGATTTGCACCACACCGCTTCCGCCTTCACGCAGAAAGAAATCGAATTGCGACATCGCATGCAGCGCCAGCGGTGCATCGACCGGCGCGCCCAGATGATGCTGATAAGCATCGAGCACCAAGGCCTTGCTGGTCGGCAGGTTTGGCGTGAGTCGGCCCTGCTCAAGATTGCTTTGCAGCAGGTTGGTCGGCCTCATTTCCGACGATGCACAGCCGGCAATGAGTCCTGCCCATAAAAACACTGCCGCAATTCTTGACCCGGCTAAATTATCTGTCAATTTCATCAAAAAACTCCTCATTCAATGGTATGCACGTCGCCACGCCTGCCCGCTCAAACGCATTGTTCGGACGTTTGACGCCACGTGATGCACGACAGGTATTTTGCTTAATATAGCCTGAAACTTTTTTCGCGACTTGAGTCGCAGTCCATGCGCACCGCGATCTATACGATCCCACTTCAGTTGAACCCGATCTGGATCAACCGAACTTAACATGCTAAACAGGGCGCGCTGGGAGGAACACAACCTACCGTCAAGTTTACGCGTTTAATCCTCGGGGTTAGGAACCCCTTCCGTATCGTACTGGAGGCATTATGAAATTTTACCGTGTATTACTACCTGTTGTTGGTGTGTTGGCGATGAGCTCGAATTTGGCATATGCGCAAGGCGGCTTTGCTGACGGGCCTAAAAGCGCTTTGGGCCTTATTTGCTCAGCAATGACCCCGGCAAAGGTTGCACCGGTGATCGGTTGCAGCGGCTGCCATGTCGCGAACCGAGCTACACCTACCAACACACCTGGCTATGCAGCATTTAGGACAACAGCTCCTATCGGAACACTGGCGATGAAACAGGCATTGTGTTTGGCCGCCGCGACTACGCCGACGCCGAGCCCCACACCTACCGCGACGCCTACGCCGACCCCTACACCGACGGCCACACCAACGGCAACGACAACACCAACGACAACACCAACGGCAACACCTACACCGACGGCAACACCGACACCCCGTAGCCGTCCGCCACGCAGAAGCCGTAAAGAGAAAGACGACGACCGCGACGATTAAATCATTTCGTTAGTTGCGTCAAAAAAACCGGGGAGGCATGGCCTCCCCGGTTTTTTATTGCGTGCCACTGTTTCAATCTTCAACTTCCGTGACCCGCACCCGTTGTGTAATACCGCACACCAATTCATATGGAATCGTCGCCGCAGCGCGCGCGACTTCTTCGACCGGCAAGCCTTGACCCCATAACACGGCTAGGTCGCCAACTTGCACCTGTGCCTGGCTGCGCAGGTCGACGGTGATCATGTCCATCGACACGCGGCCGATCAACGCCACGCGCTGACCATTGACCAACACCGGCGTGCCGCTGACGGCATGGCGCGGATAGCCGTCGCCGTAACCGAACGCCACCACGCCCACCGACATGTCTTGCGGGCAAGTCCACGAGCCGCCGTAGCCGATGGCGTCGCCTTGCTTGAAGCGGTTGATCGCGATCAAGCGGGATTTAATCGTCATGACCGGAAGCAAGCCTTCCTGCGCCGCGCTGCTGTCGGCGAACGGCGAGATGCCATACAACATCAAGCCGGGACGCACCCAGTCGTAATGCGTCGACGGCCAGGCGAGCGTACCGGCCGAGTTGGCCATGCTGCGCGCGCCGTGCTGCGCACGGGTGAATTCTTCGAAGCGTGCCACTTGCTGCGCCGTAACATTGTTGCCACGTTCGTCGGCGCTGGCGAGATGCGTGATGAAGGTTACCTCGGGCGCGATACCCGCACTCGCTCCCAGGCGACGCAGCACATCGGGAAGCTGCGCGGGCGCAAAGCCTAAGCGATGCATGCCGGTATCAAGCTTGACCCATACCCGCAGCCGCTGGGTGACATCCAACGTGGCGTGTTGCAGCAACTGTAATTGGGTTTCGTGGTGCACCACGATATCGAGCTGTTCTTGTTGTACCAGCGGCAATTCACTCGCATCGAACACGCCTTCGAGCAACACAATGCGTTGCGAGATTCCGGCCGAACGCAGCTCCAAGGCTTCGTCGATGGAAGTGACGCCAAACGCATCGGCACCGTCCAGCGCACGTGCCACGCGCAGGATGCCGTGACCATAGCCGTTGGCTTTGACCACCGCGAGCACGCGTGCGCTAGGTGCGCACTGACGCACCCGCTGCAAATTAAGCCGCAGCGCGGAAAGGTTAATCTCCGCGAAAGCGGCGCGGCTCACCCGTAGTCCTCATTGTGGTAGTCGCCGGAGGTGAAATTCTCGAAGCGCGTGTACTGGCCCAAAAATGTCAAGCGGGTGGTGCCAATGGGGCCGTTACGTTGCTTGCTGATGATGATTTCGGCCGTGCCCTTGTCGGGACTGTCTTCGTTATAAACTTCGTCGCGGTAGATGAACACGATCAAGTCGGCGTCTTGCTCAATGGCGCCAGACTCGCGCAAGTCCGACATCACCGGCCGTTTGTTGGGGCGTTGTTCCAAGCTGCGGTTGAGCTGCGACAGCGCAATCACCGGCACTTTCAGTTCCTTGGCGAGCGACTTCAAGCTGCGGGAAATTTCGCTGATTTCGGTGACGCGGTTTTCCTTGGTGCCACCGACCTGCATCAATTGCAGGTAGTCGATCACGATCAAACCCAAGCCATGTTCACGCATTAAACGGCGCGCGCGGGCGCGCACTTCGTTGGGCGTCAAGGCGGGCGAGTCGTCGATAAAAATCGGCGCGTCCGCCAGCAGACTCACCGCCGAGGTCAGGCGCGGCCAGTCGTCGTCGGAAAGTTTGCCGGTGCGCACACGGTGCTGATCGATGCGGCCCAGCGACGACATCATGCGCATCGCCAATTGCTCACCGGGCATTTCCATCGAGAACACCGCGACCGGGGTTTTGTTCTTGATCGCCGCGTGCTCGACGATATTCATCGCGAACGAGGTTTTGCCCATCGACGGCCGGCCCGCGACGATAATGAGATCCGACGCTTGCAACCCCGAGGTGCGCTCATCGAAATCGCTGTAACCGGTCGGCACGCCGGTGATCGGGTTGTCGAGATGGAACAAGGTGTCGATGCGGTCGACGGCCTTAACTAACAAGTCTTTCAGCGCGGAAAAACCGCGCCGGCCGCGTGCGCCCTGGTCGGCAATGTTGAACACCCGCCGTTCGGCATCGTCGAGCAATTCTTCGCTGTTGCGTGCGCCTTTGTTATACACCGACTCGCTGATCTCGACGCCGGCCTGTGCCAGTTGGCGCAGCACCGCGCGCTCGCGCACGATTTGCGCGTAGGCCTTGATGTTGGCGGCCGACGGCGTGTTTTTGACGAGCGCGCCCAAATAGGCCAGACCGCCGGCTTTATCGAGAATGCCGACATCCTGCATCCACTCCGACAGCGTGATGACGTCGAACGGCTTGGTGAGCCGGCTGAGCTCCGCCACGGCGCGAAAAATCATGCGATGGTCATGACGATAAAAATCATCCTCCGCGACGATGTCCGACACTTGGTCCCAAGCCTCGTTGTCGAGCATCAAGCCACCGAGCACGGATTGCTCGGCCTCGACGGAATGCGGCGCCACCTTCAGCGCATCGGTGGCAGAATCCTGAATACGATTGGCATAGGCGAAATCTTGCATTACGACTCCAGCGGTATCGATGGCGAGTGCGCGAATCGGGAAGTTAGTTTGGCAGAAGGCAGGCAGACTGCAACCCGATACAAAACTATTTTAACGTGCAGAAAAACCAACGGCGGCGCTCCTTACGGAACGCCGCCGCAATACTTCTTCAGTCAACCAAATTACTCGGGAATGATGGAAATCTTGGCCTTGATATTGACGTCAGCATGCAAATGCAAATCGACTTCAAAGTCACCCGCGACGCGCAGCGGGCCGGTCGGCATACGCACTTCGTGACGCTCGACCGGCACGCCGGCTTGCGTAAACGCATCGGCGATATCAACCGTGCCCACCGAGCCGAACAACTTGTTTTCGTCACCGACTTTACGCGCAATCGACACGTGCACGTTGCTGATTTGCGCCGCACGTGCCTGCGCCTGTGCCAGCACTTCGCCAGCGGATTTTTCCAACTCCGCGCGTCGCGTTTCAAACTTGGCAATATTGCTCTCGGTGGCCGGCACCGCCTTGCCTTCCGGGATCAGGAAATTGCGCCCGTAGCCATTCCGCACATTGACCTTCTCGCCCAAGCTGCCCAGATTTTCGACTTTTTCCAAAAGAATAACTTGCATAACACACCTCGCACGATGAAACCGAATTCGTTAACCAATTAACTTTGCGTGGGCCGCACGCGATTGCGTAACTCCACCCAGGTATCCAGCAACCCGGCAATCGCCACAGCCATAGGCACAACCAACAATACAAAATATAACGCGACCAACCAGCCGGCGCTGATGCGTCGCACTGCCACCGCCGCGTGCACCACCGCCAAGCCCTGCAACATGTACAACAGCACCAGCACGATCACGATGTCTTTGCTGATCGCCGCAACTTTATCCAGCGGCAACAGACTGACCGACATCACAGCCAACGCGATCACCGCCAAGGTCTTGCCCAGCCGCAACTGATAAAACTCTTTGCGAAAACCACCCGGGTTGTACAACAGCGCTTGCCACCAGCGCGCCAGCAACAAACTCAACACACTGCTCAGGACAAACCACGCCACGACAATCCCCGTCATGACACTCGCCATCCGATCCAGCGCCGCACGCCAAGTTTCAGCTTGCTCGGCATCCAGACCGGCGCTATCGATAACCTGCGTCTGAATCACTTTGATGACGCTGTCGCGCCACCAGCCTGCCGGATCGTCGATTCCGATATACACCGCCAGCACGCCGAGTGCGCCTAAGCTTGCGGCCACCGCCAGCGTGATGGGCAGTGACAACGTTTGCCGCAACACCAAGGCCAAGACCATGATCGGCGCCCAAACCACTAACGCAAACGATGCGCCAACGCCCGGATCGCCCAGCGCGATGCCCGTGACCGCAGCGGTTGCCAGCAGGGCGCCGCCCGTCACCACGAACGTCTCACGCCAACCCAAGCGCAGCGCGACCAAGGCCACCGTCGCCGCACTGATATAACTGAACAGCGGAAAAATCAGCGACAGGCCCATGAAGCCGACCGCCGCCGCGATGGCATGCAGACGGCCCCGCATGATGTAAGACGCCAACGCGCGCATCAAAACACTCCGTTGCCCGATGCGAAAGTTTCTTGAAGCTTAATGTTGATCAGTGTAGGGCAGCAATGACAGAAAACGTGCCCGTTTGATCGCGATCGACAACTGGCGCTGATAACGCGCCTTAGTACCGGTGATGCGGCTAGGCACAATTTTGCCGTTCTCGCTGATGAAGCCTTTCAGCAAGGCGATGTCTTTGTAGTCAATCTGCTTGATGCCTTCTGCGGTGAAGCGGCAGAAGCGTTTGCGGCGAAAAAAACGCGGTTGTTGTTGCATGGGTATAACCTCAAATTTGGATGAACGGATGCAGCGCAGTGTTAGACCGCAGCGGCTTCAATGACTTCCTCAACGGCGGGTACAACTTCGCTGTCGCGGTACGAGCTGCTGCTCTCGCGCTCTTTATTCAGCGCGATGGGCGAAGGCTCGGTCACCGGGCCTTCGGTGCTGATCACCAGATTGCGCAACACGGCATCGTTAAAACGGAACGCTGCGCCCAATTCATCCAGCACTTTCTGCGTGCACTCAATGTTCATCAACACGTAATGGGCTTTGTGGACCTTGGCGATGGGATACGTCAGTTGCCGACGACCCCAATCTTCGAGCCGATGAATCTTGCCACCGTCGGCTTCGATCATGGTTCGGTAACGTTCGATCATGGCCGGCACCTGATCGCTTTGATCAGGGTGAACCATAAACACAATTTCATAGTGCCGCATAAAATACTCCTTTTGGATATGGGGTGAGCGTGAGCGCTTACACCCAAAGCCTTCACCGGGTTGAAGGCAAGGTTGGCCGGAAAAGTGAGGCGGAATTGTACTGGATCGCGGAAAGTCACGCAAACAACAGTCTCTTCCAACATGGTATGAGTCTGAACGAGACGCGTATTTTGGCCTGGATTGGAATTGGCTACGGCCTTAGATTTTTGATGTTGCACGCCGAGCAGACCGACCACTTTACACCGTCACCCCGTCCCCGGCAGCGTGAAATAAAATGTCGTTCCCTGGTTTACTGCGCTGTCGGCCCACACGCGTCCGCCGTGGCGGTTGATGATGTTGGCGACGGTGGCAAGCCCGACGCCGGTACCGGGGAATTCTTCAATGCGGTGCAGGCGCTGAAACACGCCGAACAGTTTGCCGGCGTAGCGCATGTCAAAGCCCACACCGTTGTCGCGCACGTAGAACACGCTCCGGCCGGCTTGCTGCTCAACCGCAAACTCGATGCGCGTAGAGGGTGTTTTTGCGGTGTATTTCCAGGCGTTATTCAGCAGGTTGTCGATCACGATTGCCAGCAGGCGCGGGTCGCCGCGCGTAACCAACGCTTCTGCGACGTGAATTTCTATTTGGCGCGCCGGTTCAAGCTGCGCCAATTGCGTCAGTGCCGTATGCGCCAACCGCGACAGGTCCACGTTACCGGGCGCGATCTCCACGCGTGTGATGCGCGAGAATTTCAGCAGGTCGTCGATGAGCTGCCCCATGCGCTGGATTGCGGCGCGCACCCGGTCGAGATAATCGCGCCCCATCGGACTGAAGGCGGGGCCGCACTCTTCGAGCAACGCCTGACTGAAGCCGTCGATGGCACGCAGCGGCGTGCGCAGGTCGTGCGAGGCGGAGTAGGCGAACATCTCCAGTTGCTTGTTCGCCTCTTCAAGCTGCGCGGTGCGTTCGCGCACGCGCTGTTCCAGCTCGGCATTGAGCTGGCTGATACGGGCTTCGGCCTGCTTGCGCTCGCGAATGTCATGACTGACGTTGGCCAGCAACAGCGGTGCGCCGCTGCGCGGGTCTTTGATGATGAACACATAGTGCTGCACGGCAATTTCTTCACTCGTTACAAAGTGACGCAGGCGAAATTCGCCACTCCAAAAGCCGTCGCGCAATACCGCCGGCATAATGACTTTCTCAAGCTCGGGCCGGAACGCCGGTGGCAAAAAGTCAGGCAGAGTCTTGCTAGTCGCGGCGGCGAAACTGAGGCCGAGCATGTTGCAACCGGCCGGATTCACGTAAGTGAGCTGTCCGTCCAACGTCGCCGTGGCGATGAATTCAAAGGAGCATTCCACCAGCGCCGCTAAGCGCTCGCGCTCCTGTTCAATCAGCTTGCGCGAATCGATGTCTTCGATCACCGCGATGAAATAATCCGGCCAGCGGTCAGCGGTGCGTATCAGCGCCATGGTCAGGTTGATCCACATCAACGAGCCGTTCTTGTGAATGTAGCGCTTCTCTATCGCATAGGTGGTGAGGCTGCCGGCGAGCATTTTGTGCTGCTGCTTCAGATCGGCATCCAGATCGTCCGGGTGAGTGATGTCCTGAAAGGTGCGCGCCAACAGTTCGTCGCGACTGTAGCCGACGATGTCGCATAGCTTTTGATTGACGCGCAGCCAGCGACCGTCAGGCGCCACATGTGCGATGCCCACCGCCGCCTGCTCGAAAGTGGCGCGAAAGCGCACTTCGGATTCATGCAGGGCGGTCTCCATGCGCATACGCTCACTGATATCGCGCGCCAACGCGATCAACACCATGTTGCCTTCGTCCTGCACTTTTGCAATCGCGGCTTCCAGCGCGATCTCAACACCGTCTTTGCGCAGCCCAAACACACAGCGTCCCGCGCCCAAGCGTCGGGCCGTGACCGCATCGGCGGCGAAGCTGTGCATATGGCCGCCATGCGCAGCACGAAAACGCTCGGGTATCAGTATATTCAGCGACTGCCCGACCGCCTCACGCTGCGTGTAACCGAACATCGCCTCGGCGGCGGGATTAATAGTCAAGATTCGCCCCTCCTGGTCGGAGGTCACAATCGCATCGGGGGCCGACTCGAACAGCGCACGCAGGTGGTCGCGGCTGCGCCGCAGTTCGCGCCCGGCGCTGCGCAAACGCAGCGCGCCGACGGCGACCAGCGCCGCCAGTAGCAAGGCGACGCCGAAAATCGCGATCCGGGCACGATTCGCCTGTTTCTCCGCGCCCTGCGCACGTGCCAGAGACGCCTCGTCGGCGCGGCGCGCATGCTCACCGAGCGCGTCGTCGCGCAGGGCAGCGAGTGTTTGGTCGATGCGCGCGGCGCGCTCCAACACCACTCCGCCGTGCACCATCAGCTCGTCGACTTCGGAGCGCAACGCCGGCGACCAGGGCCGCGCTTTCAGTTCGCGTAACAACGCTTGTGCGGATTCCCACGCCGGGCCGCGCGGGTTGTGCAGATAACGCACCAGCGCATTGTCGAGGCGTGCCAACTGATCGCGCAGTGCAGCGGACTCGCCGCTGGCCGTGCCGGCGAAGCGGCGCTCGGCCAGCAAGGTCATGTAAGTAAGCGAGTTGTGCATTACGGCAATGTCGGACTTGTAGATTTCAATGCGCTCTTCCGCGCGGTTGATGGCCTGCGCCAGCAATGCGATTTCAGCTTCCTCATCCACGTCGACTTTAATTGCACGCAGCGCCGTGAGCTGCTGAAGCATGGCGGATATCCAGGTATTGACTGAATCGTAATGACGCAACAAACCGGTGCGAATCAGCAGCAGGTCGCGGTTCAGTTCCGCATCCAGGCGGATGATCTCGCGCAACATCGTACGTTCCGGCGAGGTCGCCACCTCATCCAGGCGGTCTGCTTGCCAATACAGACCCATGAGCACCGCCAGCAACGCTACAAACAGCAAGCTCGCACGTTGCTTCGTGCGCGTCATGGCGTAATACGCGGCGCAGCGAGCGAATGCCCTTGGTACTCGCCGGTGAGGCTAGCGAGGAAGGCCACGATGGCGCGTACGTCGTCCGGCGGCGGTTTGCGGCCCAATTGCACGCGCGCCATGACTTCCACCGCGTAGTCCAGATGCTCGACACTGCCGTCATGAAAATAAGGCCCGGTGACGGCGACGTTGCGCAAGCTGGGCACGCGGAACACATAGCGGTCACGTTCGTCGTTGGTGACGTTGAAACGGCCTAGGTCGGCCGATGTGATGGGCCCGCCGCGCAGTTTGAAGTAGTCCGCGAACAGGCCGAACTTCTGGAACAGGTTACCGCCGACGTTGATACCCTGATGGCAACTGATGCAGCCGTAGCTTTTGAACAGCGCGTAACCGTGTTTTTGTTCGGGACTGATGGCAAGTGCGTCGCCGCGCAAGTAGCGGTCGAACGGCGCGTTCGGCGTGATCAACGAACGCTCGTAAGTGGCGAGGGCGTCCAGCACGTGCTCCTTGCGCACGGCGCCGTAAAGCCCGGTGAAAGTAGCGGCGTAATCCGCATCGGCGGCCAGCTTGGCTAACAGCTCATCCCAGGTGGTGGCGGCGTGACGTGGATTGAGGATGCTGCTCTCGGCCTGCTCCTCCAGCGTGCGGAACGCGCCGCGCCAAGTCTGCCGAAAGTTAAAGGCGCGATTGAAAATACTCGGCGCGTTGGTGACGTCGGGCTCTAAGTTGTTGGTGATCGAACGCGGCAGGCCGTCGCCGCCGCCCTGTTCGAGTTGATGACAACTCGCGCATGCCAACGCGTTGTTGTGCGCCAGACGCGGATCGTTAAAAAGTTTTTCGCCCAAGGCCACGCGCGCAGAGTCAAGCCGAATGCCCAGCGGCAGCGGCAGGATCGGCTCGTCCAGCGCCTGCGCGACGGCGCATCCGACCCAGGCGACAAGGCTGAACGCCAACAGCCGGCGCACCCTCATCAGACCGTGCATCACGACGAAACCCCGACTCGCCCAAGCGCAAAAACCCGGGCGCGACCGAATTGACGCATGAACTCACCTCGTTGGCCCCCGCCTAGCTTAAATGAGTATAGCCGGCCTTCTTCGATTCGCACGCCAACGTTGCCGGAGGCGGCACGGCAAGGCGAAACAATGACATATCGATTTAAATTGGCAATGGAATAACAGCGGGCAAAGCCTAGTTACTCAGGCCCTCGGGGCATGCGCAGCAACTCATCCAGCCGTTGGATCACATCATCCACGCTAATCAGCTCCATCACGTTTGGGTTGCGCACCCGCTGCCCCCAGCGCACCTCGTCGACGCGCTTGCCGCCGTCCGCGTGCAAGGCTTCGGAATACTTATTAACCACCCAGCGCTGGCTTAAATAGGGCCCGGTGCGATGCGGGTTGGAGGTGGCGTACAGGCCGATGACCGGCGTGCCCACACAGGTGGCCATATGCGCGGGACCGGAGTCGGGTGAGATCAACACCGTAGCCCGTTGCAGCAGTGCGAGCAGTTGTTTGAGGTGGGTTTGCCCGATGAGATTGAGCGGCGCGTGTCGCGCCAGTTGCATGATCTGCGTGCCGACCGCGCGTTCCAGCAGCGTCGGCCCGCCGCTCAGCAACACGCGCATGCCGTGCTGCTCCATGGCGTAGTCCACCACCTGCGCGTAGCGCTGTGCCGACCAGTTGCGCCAGTTACGTGCGCGCGCACTGGAACACGGGCTGATGATGAGCGTAGCCTGCTCGCCCGGTAACTGCTGTTGCGCAAACGCCTGCGCGGCAGCGGGAATCGGAATATCCCAGCGCAGGATTTTCTCGTGCACGCCTAACACCTGCGCGAAGCCGAACAAGCCATCGAGGACATGTGCGCGTGCTTGCGCGGCGATGCCGTGATTGGTGAACAGCCACTGCAAGTCTTTGGCGCGCGCGCGGTCGAAGCCGATACGCAGCGGGCTTGTAATCAACACGCTGGCGAGGCTCGCGCGCAGCGCCACCTGCATGTCGAGCAGCGCATCGAAGCGCCGGCCACGCAACGCACGGCGCAGCGCGGCAAATGCCGCCCAGCCTTTTTTCTTGTCGAAGATGATAAACTCGATGTCTGGAATATCCGCCAGCAGCGACGCTTCCAACGCGCCGATAATCCAGGTGATTTTAGTTTGCGGCCAGTGGCTTTGGATCGAACGCACCACCGCCAGCGTGTGGCACACGTCGCCGATGGCGGACAGGCGCAGCACGCACAGACGGGCTGGCGGGGCTTGAAAAGGCAGTGGCATTTAGTTTGTGAGCGTCAGGTGTAAACACTTTCTGGTCGGCGCAAAACGGTTCCAGCAACGAGTAATCCACGACATCCATGCGCCCGGTCGAATGCCGCATTGAAAACCAGCACATCCTATACGATGCCGACGCGCTGAGCGAGACGGACACGGGGATTTTCGAGCCGGATAGTTTACAGGCGCGCGGCCTGCTCACCGGCAGTGCGCCGGGGCGCGGCACCACCTGGTTTTTTGTGCATCACGATCAGCCCCTGGTGCTGCGCCACTACCGGCGCGGCGGACTCGTCGCGCGTCTGCTGCACGACCGTTACGTGTGGACTGGGCTTGCACGCACGCGCGCCTGGCGCGAATTTCAGTTGCTAGCGCACATGCTCGCGGCCGGGTTGCCGGTGCCGCCGCCGGTCGCGGTGCGGGTGATACGCGCGGGTCTTTACTACCGCGCCGATCTGATCACGCGGCGCATCCTGTTCACGACCTCGCTGGCCGCTGCGCTGACGACACGTGGGCTGGACATGACGCGCTGGCGCACCCTGGGCATCACGCTGCGCAGATTTCATGACGCCGGCGTTTATCATGCCGATTTGAACGCGCACAACATCCTGCTCGGAAAAGACAACACCGTGTACTTGGCGGATTTTGACAAAGGCGCACTGCGCCGACCACGCGCACGCTGGCAACAGGACAATCTCGCCCGACTGCATCGCTCGCTGCAGAAACTAAAAACCGCGCACGCGGAATTTTACTACAGCACAGCGGACTGGAGTGCGTTGCTGGATGCGTATCGCCGTGCTACAGGCGATACCCAAACACCTTGTTGAATCGCGCAGCGAACTCAGCGCGCGTGAAGCTGTGGTTTTGCGTGCCGGGGCGCTCGATCTTGATTGATCCCAATAGCGAGGCGATGCGGCCGGTGGTTTCCCAATCCATACCGTGTAGCAGGCCATAGAGCAGGCCGGCGCGGTAGGCGTCGCCGCAACCGGTGGGGTCTTTCACTTCGGCCGGCGTGACCACCGGAATTTCGTGGCGCTGCCCCTTGCTGTAGATGTGCGAACCCTTACTACCCTGGGTGACGATGAGCGCATCGACGCGCGCGGCGATTTCCTGCGCCGTTAAGCCGGTGCGCTGTTGCAGCAACTGCATTTCGTAGTCGTTCACGGTCACATAGGTGGCCTGCTCAATGAAGCTCAGCAAGTCGGGGCCGTCGAACATCGGCAGGCCCTGACCCGGATCGAAAATGAACGGGATACCGGCGTCGGCAAATTGCTGGGCATGCGCGAGCATGCCCTCGCGTCCGTCCGGCGAAACCATGCCGAGCTTCACGCCTTGCGCATCGCCGATTTTGTTTTGCTGCGAATGATTCATTGCGCCGGGATGAAATGCGGTGATCTGGTTGTCGTCCATGTCGGTGGTGATGAAAGCTTGCGCCGTGTAACTTTCCGGCACCGTGCGGATATGTCGACGTGCGACGCCATGTTTGTCCATCCAGTTGGAATAGGGTTGAAAATCGCTACCCACGGTTGCCATCGGCAGCGGATTCTCACCCAGCAATTTCAGGTTGTAGGCGATGTTGCCGGCGCAGCCGCCGAACTCGCGACGCATCTGCGGCACCAGAAACGACACGTTCAGGATATGCACCTGATCGGGCAGGATATGATTTTTAAACCGGTCGTTGAACACCATGATGGTGTCGAACGCGATGGAACCACAGATCAATGCCGACATTGTAAAACCCTCTGTAGGGTGGATACGGCCCACCCGTTGTTTGTGTTCAATAGCTGCGCTGAGCAGCACCCGCCCTACGTCAATACCAGCGCCCAGATCACGACGACATTCAACAGTGAGACAAACACCGCTGCCGAGCCGATGTCTTTGGCGCGCCCGGCGAGCTCGTGGTGTTCGTCGCTGATGCGGTCGACCACCGCTTCAACGGCGCTGTTAAGCAATTCGATCATCAGCACCAGCAATAAGCTGCCGAGTAGCAATGCGCGCTCGACGCCGCTGTGCGCAACCAAAAACGCCACTGGAGCCAGGGCAATACATAAAAATAATTCCTGGCGGAAAGCGGCTTCGTGCTTGAACGCCGCCTTCAATCCGGCCCAGGTATACCCGGTAGCGTGCACAACACGCGTGATGCCTGACTTAGCGGGCTTGGGCATCGCGCGTCAACCGCAACGACGCTGGTTGTTAAATATCACGGCGCTTTCCACGCTAAATCTAATTCGCGTGCGGCTTTCACATCGTCGAGCCGCTTCACTGGCAAGGTGTGCGGCGCGCCCTGCAAAACTTCCGGCGTGGTGTGCGCTTCATGGCGAATCTTCGCCATCGCCTCGACGAAGCCATCCAGCGCTTCTTTCGACTCGGTTTCGGTCGGCTCGATCAGCAAACACTCCGGCACGATCAACGGGAAATACGTGGTCGGCGCGTGAAAGCCGTAATCCAGCAGGCGCTTGGCGAAGTCCATCGCGTTGACGTGCAGCTCTTTCGCTTCGCTCTTGAGCGTGACGACGAACTCGTGCGTGGCGCGGCGCTGCGGCAGCGCCATGACGTAACCAAGCTGTTTCAAGCGCGCCATCAGGTAATTGGCGTTGAGCGTGGAATACTCAGCCACCCGCTGCATGCCGGCGCGCCCGAGCAGCCGCGCGTAGATGTAGGCACGCAACAGCACGCCCGCGTTGCCGCCGAAGGCCGACATGCGACCGATGCTTTTGGGACGATCTGTTTCGCTGAGCCAGCGGTAGTTGTTGCCTTCTTTGGTCACGACCGGAATCGGCATGAACGGCAACAAGCGTTCGCTGACGCCCACCGGACCTGCGCCCGGTCCGCCGCCGCCGTGTGGCGTGGAAAAGGTTTTGTGCAGATTCATGTGGATCACGTCGAAGCCCATGTCGCCGGGCTTGACCTTTCCAAGAATGGCATTGAGATTGGCGCCGTCGTAATACAGCAACCCGCCCGCATCGTGTACTACTTTGGCAATCGCGACGATGTTGCGCTCGAATACACCGAGTGTTGACGGGTTGGTCAACATGATACCCGCCGTGTGCGGACCCACTGCCGCTTTCAACGCGACCAGGTCGACATCGCCCTGGTCGTTGGTCGGAATCTCTTTCACGCTGTAGCCACACATCGCCGCCGTCGCGGGATTGGTGCCGTGCGCGGCATCCGGCACCAGAATCTCACTGCGCGCCGTATCGCCACGCGCATCGTGATACGCGCGGATCATCGCCACCCCGGCGAACTCGCCTTGCGACCCGGCCATCGGCGCCAGCGACACGCCCTTCATGCCGGTCACATCTTTAAGGATTTCCTGCAAGTCGTACAGGCAGGCGAGAAACCCCTGACTGTGGGACGCCGGCGCCAACGGATGACGCGCCAGAAAGCCCGGCAACATCGCCAGCGTGTTGCAGCCGCGCGGGTTGTATTTCATGGTGCAGGAACCCAGCGGATAAAAATGCGTGTCGATGGAAAAATTTTTCTGCGACAGCCGCGTGTAATGCCGCACCGCTTGCAGTTCGGATACCTGCGGCAGCAGCGAACGCGTCTTGCGTCGGAATTTTTCCGGAATGTCGTGGGCGGGCGGGCTCGCGGCAGGCAGTTGCGCGAGGTTGGCACGGCCGGGTTGTGACTGTTCAAAAATCAGCATAGGGACTCCGTTAATGTTATAGATTCAACGCTTATAAAACCGTGCCATCTCGTCCATCGCCTGCGCCACACGCGGTGGCGCGAGCTTGTCGCTACTGGGGCGATAGCGCTCATCCACCACCTCCATGCTGCCCAGGTCATCGACAATCGCGGTGCGCGTCGGCTCCACCAGCGCGAATTGCTCGTAGCTTGACAATATCAGCAGGCGTTGTTCGTCGACTTCACTCAAACGCCGGCCGCTGCTGTAGTCGTGGGTGGGATTAGTGCAGCCGAGCGCGTCGTGCAGCAAGGTCGGCGCCACGTCGAAATGGCTGGTGCGATGGATAAAGCGCTGCGCGCTCTGGCCGGGCCAGTGAATCAGCAAGGGCACCTGGGTTTGATAGCGCGAGAAATTGCTGTTGTGGCCCCAGTAATTGAGTTTGTTGTCGTTGAATTCCTGGCCATGATCACCGGTCACCACGACAATAGTTTTTTCGAGCAGGTTCTGCGCGCGCAAGGTGTCAAGCACCCGCCCCACCAAGCTGTCGGTGTAGTGCACGGAATTCTTGTAGCGATTGGCGAACGGCACCGGATCGGAAGCGTTGTCCAGCGCCAGATAATTCACCTGCGCCCACGAAGGTTTAAAGGGCAACGGATAATTGGCCGGGAAATCGTAGCCATGCGGCGAGTCGTAAAATAAAAAACCGAAGAACGGCTGGTTAGCGCCGCCGGGCGCGCCGAGAAACGCGCGGAATTCATCGGTAATATTCTGGTCGCGCGCGCTGGGTGTTGCGCCCTGCGATTGGGTGCGCAGGTTTTTAACCGGTGCGAATACAGTGCGGTCGAACTCCGGGCTGGTGAGTTTGGCGCTGCCAAAAATGCCCATACGGTAATTGTCATGCACCAACTGGTCGATCAACAGCGCGCCGCGCCGCTCGGTGAGCATGGCGCTCCAATACGTTCCAGGAATGCCATACATCAGACTGAATACACCGGTGCGCGTGGAATTCGCACCGCTAAAGTGATTTTCAAAACGCCAACTGGAATCCATCAGCTTGTAAATATTGGGCGTGACTTCCGGCGTGAGGGCATCGAAGCGCCACGCGTCGATCAACACGATGAGAATATTCAGCGGCGCCGTCGGCACCGTGCATTGCAGCGCATGCGCAGGATAAGCCAAGCCACTCGTGCGCTCGAAATTCAGCGCGGCGGTTGCAGTGGACGCGCTGCTCAAACCAAACCGGTCAAAAAAGTTTTTCGCGGTCAGCGGCGCGTAACCGGGCAACACGCGAATCTGTTTGGTGATCGGCGTGTAGGCGCTGGCATCCGCCCAGGCATACACAACGTTCTCGGTTGCAAACACGCTGGCGAGTATGGCGGCAACGAGGTAGCCGTACTTGTTGCGCGGCGTTCCTTGCGTCCAGCTCCAGAGCCGATACCCCAGCCACCATTGCGCGGCAAAGCTGCCCAGCAACAACAGCACGAACAGCAACCACACCACGCCCGAGAAGGTAAAAATTTCCAGCGCCGCGCCGCCCAGTAATAAGTCCAGCACCATGCCGTTCAAGTGATAACGATATTGGGCAAACACGAACGTGTCGATGACACCGACCAGCAACACCAGCGCCATGAACACTTGCGCGAACACAAACACCACCGTTTTACGTGGCACCAGCAAAATCAGCGGCAGCGTAATCAGCACCCCAATCAGCGCAAACGACGCGAAGTGCCCGGTCGCCGCCAATACCGAAAACACCTGCGCCAGCAAATCTTCAGACACGGCGGCCGCAGCAAAATAACGCAGCGACAGCAGCAGCAACACCCCGGCGTTGGCCAAAAAATACCAGCCGGCCCAACGCGCGAGTTGCGCGCGCGGGGCCGGTTCAAACGCGTTGCTGGATGTCATTGCTGTTCGCTGCTACCGCACGAAACATTACGAATTATTTCAACGCCGCCAACGCCGCCGCATAATTCGGCTCTTGCGTGATTTCCGGCACCAGCTCGGTGTAAATCACTTTGTCGCTGGCATCCAACACCACCACGGCACGCGCGCAGATGCCGGCCAGCGGACCGTCGGTCATCAACACGCCGTAGTCTTTGGCGAAGTTGCGCGAGCGCATCATCGACAAGGCGAGGACATTGCTTACGTTCTCCGCTTTGCAAAAACGCCCCTGCGCGAATGGCAGGTCGGCGGAGATGGTCAGAAAAGTCGTATCTTTGTATGTCGGCGCCGCTTCATTGAAGGTTTTCATTGAGGTGGCGCAGACGCCGGTGTCAAGACTCGGCACAATATTCAATAGTTTCTTTTTCCCTTTATAGGTTGCGAGGGTGACATCGACCAGATTCGCATCCACCAGATGAAAGCCAGGCGCCTGTGCGCCTTTTTTGGGTAACTCGCCGTTGGTGTTGATTGCACTTCCTTTTAAAGTAACTTTCGCCATTGCCTATTCCTCCAGGTGAGATTAACGCTGCCCGAGCGCGGCGCGCAGGGCAGTTGCAAACGCGGATACATCCTCATCCGCATGGACTTCGGTGACGCACGCCAGCAGTGCGTTACCCAGCTCCGGGTAGTCGTCGGCCAGACTGTAGCCGCCGAGGATATTATGCGTCGCAAGCTGGTCAAGCACCGGCCCCACCGGCGACGGCAGACGCAATGCCGTCTCGTGAAATACCGGGCGATTGAACAGCGGGACAACGCCGGGTACGGCGCGCAGCTTGTCCAGCAATGAACAGGTATTGGCATGGCAGGCCGCCGCGACGCGCTCCAAACCTTCGGCGCCGATCAGCGACATGTAAATAGTCGCGGCCGTGACCAGCAAACCCTGATTGGTGCAGATGTTCGAGGTCGCCTTGGAGCGGCGGATATGCTGCTCGCGCGCCTGCAAGGTGAGCGCAAAACCGGGCTTGCCGTCGAGATCGACGGTGCGGCCGATGATGCGCCCCGGCATCTGGCGCACGTGCTCCTGCTTGCAGCACATGAAACCAAAATATGGCCCGCCCGACGACAGCGGCGCGCCCAATGGCTGACCGTCGCCGCAGGCGATGTCGGCGCCGCGCGTGCCCCACTGGCCAGGCGGCGTGAGCATCGCCAGCGAGGTGGGATTCACCACCGCAATCGCCAGCGCCTTGTGCTGTTGCGCCCAGTCGGTCAGCGCATCGACTTCTTCCAGCACGCCAAAAAAATTCGGCTGCGGAATCACCAGCGCGGCGAAATCACCGGGATCTTTCGGCAATGCCGCCGGATCAACGAAGCCGCCCGCGCGATCATAATCCAACTCTTCGAGCACGATACCCTGGTTCTTGACAATTGCTTGTGCGACCTTGCGATACAGCGGATGCACGGTGCGCGGCACCAGCACGCGCTTGCTCTTGGAAGTGCGATTCACACGCACTGCCATCAGCACCGCCTCGGCCAGACTGGATGCGCCGTCGTACATCGACGCATTGGACACGTCCATGCCGGTCAGGCTGGTCATCATGGTCTGGTATTCGTACAGCAATTGCAGCGTGCCTTGACTCGCCTCGGCCTGGTACGGCGTGTAAGCGGTGTAGAACTCGCCGCGCGTGGTCAACTCCCACACCGCAGCAGGGATGTGGTGCGAATATGCGCCTGCGCCGATGAAACACAGCGGTGTGCCGTCCTGATTGGCACGTGCGCGCATCAGCCGGCCGACCTGCATTTCATTCATGCCTTCGGGCACCTGCTGTAACGCGGCACTGCGCAGGGCAGCGGGAATCTCATCGAACAAATCGTCGATGCTGCGCGCGCCGATGGCATCGAGCATCGCGGTGACATCGGCTTTAGTGTGTGGAATAAACGGCATGATGTGATTCTCAGTGAGCTTCGGACGCGACATGATCCGCGTATTGTTTGGGCGTCATTAATTTATCAAGCTCAGCCTTGTCAGCGATGCTCATTTTAAAAATCCAGCCGACGCCGAAGGGATCTTTATTGACAATTTCAGGCTCGGCGCTTAACGCTGCGTTGCCCGCCGTGATCGTGCCGGTAATCGGCGCGTAGATGTCCGACGCCGCCTTCACCGATTCGACCACCGCGCAATCTTGCGAGGCTTTCACGTTGTTGCCGATGTCGGGCGTTTGAATAAACACGATGTCGCCCAGCAGATCTTGCGCATAGTCGGTGATTCCGACCGTCGCGCTGCCGTCGGCGTTAACTAATACCCACTCGTGAGTTTTGGTGTATTTCAGATTTTGCGGAATGTTGCTCATGGTGCCCTCAAAAGGTTGTGGTTCAAAAAAGATACGTCATTGCGCGACGGGTTCGAACGAGTTCAGCAGCGCGTCCCAGACTTTAAGTTTTTCTTCGAGCTGGCCGTCGGCGGATTCCATCGTCAACTCGATTTCAGGGTAGTCACCGGAGTCTTTTTTGCCAGTGTATATCCACGCGAAGCTGAGCTTTGAGTCGTCCTTGGATTTCATCTGATCAACTTCTTCTTCGCCAACGATTCCGGCCAAGGTGCGCTTGCGGGAACGGAGTCGTTCGATGTCCACACCGGCGGCAAACCCCGAGGTAATCGCAGCGGCGGTGCGTTCGATCAAACCGTGCTCCTCGACTTCGTGTGTCTCGTTGGTTTGAAGACGCAGTATTAACCCCAGCGGATGACCCTCGAAGCGCGCGTAGGCTTCTTCTTGTGAAGCATACGGCAGCGCGATGAAACCGTGTTCGAGATAGAACGCGTTCTCTTTGGGTAAAAGGGTCGCGGGGTAGATCGGGCGGTAGGCGCGGGCGATGTCGAGCGATTTTTGTAGAATTTTTTCTTTTAGCTCCGTCTTCCCTTTCGCTGTAATCACTACTGCGATGGGTCCGGCATCCAGGAGCACACCCCAAAATATGCGCAGATTGGTCATCGAGTCTCCGAAATATGAAACTGCTTGAGTCCAGCGAACTTCGCTGCTCAAAGGCCGGATTTCGGTAATAGTCTTCTGCTCTGATCGCGGCGGCGTCTTGTGCTCGATTTCTTGCAGCCGTGACTTCCACAAGCTTTCCCGTACCAAATCGTGGTTGGCACTCGGAGACCACGTTAATTCCTCGATCTCGCGAGCGCGCATGCTTGCACTGCGCCGCGCAACCTTCATGCTTTGCGGCACTTGAATCATAAAGCGTCCGATGTGGTGGGTGATTATGGGGTCGTCATTGTTCATAGGAGTCCTCAGTTTTTCAGCGGCATGGCACGCGGCGGCGAGGCTCAGTAATCCGAGCAATACACTGGTGCGTAAGAAGTGTTGAAACGGGTTCATGTCTTGCCCAGCTTCTGCCCGATTTTGTAGCGGGCCAGGTTCTCGATGGCGGTGAACGCAATGTCTTGCGCCGTTTTGGTTTTGAAGATGGGCTCATGGTCGCGTGCCAGATAACTCTCGTCGCCCTTATTCACGCTCACGGTTTCCAGCGCCGGAAGGGCTGCGGCCGAAGACACCGGCACGGTGGCGTCGCCGCCGGACCCGGGCTCCACACCCGGAAGCGTCACCGGGTTGTTGGGCGGCATTTCCATTTCCATCACGAACAACGCTGCGTCGGAATCTTTGGGAATGTCGAGATTGTGCTCGTCCACGTAACACCGGAACCCGCCACGGTTGGCCCAACGGTCCGAGCCCGCTGCGTCGTCCTTTGCGGTGCGGCGGAACACGATGCGGTCGGCGGTGTTCAGTCCTTCGGAATAGAACTGGTAGGTTTGCGGATGCGTTTGGGTGCCAACGTCGGCGTGGAATTGCTTCGCGTCTGATAGGTAGAGTTTGTAGTTATCCCAAGGCCCTAAGTCTTCGCTTTCTGGATCTGGAATATTCCCCGGATCCAACCACGCCGGATTCACCAACCGGTAGAACACGTCTTTCGCCAGATAGATTTCTTCGTAAGAATCGCTCTTGGGCAATTCCACATCACCCGAGCCGTCGGCGGCCGGAAACTTCAGCCACGCCTTGTTCCCTGCGTTGTCGGTGTACAACTGATTGGGCAGCAATTCCAAACCGCCGGGCATGTTGCCCAGCAGCGAAGTCACTTCTTCGCCGTCGGTGCCCAGCACCCACGCGCCCACCGTGCCCAGCGGCTTGCGCAGCATGGTCTTGATCGGGTTACGCAGAAAGCTGAAGAAGCCGCCCTCACCCCCCGGCGCATCGCCGGGCCGGTCGAAGCCGCCCTTCATGCGCCAGTACGCGGCGGGCGAGCCCAGCGCGGGTTGCACACCATTGACAACACCCAGCACCTTGGATTCTGCGCCGTGCAGCGTGACGGCCGCGCGCTCGGCCAGACCACCCATCGAGTGCGTGATGAGGATCACGTGGTTGCAGATGCGTCCCAGGTCCCGGTACTCCTGGAGCACTTCGTCGATGTACTTCGCCAGCGCCGCGCCGCTGTCGCGGTTCGACGCGGTCCAGTTGTAGCCGCACACATGCACCGGAAACTCGAAGCAGTGACGCATCGGTTCGCACCACAGATCGTTCACGTTATCCGCGTGGTCGCGCTGTTGCAACGCTTCCAGAAACGGCCCGTAGCTGTTCCAGCTCGCGCCGCCCCAGCCGCGTGCGGCGCGGGTGGGGTCGTCCTTGTCGGCGAATTTCTTGTTGTGCTCGGGGTCGTCTTTGATGACGGACAGATAGTCTTTGTCGAAGGATGCGCCGATCAGCAGGGCCTTGCGCTTTTTGGCGGTGACCGTGAACTTGCCGTATCGATCCACCATGAACAACGCGTTATCTGGAGCCCAGACCGTATCGCCGTTCTTGTTCTTCAACGGCGTCGCCATGATGCCCGGCGGGAAGATGAGCGGGATGATCTCGCGTTCGATGGCGAGTTTGTTGGACAAGTCTTCACCGACCTGAATCCCTTCAATGGGTTTGAACAACTCCCACCACTTGATCTTGATGACCTTCTCGCCCATGCGGGGTTATCTCCGGGGTGATTTGATTGCGCGCGCGTCGAGCGCGGCGTTTTGGAATTCCAGGCTATAGTCGCCTTCGCTCAGCTCGCGGCGGCGCAGGTCGCTGAACACCAGATCGCTGGTTTTGATTTCGCCGGAGCGGCGCGATTCGGGGCCGGTGACTTCGTTCTGCCATTTGAAGCGCGCGGGCAACACCTTGTTCGTGCTCACGGCGGGTGTGGGGTCATAGGTCAACATCACGGTCAGGGGATAGCGCTGTTCCTCCGGTGCGGGACGCACCACGGGGGCGGCTGCGACCACCACGGGCGCGATAGCGGCGGCCTGCAGACGCACACGCTCTTCGTGCGCGCGCTTGAACTCCGCGTTCTGCTCCCTGATACGCGCGCGCACTTCCGTGTCGCTCATCCTGCGGATGTCATCCAATCCACCGCGTGTGGTGAGGGCCAATATCTGGCGCAGGCGCGCGATATCATCGCCGCGCGGGTTGCGCAACATTTCCCGTTGCGCCTCGGCTGCGTCGCCGAACGGGTGTCTGTCGCCAAAAGGATGTTTCATCGGGTGTGCCTCGGTTACAAGGGAATCATTTGGCTGTGTAAGGCCGTGCACGGCGCGCCCCTACACGCAAGCTTTTCCGTTGCGCGCAAACGGCGGTTTAACAATAGTCACGCTCAGCACCTTGCCGCGCATGTCCACGCCGCATTCGCCATTCACCCCGGCATTAAGGCGCGCGAACGCAATCGCCTTGCCCAGCGTAGGCGAGAAGCTGCCGCAGGTGATCTCGCCGACTTCTTTGCCCCGGGCAATGACCTTCTGGTGATTGCGCAGCACGCCTTTGTCGCTCATCACCAGACCGACGAATTGGCGATGCGGGGTATTACGCTGCGCGTCCAATACGGCGCGACCGATGAAGTTACGCTCGGGCGGATTCCAGCCGACCGTCCACGCCAGACCGGCTTCGAGCGGCGTGAGGGTTTCGTCCATGTCGGAGCCGTACAGATTCATACCGGCTTCCAAGCGCAGCGTATCGCGCGCACCCAGACCAATTGGCTTGACC
>JANLTU010000176.1:0-4767 GCA_031363085.1 Gammaproteobacteria bacterium
GGCTTCGGTGCAGCGGTCGAGTTCTTCGGTCATGCCTTTGCGGATGACCTCTTTGCCCGCCAATAAGTCCTGTACCAGCTTGATGTAAGTCGTATAGCCGATGACCACGTCGGCCTCGGCGATGGCGCTGCGCGCGCGAAATGTCATGTGCTCCGCTGCGCCGGGGCCGAAGCCCACGAGATAAATTTTGCCCTGTTTCATTCCGCTATCCTCGCTATGGAAACGGTCGCGTTTTTGCCATCCGCGCCGCGATATTTGTATTTCTCGACCAGCAAATCGTTGATGCCTGCACGTGCGGCCAGCAAAGCCGCAGCCTCGGCGACGGCGGGCGTGCCCATGTGCTTGCGCACCATCTCGGATGGATTGGGCACTTCGACGCGCGCCAGTTCCTCCGCCGTGTAAAAAGTCATGCTCCAACCCTGCGTGCGCGCCAGCGCTAACAAACCTGCTTCATCGGATTTTTTGTCGATGGTTGCGAGCGTCGCCACTGCGGCGCGCGCAACACCGGCGATCTTCAAGGCGTCGTCGACTGCCGCGTCCAGTGTTTGCAACGACGTGCCGCGATCACACCCGACGCCGAGCGTTACGCGCATCACTCCTGTCCAACGGGCGGGCGATACACCACCAGCCGCTCGTCGAGTTGCTGCCATAGCGCCGCAGGAATCTCGCGTCGCGTGACCCACAGCACCGCGCGGTGCGTGGACAAATCAACATCTTCGAAACGCTCGAACAAACGAATGTTGCGCGGCAGCGGCGTGGGGCGTGTCCACCACTGACGCGAACCGGCGTCTTGCACAAAAGCCACCGGCTCTTCATTCACCACATGCGCCGACACGCGCGTGATGTTGAGCTTGGGCGCTTCAACTTGCCAGCCCAATTCACGCCCCAGAATATCAACCGGGATGGTCTTGCCAACATCGGACGCCGTGGTCAGCACCGCCGTCGCCCCCAGCCATTCCGCGACGCGCTCGGCATACGCATTCGCACCGCCGACGTGACCGGACAATACCGGGATTACGAATTGCGCCGCATCGTCTACCACCAGCACGCCGGGATCTTCGTCCTTGGATTTTAGATGCGGCGCGATCAGGCGCACCACTGCGCCCAACGACACGAAGAATACGATTTGATCGTAGGCCGCAAACAAACCCGCAATCTGCGCGCTCAATGCGCCGCTGTACGGCGTCACCGTATTGGGCAGCGCGGCGACCTGCGCGGCGAATTTTTCCGAAACGATCACCTGCGCCTGCGGCATCTTTGGTGCGAGCCTGGTCAAGACACTTGCGCCGTGTTTGGTGATGGCGACCAAGGCCACGCGCGGGGCATCGACGTCATTTGTATTCATACTTTCTCCTTATCTAGCCGTGCCATCCCATGTAGGGTGCGCCGTGCGCACCATCGTTGGTGCGTGAAACACACCCTACTGAAGCTCATCATGAAATTGTTTGCATGAGATACCTGGACAGTATTATTGCTGTCGCACTAATCACGAAAGTGGCGTCCTTTCTGTCAAATGCTGCTCCGTTTGCCGATTGCCCAGCATGAACTGCCAGATGAGTGATATTTCGTACCGCCTCTCGAATGAACAAAAAGCGTGATTCTATGGGCGTGTCCTCACGAAGCTCGCGAGTTCCACAATACGAATCCTTTGATTTTTTGAGTTCTGCTTGATCGCCTAGACCGTTAGTAAGTTCTTCCAGAGCCTTACGGCAATTGGCAATGGCTTCATCGTAGTGACCACGCCAAAAATGTTCCCTGGCATTTTCCAGAGATGTCAGTGCTTGGCCTAATTCTTTGGAAGCTTCTGGAGAAGGGATGGGAATTTCAAAAAGCACGAATTGCCCGTACCCCATCTGCTTGAGTACATCGATCCACGTCTTCTGATTGACATGCAGCGGCACAACCGACCGATCTGTTGCTTCATGTGGCCCGTGTGGCCCATCCACAACGCCCGAGATGGTCAACGTGAACCATAAATCGCCCCCTTTACGCAGGTTTTCCATGATTTCGATCTGCGCGGCGTCAAGGTCAATGTAGAAATTAGCTTGTGAGCGAATGGCTGTGGGACGCGTATTCACAATAAGGACTTGTTCCGGGTATGCCGTGCCAAGAAGATGAAGATATGGTGCTGTTGTTCCCTCAACGCGCAGATGAATTTGCCCACGGATTTCCTTAAAAATAGCTACCGTGTCTTTCCAGGCTGCTGTGTTGATATCAACCCGAAAAAGCAAACGATAGAACCCGATGCCGGATTGTCCAGTTATCGCTCGCGTTTCGATCTCGGTAACAAATGTGCTGTTGTATGTAATCATTGATCCTCCAACACCGTCGATAGTAATTAGGCATAGATACAAAAGTGAGAGGTGGGTTACGGCGCTGTAATGCCTGACTCACCCGACGGTTCGATGGGTGGGCGGAGCCCACCCTACATCTTTTATTGATACGGTGGACTTCTTGCGGCAGCCGCGTATGACCTCGCCACGAATGCGCTGCGGGTTGCGGATCAAGAGCAGCGACAAGTAGTTCACCTTCGTACCTCTAAGGCTCAGTACCTCACGTACCACGCGCTCTTCCGGCGCACCGGCTTTTTCGATGAAGCAACTGTGATCCAGCAATGCGCGGCGCTGTAGTAAATCAATAATGTCGTCGAGCAGCGGTTTGACCTTGAGTAGCACCAAGGTGTCGAAATCCGCGAGCAGGCGTTCCACCATCGCCACGCCGTAGGCGGCGGGTACGATGGCCAAGGTGTCGTCACTCTCGGCGAGCGGCACGCCGAAGTGCGCGGCGGCGGCGTGATACGAGGGCACGCCCGCAACGGTCTCGACTAATATCGAATCATCCAGCGCGCGCAAGCTGCGGGCGAGGTAACCGAAAGTGGAATACGTGGATGCATCGCCTTCGACCAGAAACACCACGTCGCGTCCGGCGTGCAAAATTTCCAGCGCCGTGTGCGCGGCCCGCAACCAATACTTGGCGAGGATCTCGGTGTCGTGCGTCATCGGGAAAATCAGCGGCGTATGCTCGGCGGGCAACGCTAGACCAGCCCGCAGCGCAATTTTCAACGCGTAACTTTCGTCGCCTTTTTTACGGATCGGGTAAGTCCAGTGCGCATTGGAATGCAAAGCGTCCCAGGCGCGCCGCGTGATCAGTCCCGGATCACCCGGCCCCAAGGACGCGCCGATAAGTTTGCCTTTGATTGCGGCGTTCATGACTTTTTCGCCGAAATAATCCATACCGGATTCTCCGCCGCCAAACGATGCATATCCAAAATGGGTTGGCTGCGTGCCGCCTGCAACATCGTGACGTCCCACATCGCGCCACACGCTTTCAATGCCGCGAGTGCCAGGGCTTGATTTTCAAGTGTCACAAAATTCATCACCAGCCAGCCGTCCGGTTTCAAACGCCGTAGACATAGCGCGATCAACTCCTCTAATTCACCACCCGAGCCGCCGATGAACACCGCATCGGGATCAGGCCAGATCTCCATGCCTTGTGGTGCCTTGGCGTGCAGCAAGGTGGTGTTAGTGACGCGCAACCGTTCGCGATTGCGCGTGGCGATGGCAGCATCATCAGTATTTTTCTCAATCGCGTAGACGTGCCCGCGCGGACACAGCCGCGCTGCTTCCAGCCCGACCGCGCCTGAACCCGCGCCGATGTCCCACACCACGCTGTCATCGCGCAACTGCATGCGCGCCAGCGATACTGCGCGTACCTCGCGTTTGGTGATGAGTCCCTTCTCAGGTTTGCGCTGCTCAAAGCTTTCATCGGCAAGGCCGAACAACACTGGGCCGCGTGCTGCCGTCGCGCGCCGCAGCATGACAATATTTGGCTCAGCGAAAGTCTGCTGCGCGGCATCGGCGATGCTCAGATCGCGCAGCACGCGCTCGTCGGGGTGTAACAAGCGTTCAACGACTGAAATACGCCAATCAGCCTCCAGGCACTGGGCCACCAGCATGCGTGCGATGCGTGCCGGAGTATTTTCCGGGCTGGTGAAAATGCCGAGTAGGGAATGATGTTGCAGATCTTGCAACAATGAGTAGAGACCGTGTTCCGGCCCACTGCCCGGCGACCACTCGCCCGCATCCTTGCTGTGTACCGAGGCGATGCGCGCGTCTTGCCACGCCCATCCCATCCGTGCGAAAGCCAATTGCAACGTCGAGATATTTGGCAACACCAGACACGCTTCGCTGCCCAGTTTGGCGATGAGGTATTGGCCAACGCCATGACACAGCGGATCGCCGGTCGCGAGCACCACGACTTTCAAGCGGTCGGCGCGCGCCTGTGTAATCCACGCCGGTATTTGCGCCAGCTTGCCGGTGAGGTCGAAGGTTTTCGCGTCGGCGCGCAAGAGCGGTGCAAATAATGTCAACACGCGCGTTCCTCCGATGACGACGTCGGCGCGTTTAAGATGCGTGAGCGCAGCAGGGGTTAACCCATTCACACCGTTGTCCAGCACACCGATGATAGTGCAGGGTTCAGCCATGTTCGTCCTCCGCGGTCTCGGTCAGTTTGTTGCCGTCGAAATCACACACCATTACGCGCAGGAAGAATTGATCCGGGTAGCGCGCTTTCAAAGTTTGGATCGCACGGCGCGACAGTTCGCGGCAGAACGCGATGGTCAAGCCTAGTTCCGCCAAGCGCTCGCTGGCGTAGCGCGCGGTTTCGTCGTTGCGAATGTCGGTACAGGTCTGCGCGTCGGCGCCGATGGTGGCGGCGATATCGGCCAGCAACTCGGTGCTCACCGCAGCGCGTCCGGCATGGGTGATG
>JANLTU010000198.1:0-14242 GCA_031363085.1 Gammaproteobacteria bacterium
AACAGCAACGCGCCACGCCGAGGCATCGAACGCACGGCGAATAATCCCCAAAACGCCAGTGGCGCAACGCATAGCGCGGCAAACTCTGCGTTTGCGCTGCGCAATAATTTGTCGCCGATAAGATAGGGATTGAGTACGTACAGGTACGCGGCAATACGTGCCGTGACGTGACTTAAAGCGTCGTGCGCGTCCAGCGCGCTGCGCATCATATGCACAACAAAAAAGGCTGCTAATGCGGTGAATAACACCAGTGTGGCGGTCGCGCCCCAGGCAATCGAATTCAATGCCGCCGCAAAGGTGTTCGCCACCAGCATGAACAGCGGTGCATAAAACAGGAAGATGGGCGAGCCGTAGCCGCCATAGAGGTTATCGGCCCAGTAGGGTGGACGTTGTCCGGCATCCAGCGCGTGCCCATATTCCGCGATGCGGACCAGTTCAAAAGTCCAGTCGTGGCCGTTTGGAAAACCATGGATCAGCGGGAAGCACGACACAACTACAAACAACCAGCGCGGGGAGTAATTTGCGCCATGCAACGTGCACGATAATCGTCGCGATCAGTTAGCTACGGCGCAGCTTGGCTTGCAGCGCTTGGTCTTTGGCGAGCACATCCGCGCTATTGGCGTCGCGCTCATTTTTTATACGTGTGGCAAGCGCGCTGTCGCTCAAGGCGAGCATCTGCGCGGCTAAATAACCGGCGTTTTTAGCACCCGCTTTGCCGATGGCGACGGTTGCCACTGGAATGCCGCCGGGCATTTGCACTGTGGACAGCAGCGCGTCGAAGCCGTTGAGCGGCCCGCCTTCCATCGGTACACCGATCACCGGCTTGATAGTGAGCCCGGCCACGGTGCCGGCGAGATGTGCGGCTAAACCGGCGGCGGCGATGAACACCGCGCAGCCGCGCGCATCAGCCTCTTTGACGTAGGCGTGGGTGGCAGCGGGGGTGCGGTGTGCGGAAGTGATTTTAACTTCGTGGGCGACGCCGAGTTTGTTCAGCACGTCCAACGTGCCTTGCATGGTGGGCAGGTCGGAATCCGAGCCCATGAGGATTGCGACGAAGGGTGTGCTCATGTAGGTCTCCTTTAAGCCGGCTCTCACACGGAGGGCGCGGGTATTGTTTAAACTTGGAGTTCGCGCGCAATGGCGCGGTGGCCAATGTCAGTGCGGTAAACCACACCGTCCCAGTGAATTTGTTTTACGACAGCATACGCGCGTGTTTGCGCTTGTAACACAGTGTTGCCCAAACCGACGACGCACAACACTCGGCCGCCGTGGGTCACGACTTGACTATTATTTTGACGGGTGCCGGCGTGAAACACTTTGGTCTCGGCGTGTTCTTGTGAAGTCAGTCCATGGATCACGTCGCCTTTGCGATACTGGTCCGGATAGCCGCCGGCGGCCAGTACCACGCCGAGCGCGGCGCGCGGGTCCCATTGTGCGCTCACTTGATGCAAGCGTGCGTCGAGGCCGGCTTCAAGCAACTCTACCAAATCCGAGCGCAAGCGCATCATGATCGGTTGTGTTTCCGGATCGCCGAAGCGGCAATTGAATTCCAAAACTTTGGGCGTGCTGTGCGCATCGATCATCACGCCGGCGTATAAAAATCCGGTGTAGGGATAGCCTTCGGCGGCCATGCCGCGCACCGTCGGTTCGATGACTTCGCGCATGATGCGCATGTGAATTGCGGAGGTTACCACTGGCGCGGGTGAGTAGGCACCCATGCCACCGGTGTTCGGGCCGCGATCACCGTCGTCGCGCGCCTTGTGATCTTGCGAGGTGGCGAGCGGTAGGATGTGTTCGCCATCGACCATGCAGATGAAGCTGGCTTCTTCGCCGCGCAGAAATTCCTCGACCACCACGCGATGTCCGGCGTCGCCGAATTTGTTGCCGGCGAGCATGTCATGTACGGCGGCGATGGCTTCTTGCTCGGTCGCGGCGAGGATCACGCCTTTGCCCGCCGCCAAACCGTCGGCCTTTACGACAATCGGTGCCCCGTGTTGTCTGATATACGCAACCGCTTGCGCGGCGTCGGTGAAGTTGCCGTACGCAGCGGTGGGGATACAGTGACGTTGCAGAAAATCTTTGGTAAAGGCTTTCGAACCTTCAAGTTGCGCGGCGGCCTGAGTCGGGCCGAAGCAACGTAGCCCGGCAGCGCGAAACGCATCGACCACGCCCAGCACCAGTGGTGCTTCCGGACCCACGATGGTGAGCGCGATGCGCTCGCGCTGTGCGAATTGCAACAGGCCGGCGATATTAGTGGCCTCAAGCTCGACATTTTCACATTTGCTTTCATGCGCGCAGCCGGCGTTGCCGGGGGCGATGAACACGCGCGCAACTTTGGGCGACTGTGCGACTTTCCACGCCAAGGCGTGTTCGCGTCCGCCGCTACCAATGATGAGAATGTTCACGGTATTAGTGCCTGAAGTGACGCATGCCGGTAAACACCATAGCCATGCCGTGTTCATCAGCGGCAGCGATGACCTCTTCGTCACGCATCGAACCGCCGGGTTGGATGACGGCCGACACCCCGACTTCAGCGGCGGAATCGATACCGTCACGGAACGGGAAGAATGCATCCGAGGCCATCACTGAACCTTTCACCTGCAGGCTAGCGTCTGCCGCCTTGATCGCGGCGATGCGCGCGCTGTAGACGCGCGACATCTGGCCGGCGCCCACGCCCAGCGTCCGGTGGTCTTTGCAGTACACGATGGCATTCGACTTGACGAACTTGGCGACCTTCCAAGCGAACAACAGATCGGCGAGTTCCTGCGGCGTCGGTTTGCGTTTGGTCACGTGCTTTAAGTCATGCTCCACCACCATGCCCAGATCGCGATCCTGCACCAGCAAGCCGCCGGTAACGCGTCGATAATCCCAGCCAGCAGCGCGTGTTGACGGCCAGACGCCACACTCCAGTACCCGCACGTTCTTTTTGGCAGCCAGTACCGCGCGCGCTTCCGGCAATACGCTGGGCGCGATGATGACTTCGACGAACTGGCGCTCAGCGATGGTTTTGGCCGTGACCGCGTCCAGCGGACGATTGAACGCGATGATGCCGCCGAAAGCTGACGTCGGGTCGGTTTTATAAGCGCTTTCGTAGGCGGATAAAATGTCGTGCTCCGTCGCCACGCCGCAGGGATTGGCGTGCTTGACGATCACGCACGCCGCTTCACTGAATTGTTTTACACATTCCAGTGCCGCGTCGGTGTCGGCGATGTTGTTGAAGGAAAGTTCTTTGCCCTGAATCTGCGCGGCGGTCGAAACGCTGGCCTCGCGTTGTTCGGCTTCGACAAAGTATGCAGCTTTCTGATGCGGATTTTCCCCGTAGCGTAGTTCCTGCGCTTGGTTGAATTGCAGATTGATGGTGCGCGGGAAATCGCTGCGCGTGCCGTCCACGTTGATCCGGCCCAGATAGTTGGCAATCGCGCCGTCATAACGCGCAGTGTGTTGATAGACTTTTACCGCCAGCGAAAAACGTGTGGCAGCGCTGACGGCACCAGCATCGATGCGCATCTCAGCAAGCACGGTAGCATAATCCTGCGCATCCACGAGCACCGTTACGGCGGCATGATTTTTGGCTGCTGCGCGCAGCAGGGTCGGGCCACCGATGTCGATGTTCTCAAGTGCCATGGGCAAGTCGCAGTTTGGATTTGCGATGGTTTTTTCAAACGGATAAAGATTCGCCACCAGCAGATCAATGGCTGCGATGCCGTGCTTGCGCATCACGACGTCGTCGACGCCGCGCCGCCCCAACAGGCCGCCGTGGATTTTTGGGTGCAGGGTCTTGACACGTCCGTCCATCATTTCCGGAAAACCGGTGTAGTCGGAAACTTCCGTGACCGGAATATTGTTGTCTGCCAGCAGTTTCGCGGTCCCGCCGGTGGACAACAATTCCACGCCCAGCTTGTGAAGCGCGCGCGCAAATTCGACGATGCCGGTTTTGTCGGAAACGCTGAGCAAGGCGCGTCGAATCGGTGCCGTCATGAATACTGCCTCTTCAAAAAAAGTGATCTTAAAATTTGTAGGCGGTTGCTGATCCCCACCGCGTCGGCGGTGCGTGGAGTGGCGACGCTAACGTATGGTAGGAAGAACCGCTGGGTTTAACAACCTAGTCAGTGATCTAATCCAGGCCGTATTTGCGCAATTTTTTGCGCAAGGTGCCGCGATTGAGTCCTAGCACTTCTGCCGCCTTGCTCTGGTTGCCGCGGGTGTGATGCAACACGGTTTCGAGCAGCGGGCGCTCCACTTCGTCCATGACCAAATCGAACAAGTTACCGGGCGGGTGTCCGTCGAGATCTGAAAAATAGCTGGTGAGCAACGTGTTAACGCAAGCATGCAACGGATGGCTGGCGTGGGATATGCGCGCGCCAAGGTCGCTGAGCTTGGCAATTTTCTTGGGCGAAGCACTACTCATGCGGCTAACTCCTCATTATATGTTAGCTGATCGAAAAATTCGTGGGTAAGCGCGAGTTGTTGTTCAGGAGTTTCAACATGATTGATGCGTTGGCGGAACGCCGCACCTTGTGGGTGCCCTTTGCTATACCAAGCAATGTGTTTGCGCGCGACACGCACACCGCTGTAGTCGCCGTACAGCGCGTACAGGTTGTGTAAATGGCTTACAAGCAGGTTGCGTACTTGAGTTGTTTTGGGTTCGGGGAGGATTTCCCCGGTGGCGAGAAAATGCGTTATTTCACGAAAAATCCATGGACGTCCCTGCGCGGCGCGGCCGATCATTACCGCGTCGGCGCCGGTGTAGTCCAGCACGTGTTTAGCCTGCGCAGGAGTGCAGATATCGCCATTGGCGATCACCGGAATGGAGACTGCGCGTTTGATTGCCGCGATGGTGTCGTATTCCACCGTGCCTTCGGCGAATCCACAGGCGCGCGTGCGGCCGTGAACGGCCAGCGCTTGAATGCCGCACTCTTGCGCGATGTAGGCGATGCGCGCGCCGTTACGGTTGTCGACATCCCAGCCGGTACGGATTTTTAAAGTCACCGGGATCGTCACCGCATTGACCACAGCGCTGAGGATTTGCGCCACTAATGCTTCGTTTTTCATCAACGCGGAACCGGCCGCGACGTGGCAGACTTTTTTAGCCGGACAACCCATGTTGATGTCGACGATATCTGCACCCTGCGTGACGTTGTAGCGTGCCGCTTCGGCCATGTGCTGTGGATCGGCGCCGACGATTTGAACTGAGCGCGGCTCGGTTTCACCGCTATGATCGATACGTCGCTGGGTTTTTTCGCTGCCCCACAGCAGCGCGTTGCTGGACACCATTTCCGACACCACCATGCCTGCGCCCATAGCCTTGCATAGCTGACGAAACGGACGGTCGGTCACGCCGGCCATCGGGGCGAGAATAACGCGGTTGACGAGTTTATGATTCCCAATATGCATGCTGTTTTTTTATCTGGGGTGGCGAGGAGCGGGGATAATACTCCGTCAGTCGTGACGGAAAAAGGGTGCTTGTGTGACTTTTTTTACATTGAATTTGATAAAAAATTTGCTATAGAAATGCTGATTTATACGATCCACTTGGGTTGAGCATAAGCTCATCGAATGACCGAAGCTTTAACCACGCGGCTGCTTCAACGCGAACTGATTTAATCCGCGCTGCCTAATCGAAATTAGCAAAGCTTTGGTGTCAGGAAGCGGTTTGATAGAAAAAATTGAATTCGAAATTGACGGCGTCTTTACCGGGGTCGGCAATTTCAAGCACGATCTGCACCGGATTGTTGGGCATCATACCGCGCCGCAGGTTGACATCCGCGTCCAGATATTCGGTGGGTTGGAAGCGCCGTTTAGCGATGATCCGCCCGTTCATGTCCGACAGCGTGATCTGCATCAATGGAAACGGCTGAGTGAAGCTTGCATTGTTCACAAATACCGCGTTGATCAGCAGCGCGCCTTTGACGCGTGGATGAATTGTGATGTCGCGGTGCGTGAGTTTAATGAGGTCGACATTTTGTTGCATGGGCATATCGCATTGCGCGATTTCACACATTTTTTGCACCCACGGCCGCAGCTCGGGATAGCGTGCCAAATCGTCGCGCATGGAATAGGTGTATTGCAGAATAAATATGGTCAACAAGATGGCGACACCGGTCCCCCAAAACGCATTGCCGAATAATTCCGGCGGCGCTTCCACGCGTGGGCCAGGATAGAGAACCAAATCGCGCACTGCGGAGAAAGATCCGCCTGGTACGTCTTCGATTTTATCTTCGTCGGTAAGGCGTAGTGTTTCTTGATCGTCGCTCTTGGCGGCAGGCGTCTTGGTTTCATCGGTGACCGGTGGCGCTCCGCCTTCGACGGATTGTCTCGCCATAATCTTGGGCGCGGCCGGAGCAGGTTTTGGGACCGGAGCCGGAATCGGTTTCGGTGCCGGGCGCGGCGGAATGAGCGGCGCCGCAGGTTTTGGCAGTGGTGGTCGGGGTGCGGCGGCGGGTTTGGGCGTTGCCGCCGCTGTTATGCGTGCAGCAGGCGGGGGTGGAATCGGCGCCGGAGCGCGTACGGCCGGCGGCGCCACCGGTCGTTGCGCTGCGGCCTTGTTGCGGTCGGAGAGCGCGATCGGTAATTGTTCCAGCAGATTGCCTAACGAGTTAAAAACTTTGGTGCATTGTCCACAGCGTACTTTCCCCCCGGCCTTCTTGAGCTGGTCAGCAGAAATCTTGAAATAAGTGTGGCAGTGAGGGCAGCGCGTATACATGCGAACTAGTTCGACCGAGTCAGAATAAACATAAGGGCGCCTCGATAAATCCAGAGTTTGCCCAAATGCAAGGCGTGGAAAAAATTTCGCCGCGCGCATAGGTTGATATGTGAGCAAGAAATTTTTTCCGCAACACAGCAAGTTGGGATGAAATCTGGATTTATAGAAATGCCCATAAGCTGTGCGCCAGTAGAGCTTAACATGTTGCGCATGCACGAGTGCCGTCCAGTCGTACCCAACCTTGGTGTACAACGACGGGGCCGATAGAAAATATGTCGCGATACGCCGCAGCAACATCGTCTGCCTGTTCGGCAAGAATTCCCGACAATGTGAGTGTGCCACCGCATTTCACCAAGTCTGCGAAACGCGTTGCGAGTTCGCGCAGCGGATTGGCCAGAATATTGGCGATCAGGGTGTCGGCTGCCAGCGTCGGAGTATGCTCAGGCAAGAAAGTTTCAACGCGCTCCGCCACACCATTGCGCTGAGCGTTTTCGCGCGTCGCCAGCAGTGCTTGCGGATCATGATCCACCGCGACGACACGAGATGCACCCAACATGGCGGCAGCGACCGCCAGAATGCCGGAGCCGCAACCGTAGTCGATCACCGTGTGCTCAAGCGGTGGATGAGCGTCGAGCCATTCCAGGCACAGCGCGGTGGTGGGGTGGGTGCCGGTACCGAACGCCAAACCTGGGTCCATGAAAATATTGACGGCTTGCGGATCAGGCGGCGCGCACCAACTGGGACAGATCCAGACGCGCCGCCCGAATTGCATGGGTGCGAAGTGTTCCATCCAGGCGCGCTCCCATGGCTGGTCGGCCAAGGCGTCAATGCGTGACTGCATCACCACGGATGGTCCAAGGTGCTGGGTGATCTGCGCGAGTATTGTGCGGCAGTCCATGCTGGCCTCGAATAATCCGGTTACGCGGGTGCTGTTCCACAGCGGTGTGGTGCCCAGCGCAGGTTCGTAGAGTGGTTCGTCGTGCGTATCGCTGAGCGTGACGCTGAGTGCACCCGCTTGCGTTAATGCCTCCTCGACGGCCGGTGCGCAGTGCGCGTCGGTATCGATTTTGAGTTCGAGCCAGGGCATGCCGATGTATGTCGCCGGGCTACTTGGGCGCTTTGTACAGCGACAGTTTCTTTTCCAGGTAATGAATATTCACACCCCCGGCGAGAAATCCGGCGTCCCGGAAAATGTCCTGATGCAACGGAATGTTCGTATCGATGCCTTCGATGACCACTTCGCTGAGCACGCTGGCCATGCGCGCACAGGCCGCAGCGCGATTTTCGGCGTGCACGATCAGCTTGCCGATCATCGAGTCATAATACGGCGGGACCACGTAACCGTTGTAGATATGTGAGTCGACGCGCACGCCTGGACCGCCAGGTGCGTGAAACTGATGGATGGTGCCGGCGCAAGGCATGAAGGTGCGCGCGTTTTCGGCGTTCAAACGGCACTCGATGGAATGGCCGCGCAGCACGATGTCGTTTTGTTTGAAGGTCATCGGCTCGCCAGCCGCGATGCGGATCTGCTCCTTAACAAGGTCGACACCCGTCACCATCTCGGTGACCGGATGTTCAACCTGTATGCGCGTGTTCATTTCGATGAAGTAAAACTGGCCGTCTTCGTACAAAAATTCAAACGTGCCCGCGCCCAAATAACCCACCGCCAAGCAGGCGTCGACGCAACGTTTGCCGATGGCGCTGCGCATTTCTTCGGTGATGCCGGGCGCCGGTGATTCCTCGACGACTTTTTGGTGACGGCGTTGCAGCGAGCAATCGCGCTCGCCCAGATAAATTGCATTGCCGTGTTGATCGGCCAACACCTGGATTTCAATGTGGCGCGGGTTTTCCAGAAACTTTTCCATGTAGACGGCCGGATTGCCGAACGCGCCTTGGGCTTCGGTGCGGGTCAGCGAGATCGAGCTCAGCAACGCGGCTTCGCTGTGCACCACGCGCATGCCGCGCCCGCCGCCGCCGCCAGAGGCTTTGATGATGATCGGGTAGCCGATGTTGTTGGCGATGCGTAAATTTTCATCGTCAACGTCACCCAGCGATCCGTCCGAACCGGGCACGCACGGCACGCCTGCCGCCTTCATGGTTTTAATCGCCGACACTTTGTCGCCCATGATGCGGATGGTTTCGGCGCGCGGGCCGATGAACACAAAACCACTTTGCTCGACGCGTTCGGCGAAGTCGGCGTTTTCCGACAAGAACCCGTAACCGGGATGGATGGCCTGCGCATCGGTGACTTCGGCGGCACTCACCACCGCCGGAATATTCAAGTAGCTTTCAATTGACGGCGGTGGGCCGATGCACACCGATTCGTCGGCGAGGCGCACGTGCTTCAGGTTGCGATCAGCGGTCGAGTGTACCGCGACGGTTTTGATGCCAAGCTCGCGACAGGCGCGCAAAATACGCAGCGCGATTTCTCCGCGATTGGCGATAACGATTTTTTCAAACATGAGTCAAGGTCCGACTGAAGCGATGTTATTCGAGGACGAAGAGAGGTTGACCGTATTCCACCGGCTGGCCGTTTTCCACCAGAATTTTTTTCACGGTGCCGGCGCGATCCGCTTCGATCTGGTTGAGCAGCTTCATCGCCTCGATGATGCACAGCGTGTCGCCTTGTTTCACCACGCTGCCGATTTCGACAAAGGCTTTTGCGCCCGGCGAGGGTGAGCGGTAATACGTGCCGACCATCGGTGACTTCACCATGTGGCCGGTTTCTTCCGCCGGTGCCGCTTTGGCTTCGAGCGCTTTGCTCTCGATGGCAGCCGCATATTGCGGTGCTTGCATCGGCATGGCGTTGCTCATCACCACCGGCGCGCTTTGGCTGTAGCGATTGATGCGTACCGACTCTTCGCCTTCGTGGATTTCAAGTTCGGCAATGCCGGACTCTTCGACCAGCTCAATGAGTTTTTTTACTTTACGTATATCCATGACGCGTCGGTTCCAAAAGGTCGGTTAGTTTGAGGGGTTAGCGAGGTGTTGCAGGGCGGCTGCCAGCGCCAGTTCATAACCTTGTGCGCCGAGCCCGGAAATCACCCCGACGGCGAGATCGGAAAAATACGAGTGCCGGCGAAATTCTTCGCGGCTGAAAATATTTGAAAGGTGGACTTCGATAAACGGAATCCGCGTTGCCGCCAAGGCATCGCGCAACGCCACGCTGGTGTGGGTTAAGCCCGCCGGATTGATGATGATAAACGCGACGTTTTCTTGCGGGGCTTGTTGCGCCCGGTTAATCAAGTCATGTTCGGCGTTGCTCTGCAAACACTGCACTTGATGCCCGGCGGTACGCGCCAGTGTTTCCAGTTTTTGATTAATGGTGGCAAGCGTGGTGTGGCCGTAAATCGCAGGCTCGCGGGTACCGAGCAGGTTGAGGTTGGGGCCGTGCAATACCAGCAGTGTTGCCATGAATCAGACCGTGCGCGCGCTGAATTGGAAGCGGCGCCCATTATCTACAAGCGCAGTGGTCTTGTCTATAAAGCGCGTGATTCGCGGAAGATCGGAACAAATGATGACAAATTCAGCCCGAACGGCTACAGCAGCGATTTAATCGTTTCCTCCGCCAGTTCACGCGTGAGTTCACCACGCTGCACCAGGGCGATGTTGCCTTTGCGGTTGATGATGACAGTGTAGGGCAGGGCGTCGAGGCGGTTACCGAATAAGCGCGACACCTTTACCGCATTGTCTTCGCCAAGCAGGGTGGGGTAGGTAATGCCGGCGTTGTCTGCATAGGCGATGACTTGTTCTTTATTGTCGATGGCGACGCCGATGAATTGCACGCCTTGCTCACCATAGCGTTGTTGCAGTTCGATGAAGGCGGGCATTTCGCGTTTACAGGGGGGGCACCAAGTCGCCCAAAAATTCACCACGGTGACTTTGCCGTCCCACTCCGACATCGCATGCATTTTTCCGGCGAGATCCGGCAAAGAAAAATCCGGCCGGTGCTTGGAGACCATCTCTTGCGCCACCAGATGGCCTTCGGAGTGTTCGCTAAGCCACTTGTACAAGGCGTTGCCGCCCAACACGCCGCCAATGAATACCAGCACGCCCGCGAGCATTTTTAATTGTCGCTGCATAACCCCTCCCCCGAGTGGTGTGGGCGACGATGGCGCCCGTTATTGCGTGGGGGCGCTGCTTGCTGCGCCCATTTTCGGTCCGGTTAAGAACTAAACGCCCGCTCTACGTGACTACGAAATTCTTTCGGTTTGACGAAGCCGACCAAGCGATAAGCGCGGCGCTCTTGTCCGTCCGCAGCGAAGAATAATATGGATGGCGGACCGATTAAACCAAAACGTTTTAACAAAGCTTTGTCGGCGTCGTCATTGGCGGTGACGTCGGCTTGCAGCAACACGCTGTTTGCCAGCACCTGCTGGACTTCGGGGTTGGAGAAAGTGAACTTTTCCATTTCTTTACATGAGATGCACCAGTCGGCGTAGAAATCCACCATCACGGTTTTGTTCTGTGCCCGGGCGGCTTCCACTTCGCGGTCCAGCTCGGCATTGCCCTTGATGCGTTTGAATTTTAGATGGCCGGATTCCGCTGCGGCGATAGCGCTGCCGCCTTTGCCGGCAGAGGACGCCGCCGCCAGCATGTGTAATGGTTGCAATACATCGCGCGCGCCGCTGGCTGAGCCGATCACCAGCAACACGCCGTAGGTAAACATCACCAAGCCTACGCCCTTCCACAGCTTGCGCCAGCCGTTGGCGCCCGCGCCGAAGGGTTCAAATGCGCCTAGATAAATTGCAGCGACGATCAACAACGCGGCCCACAGGAACAGGCTCACTTGCGCAGGGATAATGCGTTCCAGCATCCAGATCGCCACCGCGATCATCAGTACGCCGAACACGGCTTTGATGGTGTCCATCCAACTGCCGGCGCGCGGCAAAATTTTCCCGGCTGAAGTGCCGATGGCCAGCAGCGGCGCGCCCATGCCCATACTCAGCATAAACAGCGCCGCGCCGCCCAGCACCGCGTCGCCGCTTTGTCCGATGTAAATCAAGGCGCCGGCCAGCGGCGCAGCCACGCACGGGCCGACAATGAGCGCGGATAAAAATCCCATGATGGCAACGCCGGTGAGCGTACCCCCTTTCTGTTTGTTGCTCAGCTCAGTGAGTTTGCTCTGCAAGAAACTGGGCATTTGCAGTTCGTAGAAGCCGAACATCGACAAGGACAGCAGCAGGAAGACCGCTGCAAACGAGCCCAGCACCCACGGGTTTTGAAACATCGCCTGCACGTTGCTGCCGAACAATCCGGCGATCACGCCTGCGCCGGTGTAGGCCGCCGCCATCGCCAACACATATACCAGCGACAAGATAAATGCGCGCCGCGTGGTGAGTGTTTCGCCTTGCCCGACGATGATGCTCGACAGGATCGGGATCATTGGGAACACGCAGGGTGTGAATGCAAGCAGCAAGCCGAAACCAAAAAAGCTCAGCAGCACCAGCGGGATGTTGTCGCCTGCCAGCGTGGCGGCGATTTGATCTTGTTCCGAGACGATGGGCGCGGGTGCGCTGCTCGAACCCACCGAGGCCGTGCCGGCCATCGCCACGCCCGCCGGGAGTGAGATCGGCAGCGCGCGTTCTTGCGGCGGGTAACAGAATCCAGCTTCCGCGCAGCCCTGATATTTTGCCACCAAGGTAATGTTGGTGGCGCCAAGGTTGCTGCGCAGCAGCGGGAGCTTGACTTCAACGCCGCCGTGGTAGACCTCCATGTTGCCGAAGTTCTCATCGTTCTTCATTTGACCTTTCGGAAACGTCACCGCCCCCAACGAAATGCCGTTGGCATCGCGAATTTCAAAACTGAATTTCTCGCGGTACAGGTAGTAACCGTCGGCGATTTCCCAGTGCGCCACCAAGTTGTTGCCGTCGAGCATGTCGGGCGAATAGGCGAAAGCCTGATCGACTTCCAGAAACGGATCGTCGCTTTTTCCCAGACCCAAGCTCGAACCAAATTTCTTCAGCGCCGAAAACGCAGAGCCGCCGCTTTTGAGTGGTGCCGCCGGGGCTTCGACAAGTGGCGCTGCCGCTGCGAGCTTGAGCGACACTTTTTGCGTTTGCGGCGGATAACACACGCCGATGTCGGCGCAACCTTGGTAGACGGCGGTGAATTGCAGCGTGTCACCGCTGAAATTCTTGCGGTCGAGGGGGATATCGATCACCGCTTTGTTGCGGTAGGTCTCAACTTTGCCGAAGAATTCATCGGTCTTGATTTTGCCCTGCGGAAAGCTCGGGCTGCCGAGCGTGGCGCCGCTGCTGTCGGAAGTAAATTTGAATTTCTCGCGGTACAGGTAATAGCCGTCGGTGATTGCAAAACTGGCCCGCACCGTCTGGGCGTCGGGCGCAGACGCCGACAGCACGAAGGCTTGCTCGGGCGGTAACGGTTCTTCGTTATCACTGAGCGCGACTAGCGCAAAACCGCTGCCTGCGTACAGACTCATTACCACCCAGGCAAGAAAATTTCGAATCATGGAGTAGTTCTCATCGTTGCGCTCAGCCAAGCAAGGTAGGGAGGAAACCCGGTGCTGATAGGGACCGCGATCACTTCCGGAAGTTCATAAGGATGCTGTGATGTAATCATGTTCTGCAACGCGTCAAACAAATCCACGCGCGACTTGATCACCAGCAGAACCTCATCACTGACCTCGATTTGCCCCTTCCAGGCGTAGTACGAACGCAGCCCCGCAACCACATTAACGCACGCCGCCAGCCGTGCTTCCACCACACAGCGTGCAATCTGCTGCGCGCTTTCTTGCGTGGGGCAAGTGCTCAAAACCACATGGAAGTTATCGGCCATTGATGAGCTCTCGTGACAAGGCAGGTGGAGTGCATTATCGGTCGGAACCCGCCGCGAGCCAAATGGGGTAGCGGCAATTTTTAGAGGCGGTCAGTTTTATAGGTCAGGATTTGCACGCTTACAAGGATGAGCGTAGATGCGGGTAGCAGTTGCTGGGTTAAAAGTGAAAGCAGTGATGTTGGTGTATGCACTGGTATTTGTGCCAATCCGCCCTCATAGAACAACCTATGCAGTTTTTTCTCATGCGGCTCAAGCGTGCCATGCTAAGTCATGGCGCCAGCATTATTAATGCAATTCTGCAAGCCTGACCCAGTCAGGAGTGTTTATTGATGGATGACGGGCTCAAGCCCGATGTAGCGAGCAAGTGATTGCGTAACAACCTACGCCCGATACGCCAGCCAATCTTGCTCAATTAATCGGTCCATCGCCGTACGCACATGCGCAGGTTGCATAATCTTCGCTTTGCGTTTGTTCCAGGCATGCACGGCGCTTAGCACTCGGTCGAAATTTTGCCCGTGCTGTTCGCGAGTCGCGACCCAATGCACGGTGGCAAGAAGTTCCATTCCATACGGCGATTGAAATCCATCAATTAGGTGCGACACACGCGCAACACGCTGAGCCAAATCGGCGTGAGATCCTTCCGCCAGAAAATCGTCCGCTTCGTGAAGTGCATCGGCAAGCGGTTCGATCTCCGCTTCAACCACGCCATCACCGACACCACGAATGATGTGCCCCTCCATG
>JANLTU010000217.1:0-1874 GCA_031363085.1 Gammaproteobacteria bacterium
ACTAGCCGCCTTCGCAACAAGAGGGCAGTAACGATGGCTTTGGATGACCGCTGGTTTACCGAGATTAACGCCGACAACGGCGCTGCGTTTTCGCTCCAGATCAAACAAAAATTGCACGAAGAGCAGACGCCCTTTCAGCGGATTTCGATTTACGAAACCGAGCGCTTCGGTACGCTGATGACCATCGACGATTTATACATGGTGTCGGATCGTGATAATTTTCTGTATCACGAAATGATGTCGCACCCGGCGCTGTTTACCCACGACGATCCGAAAGACGTGTTGATCATCGGTGGCGGCGATTGCGGCACCTTGCGCGAGGTGTTGCGCCATGCCGGCGTGCGCCGCGCGCAGCAGGTGGAGATTGACGAGCGCGTCACGCGCCTGGCGGAAAAATACTTTCCCGAGCTATGCGCGTCGAACCACGATCCACGCGCCGAATTGCATTTTGTCGACGGCATCAAGTGGGTAAAAGATGCCAAACCAGAAAGTTATGATTTGATCGTGGTCGACAGCACCGACCCGGTCGGACCGGCTGAAGCTTTATTTACCGAGGCGTTTCACCGCGACTGCCTGCGCATCTTGCGGCCGGGTGGAATTTTCATTCAGCAGAGCGAGTCGCCGCTGTATCACATGCAGTTAATCGTGTCGTTATACGGCGCGCTGCGCCGCGCCGGCTATTCCGACGTGCAGAGCTTACAGTTTCCACAGGCGATTTATCCATCCGGCTGGTGGTCGGCGACCATGGCCGGCAAGGGGCGGGAGTTGACTAAATTCCGCGAGGCGGCCGCACGCAACAAGATGTTCGATACTACGTATTACAACGCAGACATTCACCGCGCCGCGCTGGCGATGCCGGAATTTTTTCGCAAGCAGGTCAAGGGTTGATCTCAACCGCCCTGAGAGGAGCCACTGCGGGCCAGTCACCGATGTGCGAAACCATCCACACCGGAGCATGACGCAGCGCACCGATTTCAATGGGTACTTCACCCGCTACTGCTACGACACCCGCAGTAGACGGCGGAAGCAGTTGACACTGCAAACTCCCTGATGCCAGCATGCCCACTGCACAAGAGCATACAGACCACAGGTAGTTTCAAGCTTGAGAGAGGGGGCGGATGTCGCAGATACCCGAATACGGAAGCTTCGAGTATTACTGCTGGAGCCAGCACGTGACCGAAGAGCAGTTGCTCTGGTTTGTGAAGGTGAACGACAGTTTTCAGATGTGTCAGTTGCGCAATCTGCTGAGGCAGTCCTCGCTCGGTTTTGACTTAATGCGCATCTCCGACGATGAGTTGCTGCACGAGTTGGTGGTTGCCCTGCGCAATGGCGCGTTAGTGGTGTACGACACGCCCAACGCATTTGGCGACTTCTTGGGCCGCCTATGCAGTGCGCGTGACGTACTCCTGAAGCCGCAGCGCAAGCAGCGCGCGTCTTCGTCCGGCGCCTCCACGCTCAAGGCCGCACCTCCTCCCGCATCGCCGCAAGCCCCACGGGCAGTGGCGGCGGTGATGACCAACGCCATCCCCAAGCGCGACCTCGTGCTGACCGTCAACGACCCGTTTCGCACCCGGCTTGGCACCCACACCCCGTTGAGCGACGGCACGCGCTACAAACTCACCACCGACCAGGGCGAGGTGCGCGAAGGCACGGTGCGCGGCGGCAAGATCAACGAAGCCCAGGTTACGATGAATCAGTCGGTGTGGATCGAGATCATCAAGCCCACGTGAACCCCGCGCAGTGCGCGCAAGGAGCCCCATGACCATTTCCATCAAGCCCGACGGCGGGCTCATCGAGTTGCGGCTGAACCAGTGCAATGCCGAACTCAGCACCGAACAGAAGCTCGTTTTTGACTTGCAACTCGAACACCACGA
>JANLTU010000232.1:0-7795 GCA_031363085.1 Gammaproteobacteria bacterium
GGGGTGAGTTACCCCGAGCCCATAAGCGTAACGTTAATCACTTAAATAGCGCTTAGCTAACGGCAACTTGTCGGGCGTTGCGCGCTCGTAAATGGCCTAGAAACAGCAGTGAAATGACGTGGAGGTGCGATGCGTAGACGCCGCTTGCGAGATTTGCAGGGAGTCGCAGTCAAAGCACTTGATAGCGCAGATACATCGTCGCCACATCGACATAGCCATGGTCGGCGAGGTCCAGATAGTGCGCGGCATCCCAGCGCCCCCAGATGCTTGTGAAACTGTCCCAAAAACCAACCGCATGGTTTTCCTGCACCATGTGCATCAGCCAGGCGAGCAGCCAAGTGCCAAAGCGAACCGTCAGCGCGAGGGCGAGCAGCGCCCAAACCGAATGACGCAGCCGTAGGCTCTCGGGATGCAGGGCTGCGTTATACGGGGCGGACGACGGTAACCGGGTAGGCGCAGGCAACACTTTAACGTTAGTCGCGCGGCTGCCAAGTTTGAAGCGCCACTCATTAAACCCGCGTGAGGCCAGCAGTACCAGCAACAGCATAAAGCCCGCTAAGGCGAGGTCGCTCACCACGCTTGTCATCCGTTACAACCTCTGCATTGATGCTGATGCCCAGCGTGCGCGTAGTATTTTCTTCTCTGAAAATCCTACCGTGAGCGCAAGCACGGCGCACGTATTATTTGTTGGCCGTGGCGCAGAGAGTGCTCGTCAGGCGACCGGCGGTTAGGTGCGGACAAGGAGTGTGCTTGCATTGCTAAAATCGCGTCGCTACCATGACACGGCCCCACTAACCCATTGAGAGTTGCCCCGTGAAAATTCATTCTCGTTTTGTGTGTGTGTGCGTCGGTATGTTGCTGAGCGCTGGTGCTGCGCAAGCAGCCAGCTCACTTGACCTGGGCCTGAGCAACGAGAGTGTGCGCGTGCGCTACGGCAAAGACGTTAACTCATCGCCGCAGGGGCGCAAGGAAGTCGGCGTGGGGGCTTTGTACAACAATAACGACAACGCCATGCTCGATGCATGGTTTCATATCACCGACGAAGCCGGCAGCAAGGCGCCAGGACTCGATGCCAGCGTGGGATTCAAGGCGTATCTTGGTAAGACTAGGCACCTGGACTATCTCGGCTTGGGCATTGGCGGCGCCTTGCTTTATCGCCCGGTGCAAAACAATCGCATCGTATTGAGTGTGGGTGCGCATTTCGCGCCGAATATCGTCACCTTTCTGGATGCCGATAATCTGTGGGAAGTTAACGCACGTATCGGCTACGAAATCTTGCCGGCGGCGATTGCCTATATCAGCTACCAAAACGTGCGCGTCAATTTCAGCTTTTACGAAAACGAACAGACCATCCAGCGTGGTGGACAACTGGGGCTGGAGTTGCGGTTTTAATAATTCAACAGCGCGCGGGCACACACCCAGACGTGCACTTCTTCAACGCCACCAGCGAGCAGCGTGCGCGCCAGTTCGTCGACCGTGGCGCCGGTGGTCATGACGTCGTCGATGATGGCCACGCGGCGCACCTGCAACGACTGCGTTAATTTAAACGCGCCTTTGATATTTTTCGCCCGTTGGTCCGCCGGTAAATCCGACTGCGCCGGCGTACCACGCGTGCGCACGCAGGCGTGCACGTTGATGGGAATACCTAAGCGCGCGGCCACCGGACGCGCCAGTTCCAAGGCTTGATTGAAGCCGCGTGCACGTAACCGGCTGGCGTGCAACGGCACTGGAATAATTAAGTCAAGATCGGCGTCTTGTTGCGCGTAATATTCGGCCATCAACTCGCCCAGCAGGCGCGCGACGTACAGCTTCTGGTTAAATTTAAGCGCGAGGATCAGATGTTTGACGGGCTCTTCGTAACGAAACGGCACCTGCGTGCGGGTAAAAGCCGGCGGCTCGGCGACACAGGCGCCGCACTGGGTGTCAGCGTCGTTCGCCAAGGGTAATCCGCAGCGCGGGCAGGGCCGCACGACGCGCGGCAAGTCGGTGCGGCACGACGCACACAAATCTAACTCTCCAGATGCATCGCAACCGCATAACACGCACGTTGCCGGAAACAATTGCTGCTGCGCATATTTTATCCATCCGTACATTTTTATCGCCGTGTTGTTTGACAGTTGACGCGCATACGCTAACATCACGCCTGCGCCATAACCCTACCGCAGGAACCGAGCATGCTCAACGACACCACTTACCATCGCATCAACGCCATTCTGGAACGCATTCTTGCCGGTGGCGAGAGCAGCGCCGAAGAAGGGCTATGGCTGCTGCAACTCGACCACGCCTATCTGCCGTGGTTGATGGCTTGCGCGGATCGCCTGCGCAAAACTTATCGCGGCGACGAAATCGAAGTGTGCGCGATTTCCAACGTGCGCTCCGGCAACTGCTCGGAAAATTGCTCCTTCTGCGCGCAGAGCGGCCATCATAAAACCGCCGCACCCGTGTACAACTACATTCCCGATGACGACCTCGTTGCGCAAGCACAGCGTGCGCGCGAATGGGGCGCCAGTGATTTTGGCATCGTGTCCAAAGGCTGGGGCGTGCGCTCCGCCAAAGAGCACAAGAAGCTCAGCGAATATTTTTCGACACTGGCTGAACACAGCGACATCGGCCGTTGCGCCAGCCTAGGCGTGCTCGACGCCGACACCGCGCAGCAGCTCAAAGGTTATGGTCTTGAGAATTATCATCACAACCTGGAAACCGCCGAAAGCTACTTCGACAAAGTCTGCACCACCCACACCTATCAGGAAAACATCGACACCATCCAGCACGCGCGCGACGCCGGCTTACGCGTGTGCGCCGGTGGAATTTTAGGAATGGGTGAGAGCGCGGCACAGCGTATCGAGCTGGCGATGACGCTACGCACGTTGGGCGTGGAATCCGTACCGCTGAATTTTTTGAATCCACAACCGGGCACCCCGTTCGCCAATATAACGCCGATGGCGCCGATGGAAATTTTGCAGAACATCGCGGCGTTTCGTTTCATGCTGCCGAAGTGTGAAATCCGCATTGCCGGTGGCCGCACCTTTCTGGGTGACATGCAGGCTATGATTTTCATGGCCGGCGCCTCGGGCGTCATGATCGGCGACTACCTCACCACCAAAGGCCGCCAAGTCGAAGATGACTTGCGCATGATCGACGCGCTGCAACTACAAATTCGCGGCGATACGCAGCAACGGCGTGAAGCGCGCAAAACCAAGACGAGCGGCGCGCAGGTATTGCAGCGTCTGGCAAAGTGAGCAAACTACCCATCGGCGCAACTGTAGGGGCTCGCTTCATTGAGCCCACAACGGGCGCAATCAATTGCGCCCCGACCTTCGGACCCCACAGCAATTCTTAGTCGCCATACAAACCCATGAACCCCCGCTGGGAATCTTTGGCGCGCGAGTTGGACACACGCCGCACACAACATTTGTATCGCACCCGCCGCGTCAATGACGGACCGCAAGGGCCGCAGTTGCAGATCGACGGCAAGGCGGTGTTGGCATTTTGCAGCAACGATTATCTTGGCTTGGCGAATCATCCACCGGTCATCGAAGCCCTCAACGAAGGCGCGCGCCGCTACGGCGCCGGCAGCGGCGCGGCGCATCTGGTCAGCGGCCACAGCAGCGCGCACCACGCGCTGGAAGAAGAACTCGCCGCGTTCACCGGCCGGCAACGCGCCTTGCTGTTTTCCACCGGTTACATGGCCAATGTCGGCTCGATTGCCGCGTTAGTCGGGCGCGGCGATGCGGTGTTTCAAGACCGCCTCAATCACGCCTCGTTGCTGGACGGTGGGCTGTTGTCCGGTGCGCGCCTGCAACGTTACACCCACGGCCACGTCGCTGCGCTCGACGTACAACTCGCGCACAGCAGCGCACAGCGCAAACTGGTCGTCAGCGACGGCGTGTTCAGCATGGATGGCGATCTGGCGCCGCTGCCGCAATTGGTCGACTGCGCCGACAAACATCATGCGTGGCTGATGCTCGACGACGCCCACGGCTTGGGCGTATTGGGTGCGGGCGGACGCGGTTGCATCGAGCATTTCAGCTTGAATGCCGCGACGGTGCCGATTCTGGTCGGCACACTGGGCAAAGCGTTCGGCACCTTCGGTGCGTTTGTCGCCGGCGATGAAGTCATGATCGAGCACCTGATCCAAAGTGCGCGCAGCTATATTTACACCACCGCATTGCCCCCCGCCGTTGCGCATGCCACGCGCACCAGTCTGCGTTTGGTGCAACACGAGCCGTGGCGACGCGAGCATCTGCACCAACTCATCGCGCGCTTTCGCCACGGCGCCCAGCAACTGGATTTGCCCTTGATGGATTCCTTGACGCCCATTCAGCCGCTCCTGGTCGGCGACACACAGCGCGCGGTGGAATTGAGCGCGGCGTTATACGCGCGTGGCATTCTCATCAGTGCGATTCGCCCGCCCACCGTTCCCGAAGGCAGCGCGCGCCTGCGCATCACCTTCACCGCTGCGCACAACGAGCAGCACGTGGATCACCTGCTGGCCGTGTTAACGGACGTGTTATGACTTTACATTGCGAGAGTTTCGGTGCTGGACCGGCGCTTGTGATGCTGCACGGCTGGGGCATGCACAGCGGCGTGTGGCATCAATTCGCGCAGCGCTTGGCGCAACATCACCGTGTCACCTTGCTCGACTTACCGGGACACGGGCGTAGCTCGATATTTCCCCTGCCATACACGCTTGCCAGCGTTGCGCAGGCGGTGCTGGCATGCGCGCCGCCGCGTGCGCACTGGCTGGGTTGGTCCTTGGGTGGCGTGATCGCTCAACACGTCGCGCATCACGCGCCGCAGCGCGTCGCCAAGCTGGTGTTGCTCGCCAGCTCGCCGCAATTTGCACGCAGCGCTGACTGGCCGCAGGCGCTGGATCCTGACGTGCTGGCGCAATTTGCCGCCGAATTACAACGCAACTACCGCGCCACCGTACTGCGCTTTCTCGCGCTGGAAGTGCAAGGCAGCGCCGCCGCGCGCGAAGAATTGCGCACACTGCGTGAAGTCGTGTTTGCACACGGTGAGCCGCAGCCAGCAGCACTGCTCGGCGGCTTGAACATTCTGCGCGACAGTAATTTACGCGCGCAATTTGCAGCGTTGCTGCAACCCGTGATGTTCCTGTTGGGGTCACAAGATCGTCTGGTGCCGGCCACGGTTGCGCCTGATCTCGCGCGTTTGTCGCCACAGTCGGTGCAGCAGGTCATTGCCGGCGCAGGCCACGCGCCATTTTTGTCACAACCCGCACTCTGTGCGCAGCACGTGACGAATTATTTGCATGAGTAACGCCGACTTCATGATCGACAAACAACGCGTGCGGGCCGCCTTCCAGCGCGCCGCGAAAAATTACGATCAGGTTGCCGTGCTGCAACGTGAAATTGGTCAGCGCATGCTGGAGCGCTTGGAGCTGATCCGCATTCATCCCGAGGTGCTGGTGGATGTCGGCGCGGGCACTGGCGTACTCACCGCGCAACTGGTTAAGCGCTATAAAACAACGCGCGTTATTGCTCTTGACCTGGCGCCTGCGATGTTGCAGCAAGCGCGTAAACACAAAGCCTGGTTCAGCAAGCAAGGGTTCGTCTGCGGTGATGCAGAATGCCTGCCCTTGGCAACCCACAGCGTCGACATGATTTTTTCCAACCTCACCTTGCAGTGGTGCAATACGCTGGATGCCGCCTTCATGGAATTTCAGCGTGTGCTCAAGCCGGGTGGATTGCTGCTGTTTTCGACCTTCGGCCCCGACACACTCAAGGAATTACGCAGTAGTTGGTGCGCCGCCGACGCGCACACGCACGTGAACGCCTTCATCGACATGCACGACGTCGGCGATGCGCTGGTGCGCGCGGGCTTTGCTGATCCCGTGATGGACGTGGAACGCCTCACCCTCACCTACCCCGACGTATTCAAATTGATGACCGAGCTGAAAACATTGGGCGCCCACAACGCCACCGCCGGTCGCGCACACGGGCTCACCGGCAAAGGCCGCGTGAAAAAAATGCAGGAGTCTTACGAACTGTTGCGCCGTGATGGGCAGTTGCCCGCAAGTTACGAAGTGGTTTACGGTCACGCTTGGGCACGCGTAGTCTCGCCAGGTGTCAGTGCGCGCGATGGCGTGGCTACGTTCCCGATTAATAAAATTCGGCGCCGAACACTATGAAACAAGGCTTTTTCATCACCGGTACCGACACCGGCGTGGGCAAAACCCGTGTCGCCACCGCCCTGCTCGCCGCCTTTAATGCACGCGGATTTTCCACGGCGGCGATGAAACCCGTCGCCGCCGGCTGCGCCAACACCGCGCAAGGCTTGCGTAACGACGACGCGCTGCTGCTGCAACAGCACGCCTCACTTCCGTTGAGCTACAAGCAGGTCAATCCATACGCGTTCGAACCCCCCATTGCCCCGCACCTCGCCGCAGCGCAAGCCGGGCAAAGCATCGACCTTGCACACATCAAACACGGGCTTGATATTTTATCGGCGCAGGCCGATGCCATTATTGTGGAAGGTGTCGGCGGCTGGTTGGTGCCGCTCAATCAAGACGCAACCGGCGCCAACCTCGCCTACGATTTAGGGCTTCCTGTCATCCTCGTCGTCGGCCTGCGCCTAGGCTGCCTCAATCATGCCCTGCTCACCGCACAAAGCATTGAACAATCTGACCTGCGGTTTGCCGGCTGGATTGCCAACATGATCGACCCCGCCATGCAATGCAGCGAAGAAAATATCGAAACGCTGCGCGCGCGCATCGCCGCGCCTTGGCTGGGAACAGTGCAGTGGAATCCGCTAGCCACACCCGGTGAGGTCGCACGGCTGTTGCAAGTTCCTTTTGGTATCTGACCCCAATAGTTTATAAAATGAAATATGAATAGACTTTTCGTAACCCATTGGGGTGAAACTACAATAATGCAATTATTCAGCCTGACCCTACTTACTGCCGATTCATGATCCGGTTTTTTTTCGTTAGGTGGCATTGCTTACGAAATTAGATTTAAATGTGCGCCCAAACAACAACACCCGAGTGCAACAGAACTGCTGCTCTCGGGTGCAAGATCGAAGGTTGTTACAAATCCAAATCTCTTACAGAGATTTATTATTATCGTTAACTCACTTTGATGGTGCGCCGCTTAGCTTTTTCCACTTTGGGCAGAGTCAGTTTTAGCACGCCATCCTTAAATTCCGACTCAGCTTTGTCTGCGTTGACGCTACCCGGTAGCATGAGTGTGCGTGCAAACACGCCAGTGGAAATTTCACTCCGGTAATAATCTCCTTTTTCTTCCTTGTTCTCGTGACGCGTGCTGCCCTTGATGGTGAGCGTGTCCTCAGTCACTGAAATTTCCAGATCCTTTTTGTCAACGCCGGGAATTTCTGCACGTACCAGAATCTCGTCGTCGCGATCAACGACGTCAACCCGCGGCACGCGCACCTCCAATTGCATCAGCGGCCATTCGTCACGCTGTGGACGAAACCAATTGCGCGGAAAGAGCCCTTCGAACATGCGTTCCATTTCTTCAAATGGACTAAAGATCCGACTCATCGGTTTATCCAATATCGACGTTGTCTTGGTTAATTCACGATTTTCATTAGCCATGTTTAACCTCCTTCTAGTTGAAGTTACGCACTAGTACACGTGCTAAAAATATCTTAGGGTCGGTCATCTAAATTTCAACCTAAAAACGGCAGTTGAAACTTGCTCTGCTAAGCTAACCGTATGCGGCGCTTGGGTTTACGACGTAATTTAGGGCGAGGGAGGACTCACCCGATGGGTGAAGCAAAACGCAAAGCGTTGGTCAGTCGGAACGAGATGATC
>JANLTU010000233.1:0-7580 GCA_031363085.1 Gammaproteobacteria bacterium
TGCGTTTTGCTTCACCCATCGGGTGAGTCCTCCCTCGCCCTAAATTACGTCGTAAACCCAAGCGCCGCATACGGTTAGCTTAGCAGAGCAAGTTTCAACTGCCGTTTTTAGGGTGAAGCTCGCGGTGTAAGCGCGTATTCGATTGCGTCGTGTACGGCACACACCATCGGAGCTGTTGCAGCGTAGACATCGATTGCGTCTGTGCGTCAGGCAAAGGTACATTACCGTCTCGCATTTACCCAACCTCAGACCAGATGCATTGCAAGCGATTCTGCTTTACCTTGAAACTTTATGATTAATCCCCCCGACCAGCCACCAGAAGAAAACAGTAAGTCGCAACGCAAGCGTGAAGTCACCGCGCTGCAAGATCTCGGCGAGGAGTTGTTGCGTCTCAACCCGGCGCAACTGGAGCAAATTCCGCTGCCGGAAAACGTGCGTAACGCCATTGAAGAGGCCCTGAAAATGAACGCACATGGCGCGTTGCGGCGCCAGAAACAGTACATCGGCAAGCTCATGCGTAACGCCGACGCCGCGCCAATCCAGGCAGCGCTGGAGGCGATCAAAGAACACGGCCATACTTCGGCGGCGCGTTTTCGCGAACTCGAACGCTGGCGTGATCGTCTGCTCACGGAAGGTGACGCGGCGATTTCCGCCTTCATCGAAACTCATCCACACGCGGATCGCACACACTTGCGCGCACTCGCACGCAATGCACATTCTGAACAGACGCGCGGCGAAGCACCCAAGTCTGCACGCATGCTGTTTCGCTATCTGCGCGATCTCACCGAGTGAACCAAGCGCACCGTAGACCGCTCCAACCCAGAACTGTTTACCCCATCATTCGGATAAAGCATCATGACCATGACAACAAAAACAATTTCCTGCCTTGTGCTTACCCTGTCGTGTTATTCAAGCGTAGGCTTTGCCGCCGAGCCACCCGCCAAAGGTGCGGCTGCGGGCGCGCCGCCACCACGCCCAATGTCGGTGGAAGTCGTACAGGCGGTCGTCGCGGCGGTCAACGATGAAGCGACGGCGGTCGGGTCGCTACAATCCAACGAGGCAGTGGTGATTCGCTCGGAAATCGCCGGACGTATCGCCGCGATCAAATTTCAGGAAGGCAAAAGCGTTGCTGCCGGCGATTTATTGTTCAGCCTAGATGCATCGGAATATCAGGCGCAACTCGCGCAAAGTTCTGCCAGCGTGAAATTAACCGAAATGAATTTCAACCGCGCCAAAGATCTGCGCGAAAAATCGCTGATCAGCCAGCAGGAATACGACGATACTTCGGCCAAGTTGGAAGAAGCCCGCGCCAAGCTTGCCGTCGATCAATCGCGCCTGGAAAAAACCTCGATACGTGCCCCATTTAATGGTGTGTTAGGTGTACGCAGCGTCAGCCCCGGTGCTTATATCAAGCCCGGCGAGGATCTGGTGATGCTCGAAGACATCGATCCGATCAAAGTTGAATTCCGCATTCCCGAAACCTACTCGCGTCAAGTAAAGCCCGGCCAGCATCTTGCTGTGCGCGTCGATGCTTACCCCGGCGAATTGTTCAATGGCGAAGTGTATGTCATCGACACCCGCATGGACTCACAAACCCGCACTATGCTATTACGCGGGCGCATCCCCAACGCCAAAAGAAATTTACGCCCCGGCATGTTTGCGCGGGTTGCGCTGATTCTTGCCACGCGCTCCAACGCGCTGGTCGTACCCGAACAAGCCATGGTGCCGTTCGGCGGCGATCAGTTCGTTTACCGTGTAGTCGACGGCAAAGCGGTGCAAACCCGTGTGGAACCCGGCCGGCGCATGGATGGCAAAATTGAAATCAAAAGCGGCGTGAATGCCGGCGACCTAGTCATCACCGCCGGCCAGATGAAACTACGTGACGGTATGCCGGTCGCTGTGCTTGACAATAAAACCCCATCGCCGGCGGCCGCCGCTGCTGCTCAGGTCGGTTCCAAGCCATGATTCTGTCCGATGTCTCCATTAAACGCCCCGTCTTCGCGACGGTGATGAGTCTGATGCTGGTGCTGTTGGGCGTGATTTCTTATCAGCGCCTGTCGGTGCGCGAATATCCCAACATCGACGCGCCGGTGGTTTCGGTGCGCACCGTGTATCCCGGCGCAAGCGCTGAAATTGTCGAAAGCCAAGTGACCAAGCCGCTCGAAGACGCACTCTCCGGCATCGAAGGCATCCGCACGCTGAAATCCGTCAACCGCGAAGAAGTCAGCCAGATCACCATCGAATTCACGCTGGAACGCGACACCGACGCCAGCGCCAACGACGTGCGTGATCGCGTCGCGCGCACGCGCGGACGCTTGCCCGAAGACGTCAAAGAGCCGGTGGTTGCCAAAATCGAAGCCGACGCCCAGGCGATCATCTGGATCGCGTTTTCCAGCGACAAACACGACGCCCTGGCGATCACCGATTACGCCTCGCGCTACGTCAAAGACCGCCTGCAGTCGCTGCCCGGTGTGGCCTCAGTCATCATCGGCGGCGAGCGCCGCTACGCCATGCGCATGTGGCTGGATCGCGAACGCCTTGGCGCGTACGGCATCACCGCCAAAGACGTCGAAGACGCACTGAAAAAACAAAATCTGGAAATCCCCTCCGGCCGCATCGAAAGCCAGCAGCGCGAATTCAGCGTGCTGGCGCAAACCGACCTGCGTACCCCGGAAGAATTTAACCGCTTGTTTATCCGCGAGGTCAACGGCTACCCGGTGCGCTTCAAAGACATCGGCCATGTCGAGCTGGGCGCCGCCGATGAACGCAATGCGGTGCGCGTGAACGGCAAACCGGCGGTCGGTTTGGGCGTCGTCAAACAATCCACGGCCAACACCCTGGCGGTTGCCCAAGCCGTGAAAAAAGAATTGCCGGGGATTGAAGCCGCGCTGCCGGAAGGCATGAAACTGCAAATCGGCTTCGACTCGTCGGTGTTCGTGGAAAAATCCATCAACTCCGTTTACAAAACCATCGCCGAGGCGCTCGGGCTTGTCATTTTAGTGATTTTCTTTTTCCTGCGTTCATGGCGCGCGACCTTGATTCCCTTCGTCACCATTCCGGTGTCGCTGATCGGCGCGTTCATCGTCATGCGCATGCTCGGTTACTCAATCAACATCCTGACGCTGCTGGCGCTGGTGTTGGCCATCGGCTTGGTAGTGGATGACGCCATCGTGATGCTGGAAAATATTTACCGGCGCATCGAAGAAGGTAAAAAACCAATGCAGGCCGCCTTCGAAGGCAGCAAGGAAATCGCCTTTGCGGTGCTGGCCATGACCTCCACCCTCGCAGCCGTGTTTCTACCGCTTGGCCTAATGACAGGTAATACCGGGCGCCTGTTCACCGAGTTTGCGTGGACGCTGGCAGGTTCGGTCATCATTTCCGGATTCGTGGCGCTAACCCTCACACCGATGATGTGTTCAAAACTTTTGCGTCACACCCCCAAACACGGCGCGCTCTACAACATCACCGAGGCATGGATCAACGGCGCGCGCAACAGCTACCAACGTGCCCTTACCCATGCGCTCAACGTGCGCTGGCTGGTGCTTTTGTTAGGTATGGCGGCGGCGGACGGCAGTTATTTCCTGTTCGTTAATTTGAAATCCGAACTGTCGCCGGTCGAAGATCGCGGCATACTCATCGGGCTGATGCTGGCACCCGAAGGTGCGACCATGGCGTACACCGACGGTTACGCGCGCCAAGTCGAGAACTTCTACAGCCAGATTCCGGAAATCAAAACTTACTTCATGGTCGTGGCGCCAGGACTGGAACGCCCCAACCCGGTGACCACCGCCTTGTCGTTCATCAGCCTCAAACCCTGGGACGAGCGCACCCGCAAGCAACAGGAAATCGCCGGCGCACTGGCCCCCAAACTGGGCAGCTTGCCGGGCGTGATGGCGTTTCCGATCAATCCGCCGTCGCTGGGCCAAAGCTTCCGCAACCCGCCGGTGCAAATCGTGGTGCAAGGCAACAGCTACAACGAACTGCAAGGCATTGTCGGCAAGATCATGGACAAGGCACGTGCGTTTCCGGGCTTGGCTAATCTCGACAGCGACTTGCGCCTGAATAAACCGCAACTGCGTGTCATCCTCGACCGCGACAAGGCCGCCGACGTCGGCGTGCAAATCGAAGACATCGGTCGCACGCTGGAAACGCTGCTGGGTGGGCGCCAAATCACCCGCTTCAAAAAAGACGGCGAGCAATACGACGTGATCGTGCAGCTCGAAGGTAAAGACCGCATGACGCCCGACGACCTCACTTCCATTTATGTACGCGGCGCAAACAATCAACTCGTGCAACTTGCAAATCTGGTGCGCATCCAAGAAACAGTCACTCCCAAAGAGCTCAACCATTTTAACCGGCTGCGTTCCGCCACCTTGAGCGCCAACATCGGCCCGGGCTACACCTTGGGCGAGTCTTTACAATTTCTTGAGAACACTGCGAAAGAAGTTACGCCCGGCGCGCGCGTGCAATTCGACGGCAGTTCGCGCGAATTCAAAGAATCCGGCGCGACGCTGTACATTTCATTCCTGCTGGCACTGGCGTTCATCTATTTGGTGCTGGCAGCACAGTTTGAAAGTTTCATCGACCCATTGATCATCATGTTCACGGTGCCGCTAGCGATCTCGGGGGCGTTGTTGTCGCTTTATCTTTCCAACGGAACGCTGAATGTTTACAGCCAGATCGGCATGGTGATGCTGGTTGGCCTCATCACCAAGAACGGCATTCTGATCGTGGAATTCGCCAATCAACTGCAAGCGCGCGGCAAAAGTAAAATCGACGCCGTCATCGAATCCGCCAGTCTGCGTTTGCGCCCCATCGTCATGACCACGCTGACCATGATCTTCGCCGCCATTCCGCTCGCGCTGGCCACCGGCGCCGGCGCCGAAAGTCGTTCGCAGATCGGCTGGGTGGTCGTGGGTGGACTTGCACTGGGCACCCTGCTCACGCTGTTTGTAATCCCGGCTGCGTATACGCTGCTGGCGCGTCGGCACACCGCACACGACTGAGGCTCATTCTTCCGGCAAAAAAATGCCCGCAATCAGCGGGCATTTTTTAACGCCGTAGCAACACCGTATTACGCGGATTTGGGCACACCCAATTTCGCGAGAATGCTACTGAGCAAGCACCACTGGGTGATCCCGCTTTGAAACAAATTAACGCCGACAAATGCGGTGAACCACAACCAAGCGCTGCTCACAAACAGTGGGCTTGCTTGCACGCCCAGCGCGAGCGACAGCAATACCATGACACCTGCGATAATGTGCACCCAACGACCCGTAGTCATGTCCAGCCTCCTTAGTCAATTTAAACGCAATGGTTGTATTTTAGAGTTTGCTAATATTCAGCGCAACTTTAATCTTTACCGAGGTTGAACATATCGCCACCTTCCAGAGCTCACGATGCTTGCTAGACCCTCACGCGCACTGGCGCGCATATTGTCAAAACTAGGCGCCGCGTCGCGCACCACGGCGTCGGTGTGGATTCACGCCGGGCGCGTCGCGGTGAATGATATTGTCATGACCGATCCGGAGTTTAACGTGCCGGAAAATGCCCGCATCACCTTGGATGGTCGCGCGCTGCTTGTGGCCAGCAAGCTGTATTTCGCCTTGAACAAACCGCGTGGCTTGATCACCAGCACGCACGATGAACACAACCGCGCCACCGTGTTCGAATGCCTGCCACCCGAACTGCGCGGACAACTCGCACCGGTCGGCCGCCTCGACAAAGCCAGCGAGGGCTTGCTGCTGTTCAGCAATGACACCGCTTGGTCGGCGCGTATTCTGGACCCTGCCCGCCATCTGCCAAAGCGTTACCACGTGCAGATAAATCGCCTGCCCGATGCCAAACTGCTACAGACCTTGCAACACGGCGTGATCTGCGACGCCGAGCGCTTGGAGCTTGCGGCAGTCGGGGAATTACGCCGTGGTGATAAAAATGCGTGGCTGGAAATCATGCTCACCTCCGGAAAAAACCGCCACATTCGCCGCATGCTCGCGGCCTGCAATGTTGATGTGCTGCGCTTGATCCGCGTCGCCATCGGCCCGATACAATTGGGGCAGTTATCCAAAGGTCAGTGTCGAGCGCTCGAAACTACTGAGCTGCGACAACTGGCGCTGGAAAAAGCGCTGTGATGGTTGCCGAAATGTGACGCACGCAGTTATTGCTAATACAACATTTTTGTTTAAAATTGCATTATCAAGTTTGAGGGCGCCCATGAAAACATCGGTTGCGGCATCCACGGAGCAAAAAAGCATCGTATTAAGCAAGGCGCTACTGCGGGCAGCGGAAGCGCTGGGCTTACGGCAAGCCAATCTTGCGGAGATCGTCGGCAAGAGTGAATCGTTTATTTCGCGGATGCGTTCGGGCGAATGCCATTTCGCGCCGGGATCAAAAGAATGGGAGCTTGCCGCGTTGTTCATTCGATTGTATCGCGGGCTGGATGCGATCATGGCGGGCGACGAGAAATCCACGCAGGCATGGATGCGCAACCATAACCAAGACCTGAACGGCACACCGGCGGAACTGATTCGACGCGTGACCGGTTTGGTCGATACGGTCACTTATGTCGACGCCTACCGCGCTCGCATCTGAGCTTCGCAGGAAAAGCGGCTTGGTGTGGCGCGCCGTCGAACACCAGCATACCGTCTCGACGCGTAAAATTGTCGACACCCGCGATGAGCAGGAATTGCTCGAAGAAATACTCGAAGAAAGCAAGCCGCAGTATCCCGCCGGTGCCGAGTCTTTGCACTATCTTTTGAAAACACCTTTTCGCCATTATCCGCCCTACCCGCACGGCTCGCGATTTCGCCGGCTACGTTCGCGTGACGGCGTGTTTTACGCCTCCGAACACATTCGCACCTCGTTGGCGGAGTTCGCGTCTTACCGGGTGCGTTTCTTCGACGCCTCGCCGCAAACGCCGCTGCCACGCAAGGATTTACTCACCAGCGTGTTCTCGGTGAAATACGCATCGCGGCATTGCCTGGACTTGACACGCCCACCCTTCGTGAAAGATCGCCCGCGCTGGGCTCATCCCACCGATTACACCGCAACTCAAGAATTCGCCGATCAGGCGCGCGCCAACAAAGTGGACGTGCTGCGTTATGAATCCGTGCGCGATGTCGCGGGCGGCTTTAATGTCGCGCTGTTAAGCCCAAAAGCCTTCGCGCTGAAAGAACCCATCGATCACCAGGTATGGATCCTCTACCTTGCCGCCTCGGAAATTAACTGCACCCGCACCGGCCTGCTGGGCAACGAAGAACGCTGGACGTTTTCACGTTAACTCGCGCACTTTAGAGCCTGTTCAAGATCTTCACTCCAGAGTGATCTTGAACAAGGCTTACTCCGACACAAATTTTACAACGTTACCAATGGGCCCGATGGCGGGAATCTCGACGCGGATGGTATGCGCACCGCGACTCACCCTCCAGCGCACCGTGTAGCCTAAAAACGGCAGTTGAAACTTGCTCTGCTAAGCTAACCGTATGCGGCGCTTGGGTTTACGACGTAATTTAGGGCGAGGGAGGACTCACCCGATGGGTGAAGCAAAACGCAAAGCGTTGGTCAGTCGGAACGAGATGATC
>JANLTU010000243.1:0-12224 GCA_031363085.1 Gammaproteobacteria bacterium
TGCGCCGCCCGGTCTATATCGTGGACGGCAGCCGCACGCCGTTTCTGAAAGTAAAAGGCAAGCCCGGCCCCTTCACTGCATCCGATCTCGCGGTGCAGGCCGGGCGCGCGCTGCTGGCACGCCAACCCTTTGAGCCCAGCGCATTCGACGAAGTGATCATCGGCTGCGTGATGCCCGGCCCCGATGAAGTCAACGTCGCGCGCGTGATCGCGCTGCGTTTGGGCTGTGGCAAAAACGTTCCGGCGTGGACGGTGCAGCGCAATTGCGCTTCGGGCATGCAAGCGCTCGACTGCGCGGCAGACGACATCGCCAACGGCCGATCCAATCTGGTGCTGGCCGGTGGCGTCGAATCCATGAGTCATGCTCCGGTTCTTTTTAATCTCGACATGGTCGGCTGGCTCGCTGATCTCAATGCCGCGAAAACCTGGACCGCTAAACTTGGCCTGTTCAGCAAACTGCGGCCGAAACACTTGGCGCCAATCATTGGCTTGTTGCGCGGCCTGACCGATCACACGGTGGGTTTGTCGATGGGGCAGACGGCGGAAATTCTTGCGCAGCGTTTTAACGTCACACGCGAAGACATGGACCACTACGCGATGGACAGCCATGTGCGCCTAGCCCAGGCGCAAGACGCCGGCAACCTGCAAGAAATCGCAACGCTCTACGACACCGCCGGCAACCACTACAGCGCCGACGACGGATTGCGTCGTGACACCGACATGGTGCGGCTCGCCAAGCTCAAGCCGGTGTTCGACCGGCCGTTCGGCAAGGTGACTGCCGGCAACAGCGCGCAAGTCACCGACGGTGCAGCCATGTTGGTCCTGGCCAGCGAAGATGCGGTTAAAAAATATGGCCTGAAACCGCTCGGCCGCATCATCGACAGCCAGTGGGCCGGACTGGAGCCGGCGCAAATGGGCCTGGGCCCGGCGCACGCGATGGCGCCGATTCTGAAGCGTCAAAATCTCTCGGTGGCAGATATTGACTATTGGGAAATTAACGAAGCCTTTGCCACGCAAGTGCTGGCCTGCCTGCGTGCGTGGCAGGACGTGACTTATTGCCGCGAGGAGCTGGGCTTCGACAACGCCATCGGCGCAATTCCGCGCGAACGCTTGAACGTGGACGGCGGCGGCGTGAGCCTGGGCCACCCGGTCGGCGCGAGCGGCGCACGCGTCACCTTGCATTTGTTGAACGTGCTCAGACGCAATCACGCCAAGCGCGGCATCGCCAGCCTATGCATCGGCGGCGGCCAGGGCGGCGCCATGCTGATCGAAACCGTGTAGGGAAAATCCATGACTTATAAAAACTGGCGTTACACCCTCGACGACCTGCGCATCGCCTGGCTCGATTTAGACCGGGCCGACAGCAGCACCAACACGTTATCGACTGAAGTCCTGCACGAGCTCGACGCCATCATCACCACGTTGCGCAGCGAACGACCGCAGGGAGTGGTGATCCGCTCGGCGAAAAGCAGCGGTTTTATCGCCGGTGCGGACGTGAAGGAATTCAGGGCATTAAAAAGTTTCGACGACGCGGTAAAATTCATTGAGGTCGGCCAAATTACCTTTGAGCATCTCGCACAACTCGACTGCCCCACGGTCGCCCTGATTCAAGGCTATTGTCTGGGCGGCGGCCTGGAATTGGCGTTGGCCTGCAAATACCGCATCGCCGACGATGACGCGCGCACCAAACTCGGCCTGCCGGAAGTGCGCCTGGGCATCCACCCCGGTTTCGGTGGCACGGTCCGCCTGCCGCCGCTGATCGGTGCACCGATGGCCATGGACATGATGTTGACCGGCCGCACCGTGAGTGCGCGCGCGGCGCAAAAAATGGGGCTGGTCGATTACGCGGTGCCCGCACGTCACTTGGAGATGGCCGCGCGCCAAACGATTTTGCAACCGCCGGCGCGCAAGCGTGCCAAGGGTTTACGGGCCCTGACAAATCACGCGCTGGTGCGCCCGCTGCTGGCGCGCACGATGCGCAAGCGGCTGGCGCAAAAGGCACGCGCCGATCATTACCCAGCGCCCTACGCGATCATCGACCTGTGGGAAAAATTCGCCGGCGATCCGGCGCGCATGCTGCGCGAAGAGCGCTTTTCCGAGGCGCGTCTGGTCACCAACGAAAGCGCGCGCAATCTGATCCGCGTGTTTTTTTTACAGGAGCGCATGAAGTCTTTGGGCGACAAGAAACTTGTCCATCCGCAGCACGTGCATGTCATCGGCGGCGGCGTGATGGGCGGCGACATTGCCGCGTGGTGCGCGCAGCAAGGCTTGCGCGTGACCTTGCAAGACCGCCAACCTGAACATATTGCGCGCGCGATCAAACGCGCCGCCGAGCTGTATAAGAAAACGCTCAAGCTGCCGCGTCTGGTGCAAGCGGCGCTGGATCGCTTGGTGCCGGATATTGACGGCAACGGGGTCGCGCGCGCCGATGTCATCATCGAAGCCATTTTTGAAAACATCGAAGCGAAGCAAACTCTGTTTCGCGAAATCGAGCCGAACATGAAACCCGATGCGATTCTCGCCACCAACACCTCGAGCATTCCGCTGAGCGTGCTGAGCAAGGCGCTGCAACGCCCGGAACGACTGGTCGGTTTGCACTTCTTCAATCCGGTTTCCAAAATGCAGTTGGTTGAGATCGTATCGGACACCAACACCGATCCGCAGGTGGTGGCCAAGGCCGCCGCGTTTGCGCGCCACATTGATCGTTTGCCGCTACCGGTGGCGAGCAAACCGGGGTTTTTGGTCAACCGTATTTTAATGCCCTACCTGATGGAGGCGGTGCTGCTGGAATCCGAAGGCGTGCCGGCACCCGCCATCGACCAGGCCGCGCTGAATTTCGGCATGCCGATGGGACCGCTGGAATTGGCCGACACCGTGGGTCTCGACATTTGCCTGCACGTCGGCGAAATCCTTGGCCAGCACTTTGGTCAGGAAGTTCCTGCGCGCCTGAAAAAGCTGGTCGACGCCGGCAAACTCGGGCGCAAGAGCGGTTCGGGTTTTTATCAATGGCAGGGCGACAAGCGCGGCGATCCCGAAAAAGGCGGCCACAACAGTCCCGGCGAACCGGAGGTCATCGACCGCTTGATGCTGCGGCTGTTGAACGAGGCGATGGCGTGTTTGCGCGAAGGCGTGGTCAGCGATGCCGATTTACTCGATGCCGGTGTGATCTTCGGTACCGGCTTCGCGCCGTTTCGTGGCGGCCCGATGCACTACATCCAGAGCCGTGGTCAGAGCACGCTGCATACGCGCCTAGTCGATTTGAAGTCACGCTTTGGCGCGCGGTTTCTGCCAGACCCGCATTGGAATAAACTGGGATAGCTGCACCTCCCCCTTACAGAGCAAAAAGAGTTTAGCCATGACGCCACAAAATTCTCCCACGAGCCCCACCATGCCGGTGTTTTTGACCCTCAACCAATTCGACTTTCACCACAGGCTTGAAGCGCGTACGGGTTTAAGCATGGTATTTTTTACCAGCCGCAGTTGCGCGTCGTGTTCGTTCTGGAGGCGCTTGCTGGGTACGTACAAGCAACGGCATCCGGAGGTCGAGGTGTATGAAGTTGACGCCCAGCAGGATCAGGCGCTGGCCGAAGAATTCGGCCTGTTTCACTTGCCGGCGTTATTCCTGTACGCCGACGGCGCGTTTCGCGCAGAGCTGCAATGTGAGGCTAATTTGGAAAAATTCGAAACCGTCATCGACGCGGCACTGCGCGCTGCACCGCAGGAAATGCCGTGAGCCTAAGCGCCTGTTCAAGATTTCATTAGGGGATGTAGCGCAAGGTAAAATCAAACTCAACAACGTAGCCTACACGCAGTAATGTGAGCATTTTGAGTTCGATTTTAACGCAGCAAGCGCACACTCCAATGAAGTCTTGAACAGGCGCTTATCTATTGGATATGCCCCAGTATTCCTTCCAGTTCGTCCAGGGTGTTGTAGTGAATCATCAGTTTGCCGTTGCCTTTGTCGCCGTGCTGAATGGTGACTTTCGCGCCGAGTTTTTCGGCTAAATTGGTTTCAAAGTGCTGGATGTTCGGGTCAACCTTTGGCGCCGTCGGTGCTGCGCTCGTTTGTGCTTGCAGGCGCTGCACCAGTTTTTCGGTTTCGCGCACCGACAAGCCCTTGTGCACGACTTCTTTCGCCGCTGTGCTTTGCGGCGCATCTTGCAAAGCCAGAAGCGCCCGGGCATGACCCATTTCCAGCTCGCCTTGGTCCACCATTTGTTTCACATCGGGATTGAGCGCCAGCAGGCGCAGCAGGTTGGTGACGGCGGTGCGCGAGCGGCCGATGGCTTCGGCGACTTGCTGGTGAGTCATCGCGAATTCGTCGATCAGCCGTTGCAGCGCGCCGGCTTCTTCCAGCGGATTTAAATCTTCACGTTGAATATTTTCGATCAGCGCCATCGCAATTGCGGCGTCGTCGGGCACATCGCGCACCACGGCGGGAATCTCGTGCAACTGCGCCATCTGTGCGGCACGCCAGCGGCGTTCACCGGCAATGATTTCGTAGCGTCCACCACCGATAGCGCGCACCACAATTGGTTGCACCACGCCTTGCGCCTTGATGGAGCTGGCCAAGTCTTCCAGGCTTTCGGTGTGCATGTTGTGGCGTGGCTGGTACTTGCCCGGCTGCAATAAATCCACGGCCAGATTGCGCAGCTCGCCCGCGCTGGGCGCGTTCTCGATAATTTCAGTGTCTTCTTGCCCGGCCATCGTCGCCGCTACGGACGCGGATACGGAAGGCGCGCGATTGATTCCGCCCAACAATGCGTCGAGGCCGCGACCCAGGCCACGCTTTTTAATGGTCATGCTTGTGCACCTACAGAAGTGAATATGTTTTTTAATCCTTCCCCCTTGGCAGGGGGAAGGATTCTAATTTTGAATCGAACTAAGAACCACGTCGGCTGCCGGCGCATCCACCATCTCGCGCCGCAGCATTTCACCGGCCAACGCAAGATAGGCTTCGGCGCCGCGTGAGGTTTTATCGAACAGCAACACCGGCAAACCGTGGCTGGGCGCCTCGGCTAGGCGAACGTTGCGCGGAATCACCGTGCGATAGAGTTTTTCGCCGAAGTGCTGGGTCAATTGCGCCGTCACATCGTTGGCCAGATTGTTACGCGGATCGAACATGGTGCGCAGCAGCCCCTCGATTTGCAGACCGGGATTCAGCGAACTGCGAATGCTTTCGATGGTGCCCAGCAAAGCGCTCAAACCTTCCAGCGCGTAATACTCGCATTGCATCGGGATCATCACCGACGTGGCGGCGACCAGGGCGTTGACCGTGAGCATGTTCAGCGACGGCGGACAGTCGATCAGAATGTAATCGTAATTGTCGACCACCGGCGCCAAGGCGCGGCGCAAGTTATGCTGGCCCTCGCCCATTTTCAACAGCTCGACTTCGGCGGCGGTCAGGTCGGCATTGCCCGGGATGATGCTGTAGTCGCCCGGATCAAGCTTGAGCACCACCTCCTCGACGCGCGCCAGTTCCAGCAACACATCGTAAGCGGTCGCCCCCAGCGCATGCTTGTCGACCCCGCTGCCCATGGTCGCATTGCCTTGCGGGTCGATATCGACCAGCAACACGCGGCGACGCGTGGCAGCCAACGAGGCGGCCAGATTTACGCTGGTAGTGGTTTTGCCCACCCCGCCTTTTTGATTTGCGATTGCAATGATTTTGCCCATCTCGCCACCTGTTACGTCGTAGGGTGGGCACCACCCACCTTGGTCAAACAAACCACATGCCGCTGCGCGTCAAGCCCAGGCACCTGCACCGCTGCAACGCAATCCACCTTGAACTGCGACGGCACGGCCATAAGCTCGTCCTGCGGATAATTCCCTTTCATCGCGACGAACACCCCGTCCGGCGCGCCTAAATGCTGCGTCATATCGAGCATTTCCGCAAGCGACGCAAAGGCCCGCGAGATCACCGTGTCGAACAACCGCGCGGGGCGGTAGTCTTCGGCGCGCGCGCGCTGCACGCTGACATTGGCTAAGCCCAGCTCGTGGATGGCCTGGGTGATAAAGCGGGTTTTCTTGGCGTTGCTGTCAAGCAGCACGAATTCCAGCCCCGGGCAGGCCAACGCCAGCGGTATGCCGGGAATACCGGCCCCCGCGCCGACATCGACAATACGCCGCCCGCGCAGATACGGCATGACTGCGAGCGAATCGAGCAGATGATGCGTGGCCATTTTTTCCGGTTCACGCACGGCGGTGAGATTGTAGGCGCCGTTCCATTTTTCCAGCAGGTGGAGGAATGCGAGCAACGGATCGCGCAGGCGGGAGGGTTGGCCGAGCTTGGCAAGACCTGCGACCAGCAGGCGTTGCGCGGCGGGCCAGGTTAGAGATTCATTTGTACTCGCTTTCATCCCACGTTCACCGGCACCAGCACCATCGTATCGTTGCCGAAGATGTCGATGACTTTCACGGCCACGGTGTAGCGGCCCGCTTGAGTGTAGGTGTGCGGCGCGGAGATCAGCTCCAGGTTGCGGTCTCTGCGCGTGCGGAAGCTTTGCCATTCGTTTTCGAAGATATAGCTGCCGGTCCAGCGTTCTTCGAATTCCAGTTCATCAACGCCCGCCGTAGGTCGGGTTAGCGCAGCGTAACCCGACATCTCTGTAGCTGCTTCCGCCGTCGGGTTACGCCCTTGCGGGCTAACCCGACCTACATCAACCCCAATACCGGCGTCTTTGGCCACCTTGATAATCTCTCTCCGACTCATATAGTCGAAGTCCACCGCCCAGTAATCCACCCAGTCGGTCCAGTGTTTGGTCAGCACATCGGTGGTGACCACGCCTTGCTTGTCCTTGCTCACCTTGATGAGCTGGCCGCGCTCGCCGCGCAGGTCGCACACCACGTCGCTTTTACCTTCTTTCAATTCGGCGGCCACGGCGTCGAGCAGGCCTTGGGTGTAATAAACGGAAAAATCCGTCAGCTCGATTTGCAACGTGAATTTGTCTTTTTTGGCGTAACGCGGCGTGGCCTCGACGAAGCTGATGTCGTGGAAGCGCACCTGGCCTTTTTCCACCGCGCGCTTGTCGAACACTTCCGGCGGAATCTGCTTGGGCGCCAGGTCGATGCCTTTTTGCTTCGCCTCGTCGAGCACAGCGGGGAACAGGCCCATCTCGAACTCGAAGGCGAGCACGTCCACGCGCGAGGCGCCGCGCTTGCGGCATTCGGTGATGACTTCTTCCACGAACAGCCGGCCCACGGGCAGGTTGATGGGGCCGACCACCACCAGCCGCCCCGCGTTCTTGCCGTGAAAGAAACTCTCGCCTTCTAGCGGCTGCGCCTTGTACGCGCGCAGGATGAGATCGCGGAACTCGCGTTCCTTCTGGGCCAGCGCCTGTTCCTTCTGTTTGCCGGTCAGCCTACCGCCGACGTTCAGATATGCCTGACGCTCGTAGCGGCCGAGGTTCAGCACCTCGAAGGCGCGGAACGGCTTGCCGGACTCCTTCAACTCGCGCTGCACCTGGATCAGGCGCTTGCGCGTGGTGTGGATGCCGAACTTGCCGAGGTCGGTGGCGATCCACTTGCGACCGAGCTTTTCCGCCACCGCCGCCGTGGTGCCGGAGCCGCAGAAAAAGTCGGCGACGAGGTCGCCTTCGTTGCTGCTGGCTTTGAGCACGCGCTCAATAAGCGTTTCTGGCTTCTGCGTTGGGTAGCCAATTTTCTCCGAAGAAATTCCTGTTACATTCGGAAGGTCAGACCAAATCGTGAGAAGCGGGATGCCTTGAACGTCTGCCAAATACTGCTTCCAACCGTTGAGGCTTGGTTTGCCATCTGCTTTAAGTTGAATTCGTCCATCAGCGAGCAGCCTTTCGAGGTCACTCGGCAGTCGCCGCCAGTGCCGACCGACTTTGGAGGGATTTACTCCACGCCACTCTTGTCCCGTTTCGCCTTTGCTGATGCCGGGAGCAGTTAAGTTGTCGAGTCGGTAGCGCCCGCGTTCGTCGTGATAGACATAAACTTTTTCAAGATACTCCGGGTCGTGTGGCTGGTATTGCTGATTCCAAATTCGAGTCTCGGTCTTTGAGTAATAGAACAGACAGTCGTGGATGTTCCCGTGTCGTTTAGGGTCGTTGTGTGAGGATGTCCGCTTCCAAACGATTTCTGAAACGTGGTTTGACTTTCCGAACACTTCATCCATCGCCAGACGGATGTATGAGTTCACCCGCCAATCACAATGCACATAGATGCTGCCCTCGTTGTGCATCAAATCCCGCATCAAGATCAGCCGCTCGTAAATCATCGAAATGAACGAATCCGCCCCGCGCCCCCAGGTGTCGCGGTAAGCGATCTGCTCCAGCAGATTCGGTTCCTTGTGGAAGGTCTCGCCGCCGATCTCGATGTCCATGGAAAAATCGGCGCCGACGTCGAAGGGCGGGTCGATGTAAATCAGCTTGAGCCCACCCGCGTCTTCGATCTGGCGGCGCAGCGCGCCGCTCTTGAGGCTGGAGAGAATCAGCTTGTTGTCGCCCCAGATGAGTTTGTTGGTCCAGCCCTTGAGCTGGCGGCCGCGAAAGTCGAACAGCCCGAACTGCGGCGACTCCGGCACTTCTTTACGCGGCTCATCCACATGCTCCAGCGACTGGAACGGCAGCACCGTGGTGCACACGTCGCGGGTTTTGCCATTCCACACCAACTCCACCTCGCGCTTGTCCTCGAACAGCATGAAGCGGTATTTCTCCGGTAGCGCCTTGCCCTGCTGGATGAGCTGGACCAGATCGCGCTTCTCGGCGTCGGAAAGTTCGTAGGCTACTTTGGGTGGTTTGGCCACAGTGGTTCCCTATGGAGTGCAACATGGAGTGCGGGAGCTTGCTCCCGCTTTGATTCGCCGGGGCTTGCCCCGGCTTCGAAAGCGGCGGCGAGCAGCCGCACTCCAAAACACTCCAAATCAAAAATCATCTTGAACATGAAGGCGATCTGTTTTGAATGAGTAAATCGTTTTCACTTGCGCGGGCGTTGCCGTGCGCTCGAACCATGCGGCGGAACACCAGGGATATTGGTTGGCGATGGCCACCACTCCGTGCTTGACCGGATTTTGATGAACATACTGCAAGCGCGCGAGATACGACTTTTCGTGCGTCAACTGTGTGTCCCAATAGTTATGCCAAACTTTGCGCCCAGGTGTTTCATCATAGCGATTGAGCGCGACTGCGGTGCGGGAATGCAGTTCGCGCAAAAAAACAGTCAACGTCGCGGCATCCGCCGGTGCGTGGGCGATGAAGTGGTAGTGATTGGAAAGCACGGACCACGCTTCCAGCCGCCACGTGTGTTTGCCGGCGATGGAAAGCAGTGCGTCATGAAGCATGCGTAGCCGGGGGCCGTCTTGAAAGAAATGCTGCTTCTGATACGTACCTGCGGTGATCATATAAGCGCCGGTTTCAGTCAGCCGATGCGTTGGCGCGTGCGGCCATGGCACTTTGGAGTGCGGCGGCTCGCTGCCACTTTGCAAAGCGGGAGCAAGCTCCCGCACTCCATATTCGTCTCGCTGGTTATTGGCCATGGCAGTCAGCTCTTTTTCGATTTATTGGTCTGGCCGGTCGTCTTGCGGAACCAACGGCAAGGATGGCGTCCAGATTGTAGTACTCGATTTCACGGGTAACCTGCCGTGCGCCTTCCTAGCGAACTATTCGGAATTTCCGAATAGTTCGCTCCAGCTCAAGCTCTCCTTCGGCAAAGATTCCCTTGAGGTGTTCATTGATGGTGGGAATCGTGACCTGAAATAATTCCGCCATCATTGCTTGAGATAGCCAAAGCGTTTCATTTTCAAAGCGGCACTCGATACGGGTGCGTCCGTCTTCGGTTTGATAGAGCAGGATTTCGCCGCCGGGCGGAGCGGGGTTGCGGTCTGTCATGCCATCAAGCCTTTTGGTATTCAGTGAAAGCGGCGGGCAGCGCGGCAAAGTGTTTGGGTTTATGCATTTCAAAACCAGCTTGATCCACATACACGAACCGGTACGCAGGGCCGCCCTCGGCTTGGCTCGCGCTGGTTGCATCTGCGCACCACTGGCGCAAGCGAGCCATCTTTTGCGGCAGGTCGAGTTCGGCGCGGCCTTTGGTTTCAACGATCCAGACGGTGCCGTCGGCGGTCTTGACAAAAAAATCGGGAATGTAATTCGACAGCTCGCCGTCGGCTTTCACGTAGTCGATTTTGAAACCGACCGCGAGGTAGTTCTTGGCGAACGCGGCGACGTCCGGCGCGGTGTCGAGGAACGCTGCGAAAGTGAGCTCGAATCCACCCGCGTGCGGCTCGCCGACGATCTTGTTGAATAGCGATTTCTTCGCTGCGAAATAGGGCCGGTTTTCGGTGCGGAACGGGCGCGTGTCGCGCAGACGAATGCGGTCTTCGATACGCACTGACCCGGTGTCTTGCACGGTGAGTGCGTTGATGGCCTTCTTGAATGTATCGAACAGAATCTTGCCGACCTCGGGCTCGGAAAGGTTGCGCAACACCACCGGGTCTTCGAGATTCACCGGAGAATTTGCGAACAGATGCCCGGTCATGAATTCTTTCACCTTGGGATACAGCACGTCGTAGCCGCCGACGAGGCGCAGCTCTTTCAATAATTGGCGCGCGAAAAAACCGACCACAGAACGGTAATCGGCGGGGCCAGAACCATCGAGTTGGATGACGTGATGCACCTCGGCGTCGAGCATGGTTTTGAACACGATCTCGCGCGTTTCTTCCGGCGTGAAGGGCTTCAGCGGAAGCTTGGGATTGCCAAGTTGCACCGGGTCGAGCGCATCGAGATTTTTGAATTCGCGGTTGAAGCGGCGCGCGAGTTTGGGGAGCGTGATGTCGAGCGCGTCGAGGTCTTTGTCAGTGTCTTGCGTATCCACTTCGACCACGAGTGAGTCCTTGCGACCCGCGCCCGGACCCATCGGCACATGTTCGAAGGTAACGCCCTCGCTGCGGATGGACTCGACGAATTCCATGAACGCGGGCGTCCCGATCACCGCAACGGTTTCGGGCGTGTCCGAACCGAAGTACATGCGGCGCAGACCGCGCCCCAAGGTTTGCTCGGGCAGAATATTGCTCTGCGCCGTATAGGCGCGCAGACCGACAATGGTGGTGACATTGCGCACGTCCCAGCCTTCCTTGAGCATCAGCACCGAGACGATGGCTTTATACGGACTGTGCCAGGTATCGATTTCATTGGACTGCTTGCGCAATTTCTCCAACTCATCCTTGTTCTTGCCCGACGCGGCTTCCGAAATTTCGCCGTTGTTCTTGGTGTGGATGACCAGCACCGCACCCTGTAATTCGGGGCATATTTTTTCCAGATGCGCGCCGACCTCGTCGCAGTTGCGCGTGTCATCCACCATCACGAACAACACCGCTTTCTTGTCCGAGGCTGCGTGCTCGGCGTAATTCTTGCGCCACTCTTCGACGCCAAGTTGCAGGTAGTCAGCGTATTTTTCGGTAAAGATGGCGCTCTTGTGCTCTTGCAGGCGGGCGCGGCTGGCGGCATCCGGCAGTACCGGATGCTTGACGACGTTCTGGTGAATGGCCTCGACCAGCGGATAATCGGAAACGGTTTGCACGAAGATCGCGCCGTTGTTGTGGCGCGGCGTGGCGGTTACATCGACCTGCAACGCCAGACGGCGATCCTTCTGCAACATGCGGTGGTGAATGTCCTGAATGCTCTTGAACCAAGCCATGCGTGGATCGTGAATGTGATGCGCTTCGTCGTTGAACACGGCCAGTTCATCAATCTCGCGCACGATTTCGCCCAGATCAGTCTTGCTGTCGGTGGTCTTGCCGACCGGCTTGGGGCCAAAGGGTGACAGAAAATAATCGCGCAAGTCATCGTCGTCCAGCGACGGCTCGCGCACGTCGCCGAGATAGACGCGATGGATGTTGGTGAGAAACAGATTGCCGGTGTCGCGTTGCACGCGCACGTCGTCCTGAATGTGCAGCGTGAGCTGGAAATCGTCGCGCCAGTTGCGGCCTTGGTGGCCGTTGTCAGGCAGTATCGGATCGTTGAAGAAAATACGCAGCCCATCGAAGTCGGCGCGCAGCCGGTCGAGAACAATGATGTTCGGCGCGATCAGCAAAAAATTACGCGCCAGCGTCGACTCGGGCTCATAGCGCTTGTGAAAAAAACTCCACGCGATCAGCAGCGACAACACCTTGGTTTTGCCCGCGCCGGTGGCCATTTTTACAACGTAACGCGGCCAGTTCTCGTCGAACATATTTGTCGACACCGCGCCCGAGGCATCGAAGCG
>JANLTU010000258.1:0-4545 GCA_031363085.1 Gammaproteobacteria bacterium
AAAAAATTAGCTAATTAGCACACCAAACCTTCCGACCAACTAGACGCAGCCCACGATTACTACCGCCGTCAAATACAGAAGAACCGCTATGTTATGCCCCCGTCACGAACCTCTTTTCAGCACCGCTTAAGCTATATTCAAATGGATTGGATTGCGATAAGGTCATGGCCGTATACGTTCATTAGGTAAACACCCCATACGCAACCCATTAAAAACTACCTATAAACCCCACTTGATACTTTCCTGAATATTTGATATCCGACCCTAGCGCTAGGATATTTACACTGGCGGGAAAAACTATCGCGCTGCGCGGGACGCGCGGTGTCGGCGACTGCGCCAACGACAGCAAGCTTGAAATTTAGCGGAGGCGATTATTTTACGTTGTAATTTTTGCTGTTAACTCAGCAAACCAAACCACAGGGGTAGCGACACAAAACTAAGCACCGTCGTTGCGGTGACTGCGGCGGCATATAAATTTATGTCAAGACCGTAACGGTCGCAAATGACAATACCAAGCACCATACTAGGCATGGCGGCTTCCAAAACCACGCCGGCCAGCGTATTGCCTGATAACCCGAACAACAGTGCCGCCAGCCACACCCAGATCGGCATCAAGGCAAGTTGGATCACAACAACGATCAGGATCGGCCACGCGTGTGCGATACGCAATGTATCCCAACGCAGACTCAAACCCAGTGCGATCAGCATCAGCGGCGAGACCGCACCCCCCATCAAACCCAACCAGTTGTGAATCACCGCCGGTAGTGGCACGCCCGCCAGATTCAGCACCACGGCGAATGCGGCGGCAAGCAACGGCGGCGTTTTTAAAATCGCCGCAGCCCGATGCATCGGTGTCGCCTGCGCGCCGTAATACTGCGCCACCGACATTCCGAGCGTGAGCAGCAGCGGCGTGCACGCAAACAGATCGTATTGAATCGCCACGTTGCGGCCTGGCGGCCCCAACACGGCTTCCAGCACCGGCAAGCCCAGGTAGGTTGCATTGGGAAACGCCGCCGCCAACATTACCGTGCCGATCACCGCGTGCGGCATTTGCCGTTGGCGACAGATTGCCCAGCTCAGTAACAAGCCACCGATCACTCCGCTTGCCGCCGACAAGGCGATGCGCGGTGTGTCCAGCGACAACGGCGCCTGCCACAACACATTCAACACCAGCGCCGGCAGCAACAGGTAATACACCAGACCGGTCAGGGCTTGACGTATTTGATCCACGTCCAAACCACCCGGTTTGGCCACCCGCCAAACCACACCGCACACTACCAGGAAAGCCATTTGCAGAAGAACGTCGAGCATGGGCGAGAATTTTAGTAGGCGGGATTATGATGTTGAGCGAAGAAATTGTTGCGCGTGAAAGCGCACTGATCCGCTAAATTATTTCAAATGTATCGCTACTCTTCTGGCTGATTAAAACAGCCATTGATAGCCTAGGTTCGCCGTCAAGCGACGATAACTGCTCGGGCGAATCTGGCCGGGCGTGGGGGTTCCGCTGTAACCCCACCACTCGCCACCCAGCTCCAGTTGAGTCTCGACCGATTTGCTGGGTCGATACTCGATGCGCACACTGGGCGAAGTTTTATTCGAGCGCACGCCATTGTCATTCATCCGTCGGTCGTATTTGAAACGCGTATCGAAACGCCATGCCTGCTCCACGGGAAAGCGATGTGTGAGCGTCAACGTGTCGCTGTTGTACGTGTCCGCCTGCGTGTGTTGCAGCCCAGCCAGCAAGGTGTCGCGTGGATTGATCAGTTGACTGGCGACCATCTGCAACGCGAAATACGTTTGACGGTCCGCCTGCGTGGCATCCGGCGCGTTGCCAATAACCTCCCGCGCTGCAATCCTGAACGGAGACTTCTGCTCTGAAAATGTGACGTCGCCGCTCACTTGCACGCGGGGATTAAACGTATGAGAAACGCCCACCGTGGCCGTGCTGGACTCCCCCGTCCAGGCGCGCGCCAGTTCGCGAATCCGGTCGCGCGATAACGCTAGCAGATCTTTGAGCGAGCTGGCATTGATCTCGCCGATCAAGGCGTTGGTGGTCGCCACCGAGGGGCTGCGGCGCGCGTCGTAATAGCCATACACCGAACTGCTTTCCAGAAACGAATACTGGCCCTGCACCAGCACGGCATTCAACAGGCGGTATGACAGGTCGTAATCGAGCACATGAAACAGGTTGCCGCGTGGATGCAAGTAGCGCAGCTCGTAACCCGCTGCGGCGCGTTCCAGCATGCTGTCCGCGCGCTGCCGTATGTAGAACGGCATGACTTCGAGACCGTCCCAATACGGCCCTAAATTGGTCGCTACGCTCCAGAACGGGCGGTGAATCTGCAGCGTGCTTTTTTCCGAAAATTCCACTGCGTAGCCGGTGATGGCATCGAGCCGCACCGCGCTCGTGAGGTTGTACTGTGCCAGCAAGCCATCGAAGCGCCCCAACACGCCGCCGCCCGGACTCGACTGCCGCCCCAACTTGGCAAACCAACCGGCCTGTTTGTCTTTCACCTGACCGAACAGGGCATTGATTTCCGGGTCTTTGGGGGCATTTAAAAAATTGCGCTGGTGACTCAGATTCGCCACCACGCGGCTGTCAAACCGCTCGCCACGCTGCTGCGAATTCCACGCAAACTGCGTGTACAGCGTCGACTGATCCAGCGTTGGCGCACCGCCGCCGACGTCGTTGCTACCGCGATAGTAGTACTGCGCGAAACTGCCGTTGTATGTCCACGCATGCGACAGCGCCGCCGTCTTAACTTCCTTGAGTTTCTCTTGCGGTTTAAGCTCGTTACTCAAGAGTTCTGCCAGACGCTGGCCGACGCGATCCGCGCCCTCGCCCTTGGGAAACTCGGCGAGATATTGTTCGTAGACCGCCTTGGCATGCGCGCGCTGCCCTTTGCGTTCGCGCGCCACACCCAGCAATTCCAAGGCATCGGCGCGGTAAGGATTCGCCGGCAGGCTGATCAACGCGCTGAGAATCTGAATCGCTTGATCAACTTCGCCGCGCGTCAGTGCGTCACGACTCTGCGCGATCAACGTCTTGATGCGCTCATCCTCGGCCGCCGAGACCACCGGGGTTGCGATCAGTGCCACCGGCGTGAATAGGACCAAAATTGTTTTGTCACTTGAGCCCTGGCTGACGCGGTAGTCGGTGTTCTGCGTAAAGGTCAAACGCAGTGTCGTTTCAGATTCGTTGGCGTCAAACGCTACCAGCGCCAACCGAGCCTCGGTTCCGGCGTGGGGCTCGATCTGCTCGTGAATCGGAAACACCGGGTTGTTGTTGAGCGCCGGTACGCGCAGATACACCGTTAGCGCCTCGCCGTTTTCCGGCGGAAAATGCGATAAATAGTACGCGCTCTGCGACAACACCAGCTCGATCCCCGTCTGTCCGTCACGCTCGACCGAGCGCACGTCGTCCAGCCATTGCGGCGAGGCGTGGGAAGCTTGCGTAACTATCGCCAGCCAAAAGGCGATGTTAATCAATCGAACGCGCATCACCATGAGCCGCCGATGGTGTGATGACTATCCCGCCGCGTCGTGATTGTGGTGAACGTGCTGTCTGAATAGATGTGGCACGCCGTATTGGTGCAGTTCTTCAACTCATCCAACGTGTACAAAATGAGCGGGGGTCCTTCAGTCTTGATGTGCGACTTCTTCGGCACGGCAGAGGCAAATGCCGCGCTATGGCAGACATCGCAGCTCACAGTGATCGTGCTGTGGTCGAATTTAGCGCCAGAAAACGTCGTCGTGTTGAAGTGGCAGACATTGCAATCAGCGCTCGTCACCAGATGACCGTCCTGCTTGCCCTTAGCGGTGGTCCCGTTATGGCAGACATCGCAGCGCCCAGTGACATTGTTGTGGTCAAATTTCCAATTTCTGGTGCTGTGGCATACGTTGCACTCCGCGCTTGTTGACACATGATTACGCGACTTACCGGTCGCGGTCTTGCCATTATGGCAGCGGCTGCACCCGCCGGTGACGCCGCTGTGATCAAATTTCGCTCCCGAAAACGTCACTGTGGAATGATGGCAAGCATTGCAGTCCGACGTTGTCTGCGGGTGGTCTTTCGGCTTGCCTTGGGCAGTTGTGCCATTGTGGCAGGCATCGCAGCGTCCGGTGATATTGTCATGGCGGAAGGTGGCTGGCTTCCACGCCACCGTGGAATGACAAGCACCGCAATCGCTGCTCGTGGGAATGTGTTTGGTCGGTTTGCCCTCCGCCGTGCGGCCGTTGTGGCAGCCGTCGCAACGGCCGGTGACCATGTTGTGATCCATGTGTGCGCCGGTCCACGCGAACGTGGTGTGGCAGTCATCGCAGGTATTGCTGCTGGTGATGTGGCGGGCATGCTTGCCCGGCGCGATGCTTCTGTTATGGCAACCGCCGCACTGGGTCGGCGTACCTTTGAATACACCTTTCACATGGCAGGCTTCACACGCGGTACGCACATGCTGACCGCTGAGCGGAAAGCCGGTCGTGAAGTGATCAAAGCGTGTGTCGATTTCGGCCGCCTGGACCGAAGCCCAGAACCCTGCCAGCACG
>JANLTU010000039.1:0-2956 GCA_031363085.1 Gammaproteobacteria bacterium
CGTCGGCCGGCCAATTGTCTACGTCGGTCGTTGTGGTGAGTTGGCCACCCTGAATCAATCCGGTAATCAGCACCGGTTTGAGATTAGCGCGAGCGGCGTAGACGGCAGCCGTATAGCCGGCCGGGCCGGAACCAAGGATGATCAAGCGGCAGTGTCGGGTTGAGCTCATGCGTAGTACTCCATAAAATTGACTGACATAACACATCGGGGCGAATCGCGCGCGAATCAATGGCGAACGGCTATACTAATTGAGAACGGATAGAAAAACCTTCAGCAAAGGCCACGCATGCGTATCGGTATCCCCAAAGAAATAAAAGTACGTGAAGGGCGCGTCGCGCTGATTCCGGCGGCAGCAGCCGAGCTGGTGAGTCACGGCCACGAGGTGTGCGTGCAAGCGTCGGCTGGGGTATTCAGCGGTTACCACGATGACGACTATCGGGCCGCCGGCGTGACCGTGCTGCCTGACGCTGCGGCAATCTATGCACGGGCGCAATTGCTGGTGAAAGTGAAGGAACCGCAAGCGCAAGAGCTTGCCTTGCTGCGCCGTGATCAAGTGCTGTTTTCGTACCTGCATCTGGCAGCGGAGCCAGCTTTGTTGAGCGGCTTGCAGGATATCGGGCTGACGGCGGTTGCGTTTGAAACCGTGCAAGAAGCCAGCGGTCGCTTGCCGCTCCTGGCGCCGATGAGCGACATTGCCGGGCGCATTGCGGTGCAAATCGGCACGCATTTGCTGCATTTGCCGCAAGGCGGGCGCGGCATATTACTGGGCGGCTTACCGGCGGTGGAACGCGGCAAGGTGGTGGTACTGGGAGCCGGCGAAGCGGGCGGGAATGCAACCATGCTCGCGGCTGCACTGGGTGCCGAGGTGATCGTTTTTGACCGCAACCGCGACAAGCTCGCACGCATGCGCGCCCTCGGCGCCAACGTCACCGCGTTATACCCGTTCGCCGATGCGATCAAAAACGCCGTGCTGCAGGCTGACTTGCTGATCGGCGCAGTGCTAGTGGTCGGCGCGCGTGCAACGCATCTGGTGCACGCCGACACCGTACGTCGCATGCAACCCGGCAGTGTCATTATTGACATTTCGGTGGACCAGGGCGGCTGCATTGAAACCACGCGTCCGACCAACTATGAAAATCCCACCTTTGTTTGGGAAGGCGTGCTGCATTTCGGTGTCACCAACATGCCCGGCGCCGTGCCGCGCAGTGCATCGCAGGCGATCTCTGCCGCATTGATTCCGTACCTGCTTACACTCGCGGAAAAAGGCGTGCGCGCCACGTCGGCGCTAGCGGCTGGGATTAATGTGGAAGGCGGAAAGATTGTGCATCCGGCGTTGACATAATGCGCAATGCGCTGTGAATAAACATCAGTGCATCATTTTCACGCGCTTCTAAAAAGCGACTCCGCTAACAAGAACAAACTCGCAAAGGACACCGCAGATTATGGAAGACCACAACGTGCATATATGGGACCGCGAAGAACCCCAACCTATCGCGGTGCCATTGCTTGGACAGTATGCCCAGCACAACCCTAATCAGGATCAACGCAGCTATAATTTTGTTGGGCGTGAGCACCTGATCAAGGAGCTTGTCACCGCACTCAATGAAACCCGCGAGACGAAGGGCTGTTACTTGATCTCGGGATTTCGCGGCACGGGTAAAACAACGCTCATCAATAAGGTGCTGAACCTTTATGCTAAGGGTGCGACTACTCCGGCATGGTTATCTGCAGAAGTGGGAGTCACTCATTCCCGCGTGCTGAAAAGTTTGCTGCTGCGCGGCCGAAAAAAATTAGTAGGGCATTCATCAGCATCGAAAATTAATTTGTCTGCACCTTCGACCATGAGTTGGTTGACGAGGATTAAAAATCGTTTTTTTTCTCCGTTAATCTAAAGTAAAAATAAATCTTGGGCAGGACCAATCCTTAGAGCCACGGGAAGTGTTGTTCAATATTGCAACACTGCTGCATCAGAAACTGCACGACCGTCGAACAATTGCCCGAACCATGACCTTAATCATAGGGCTAATCACTACGGCTTGGCTGGTGAGCAATGTTGTCGATAACTGGCTTAAAAGTGCGTCCGTCAAGGCGTCACTGACTAAGTTTTTGCATCACTCCATGCTATCGGATTGGCTTGAGCTACAGCACTTAACCAACGGGCAGTGGATTAGCTGGATCGTGGTTATCCTGAGCTTGACAGTTAGTTTTTATTTATTAACGCGTTATTTCTCCACCAATGCCAGAATTCTTCATCCGTGCTGAAGCGCCTCAACAAGAGAATGACTTACAGCATTGAACTCGAACGGCGCGTACAGCAGGGTGGTTTTTCATTCAGCAGAAAGGAAAGGATGCCGCCCCTGGACACTCGGCAGATCGAAACCGAGCTACTGAGCATACTTAAAGAGGCACGCAAGGTTCCTCATTTTCTGGGTAAACCCGATATCGTATTTGTGTTCGACGAGCTGGACAAAATTGCCTGCCACCAATCAAACGACGGCGGTAGAACGACGACACCGCCGTCGGTCGGTCGTGATCTTCGCGAACGGAAGAAAATGGTGGACGACCTCCTGGGTGCGCTCAAAAACTTTATCACTCACGGTGAAGCTCGTTTCTTTTTTAAGGTTTAGCCGGTTTACCCAAAAGGTCGTGTAGCCAAACGACTTTGCTCCGGCAGCATCCCACCCCGCGAATGCGACAAAGAGTATTTCTTCCTTGGCGCATTGAGGATTACCACAAGGCGTGGAAGAGCGGCGTGGGCGTTGAAAGGCAGCGCTTCCAAAGTGCAGCGAACCTGGAGCGGATGTTGGTGATCACTGCGTTTCTCGCCGTGCGCCTGTTGCAATTGCGAGAACTCCTGGACACGCCGAAGGATGACGCGCAGGCGAGCTGCGAGACGATCCTCAGCGAAGACGAATGGAAAGTGTTGGGGGTATCGACCCAAAGCAGCAAGCCACCG
>JANLTU010000074.1:0-44121 GCA_031363085.1 Gammaproteobacteria bacterium
CGCTTCCCGATTGGCATCAGTTTTCCGGCAGGGTCAGGTCTGGTCGCGTTCGCCGCTGCGCTGGGCGTAATGCCGCTCGATATGCCGGAGTCGGTGCTGGTGCGCTTCAAAGGCCAGATGCAACCCGGAGTGACCTTGCGCGATCTGGTCAACGCGATTCCCTACGTCGCGTTGCAACGGGGTCTATTGACGCTGGACAAGAAGGGCAAGAAAAATGTCTACTCCGGGCGCGTGCTGGAAATCGAAGGGCTGCCCGATTTGAAAGTGGAGCAGGCGTTTGAACTGGCCGACGCCAGTGCCGAGCGTTCCGCCAATGGCTGCACAGTGCGCCTCAACAAAGAACCGATCATTGAGTATCTCAACTCCAACATCACGCTGATGAAGTGGATGATCGGCAGCGGCTATCAGGACGCGCGCACCTTGCAGCGTCGTATTGAGGCGATGGACGCGTGGCTGACAAATCCGGAGTTGCTGCAAGCGGATGCCGACGCGCAGTACGCGCAGATTATTGAAATCGATCTGGCTGAAATCAAAGAGCCATTGCTCGCCTGCCCAAATGATCCGGACGACATCAAGCCGCTGTCGCAGGTCGCGGGGAGTCACGTTGATGAAGTATTCATCGGCTCGTGCATGACCAACATCGGCCACTACCGCGCCGCCGGCAAAGTGCTGGAAAAATCCGGCCGGGTACCGACCACCTTGTGGGTCGCACCGCCGACCAAGATGGACCAGCAGCAACTCACCGAGGAAGGGTACTATTCTATTTTTGGTCAAGCCGGGGCACGTATGGAGTTGCCCGGTTGCTCGCTGTGCATGGGTAACCAAGCACGCGTCGCCGATAATGCCACTGTCGTTGCCACCGCCACACGCAACTTTCCCAACCGCTTGGGCAAAGGTGCCAACGTATATTTATCGTCTGCCGAAGTGGCCGCCGTCACCGCTAAACTCGGTCGTCTTCCGACGCTGGCCGAATACCAGGACAGCATGCGTGGTCTGCAACCGTTAAGCGCGGAAATTTATCGCTACCTGAACTTCCACCAGATGGAAGTTTACAAAGCGGTGGCGCAGAAGGTGATACCGATTACAGCGGTGCGTTAGGGCGCGCGGGAGAGAGGGGCGCGGTGAAGCGCGCCCCTACTGGCATTGATAAATGCCGCTGCGCTGCCGACCACGTGCAAACGCAAGCGGCTTGCGCCTATTTCTTTTTCGGCAAGTGTTGCAGTGCGGCCAGAATAGCGGCCGGTTCCATGCGCTTTTTGTAGTCCGAATCGGCGAACACCGCGCGTACGATTCCGGCCTGATCGATCACAAAAATACCCGGAATAGGCAAGCCTAATCGACGGCACGGTTGATTTGTTGGCCGAGCGCATTGACGTTGCATTGCGACTTGGGCCGCTTGCAGATTCCGCCTATATTGTCCATCGGCTGTGTCCGATGGACTTCGTGGTTTGTGCAAGCCCGCGTTATATCGAGCAGCAGGGGGCTTGCGAACACCGCAGGAGCTCCAGCAGCGCGACTGTCTGTTGTTTCCGATGGCCAGTTACAACACGCAGTGGCACTTTAGAAATGCCAAAGGCGCAGTGATTGATGCGCCGGTGCACGGACGCTGCACCATCTCCAACGCACTTGCCCTGAAGCAGTGTGCAGTCGCCGACATGGGCGTCACATTGTTACCGCAGTGGGTGGTGGGTGAGAAATTGCGTGCGGGATCGTTAGTCGATCTCTTTCCTCAGCACCACCAGGTCACGCCCACCGATTTTGAAACTGCCGCATGGTTGCCGTACCCATTGCGCCACTATTTGCCGCTAAAAGTGCGAGTGTTTGTCGATTTTCTCAAACAAAAATTTCAGGATGCGCCACCTTGGAAGGTGAGTGCACAGAGGCGCCGTATGCCAACCAAAAAATGAGCGGCGCCGGTGATGATTTTTCGGAATAGGAATTTTACGTTTACATCCATTGTGTAAATTCACTACTTGATGTTGCCGCGCTGCCCGCTATTATTAGCGGGCAGTTTTTTTGAACGGTGTTCATCTACAACAATCACTTAACTTTGAGGTCAACTATGAAAAGGAATATCACTCTGGGAGTCATTCTTGCTCTTGCGCCGGTTAGCATGGTTTTAGCGGCATCCAATAACGTTGGTTGTGGTGTTGGCTCCATTATATTTAAAGGCCAGTCTGGTGTTGCGCCGCAAATCTTGGCCGTGACCACGAACGGCACGATGGGCAACCAAACGTTCGGTATTACTTCCGGAACCTTGGGTTGTGCGAGCGATGGTGTGGTCGATACCCCCGCTAAAGTCTCCATGTTCATCGACACCAACATGGACAAACTGGCGCAAGACATGTCCGTCGGCAGCGGTGAAACGTTGAACTCGCTTGCTGATCTCATTGGCATTGAAGATTCCGCCAAGACACGCTTTTTCAGCATGACCAAGGCACACTTTGGCGAGATCGTTTCTTCGGATCGTGTTGTCGCTCAAGATGTCATGGCTGCTTTGAATCGTCTGCTGGCAGCCGATCAAGACTTGGCTATTTACGCTCGCTTGGGTTAATTGTTCTTGTGATGATAAAAGCGCCCGGTGCAATGCACTGGGCGCTTTTTTATGTGTGTCGGTGAAAAAATGCGCACGATATTTCGAATCCTGTGCGCTCTTGGGGCGCTGTGCTGTCATGCGGTGCATGCATCCAACGAAGATTACCCTGCCGAATTAATCAAGGCCGCGCACCTGCAAAATCTTGCCGAGACGGCGCAATGGCGTGCGTTGCTGCATTACCGTACCAATGCCTGGACGCGTGGCGTCACCGGGCAGGCCGACGATGCCAAGTTTTATCTCGCCGTTGACGGCAAAACCAATCCAAACGCCGAGCTTGCGGCGACACTGCGCGCGTTTTTTGCGCCGTCAATCATTGAGACTGATACGACGCAGCATCCGCAGTGTCTTTTCGTCGGGCGTTATCATTGGTTGAAACAAGCGCTGCATTTCGACGCGCAACGTTTGCCCGAACAAACCTGCCCGCGTTTTTCAGCATGGCGTGCGGCGTTGCAACCCGACATGCTCACCTTGGTATTTCCGGCCGCCTACATCAACAATCCGTCGTCGATGTTCGGCCACACCTTGTTGCGTGTCGATGCCGTCGGGCAAAACGAGCAATCGCGACTGCTGGCCTATGCCATCAACTACGCCGCTAATCCGCAAGGCGAGGGCGGTGTCACGTTCATTTTGAAAAGTCTGGTCGGGCTGTATCCCGGCTTGTTTTCAATTTCGCCGTATTACGTGAAGGTGAAGGAATACAGTCACCTGGAAAATCGCGACATCTGGGAATACCAACTGAATTTCACCGCCGACGAGATCGACCGCTTGCTGATGCATGCATGGGAACTGGGGCAGGTGCGCTTCGATTATTATTTTTTCGACGAGAACTGCGCCTACCACCTGCTGTCATTGTTTGAAGCGGCACGTCCAAGCTTGGAGTTCACACGCCGTTTCCACGGCTGGGTCATCCCGACGGAGACGCTGCGTGCATTGGCGGAAGAAGCAGGCATGGTGCGCAAGATCGTGTATCGGCCTGCCGACAACACGCGGCTGCGTTTTCAGCTTGGGCAATTAAATGACAACGAACAAGACTGGGTCGCGGCGCTGGCCGCCGGTGAACGCGTTGCGGACGATCCCGGGTTTACGCGGCAGCCGAGCGAACGGCAAAGTGTCGCACTGGAAGCGGCGTACAAATATCTGCGCCATCAATACACGGCCGGCGATGTTGATGCCGATTCCTCCGCGCGCCGCTCGCGTGAGCTGCTGCTGGCCCGCAGTCGGTTACCGGAAATGCGTGACAGCGCGACTCCGCCCACCCCGCAGGCGGCGCCGGATCGCGGTCACGGCACGGTGCGTCTGGCGCTGGCTGCGAGAGTAGAGAATTCACTTGATGTATATGAAGTCAAGGTGCGGCCCGCCTACCACGATTTATTGGACCCGCAAGGTGGTTACACGCGCGGCGCGCAGATTAATTTTATGGATCTGGGTCTGCGTCATGTTGAAGGATCCAATCGACTGGAGTTAAACGAACTGACTGTCATCGATATTTTTTCGTTGTTCCCGCGCGATCAGTTTTTTCATCCGATCTCCTGGAAAATTAGCACCGGTTACACGCATGTCGGAGCGCCGGGCGAAGTGCCCATTGCGCTGTATCGCACACATGGTGGTGCGGGTTTGGCATGGTCGCTTGCGAATCATACACAGGTCTACGGATTCGCGGAGGTCACGGCGGATATCAGCGGCAATCTGGATAAGCGCTATGCGGTGGGTGGCGGCGCCAGTGTTGGCCTGTATGCAAATCCACTGGACGCGTGGCAAGTGCATTTCATCGCTCAAGCGCAAGAACTGCGCTTCGGTGCTCGGCATCGCGAAGAGTTCATGATGTTGGAACAAAGCTTTGCGTTGGGACAGCAACAGGCCATTCGAGTCAGTGTCAAACGCGAACGCGTCTGGAATTCAACTTGGTCTACGGTGATGCTCGGATGGCATACCTATTGGTGATCGTACGCATACTGGGCCTGCTGGCGATTTTCGCGAGCACCGGCTGCGCGCGTTTTTTCTTCATGCCCACGCATGAGTTTGTGCGTACGCCAACAGAAATTGGTTTGGATTATGAGGACGTGTATTTCAATGCGGCGGACGGTGTGCGCTTGCACGGCTGGTGGTTGCCCGCTGAAACACTTGCGCAGGGCACGGTGGTATTTTTCCACGGCAATGCGGAAAACATCAGCACGCATATCGGCAGTGTCTATTGGTTGCCGGCGGCGGGGTTTAATGTGTTCATGCCAGATTACCGGGGTTACGGTTGGTCGCAGGGTGAGCCGTCGCTGCCGGGTATTCATGCGGACGCCCTCGCGGCTTTGCAGGTGGTGATGCAGCGTCGCGACATCGACACGTCGCGGGTGGTCGTGCTTGGCCAAAGCCTGGGTGCGGCGGTGTCGATCTACGCGGTTGCGCACAGTCCTGAGCGGGTGCGCATTAAGGCTTTGATCGTCGACAGCGTATTCGCCAGTCACCGGCAGATTACCCGGGAAAAACTCGGTGCCTTGTGGCTGACGTGGTCGTTGCAGTGGCCGTTGGCGTTGACGGTCAGCGATGAGTTCAGCCCGCTGAAGGCCATCGCGAATATCGCGCCGGTGCACTTGTTAATGATGCACGGCGCCGCCGACCAAGTGATTCCACTCGAACATACGCGCCAAGTGTTTGCAATGGCAAACCCACCCAAGGCGCTGTGGGAAATTCCGAACGCACAACATATTCAGGCATTGCAGGAGGTAGCAATACGGCGACGCCTCGTCGCGTATCTGTTGGATGTGCTGCGCGAATAAACGCTTATGTTGTCCCACGTGTGTTAGCCGCACGACGCACCGGAGCCGGTGGGGCAGTTTTTTCCGCCGCAGGGACATCGGCATTCGTAAGCATCTTGACCTGGGTCGGAGCAGCGCGCTCGCCGACCGCGCAGCCTTTTTCACAACGCAGTTTTTGAAAACGAAATTCCGGAAAATCGTGTGCCCAGAGTGCAAGTGTGGCGACGTCGTCGGGGCGGTGGGTGTTGTTGACAATGATGCTGGACTGGCTGGTTAGCCGTGAGCGCAGTAGAAACAACGCGGGGTAACGCGCGTATTTCTGTGCGGCGGAGTTTGGTCCGTTGATCACCATCAAGTCGATGGCGGTGTTGGGTAAATCACTCAGCGCATACCAATTGAACTGATTGCCGTTCAAGGTGTACTGGACCAGCTCGGCATAAATCACCGTAGCCCATTCGGTCAGGCCGTGCTCGTCTAACCAGCGATAGGTTTTGTTGGCGCTGTCGTGGTCTTGGTCCAGGCTGTACACATGGCCATAACCGTTTTTGCTCATCGCTTTCGCCAGTACCACGGTGGTGGCGCCGCTGCCGCATTCCACCACATATTGCGGGCGGCGACGGCTCACATGTTGGGCCAGTTCACGCAAGAAGTCGGGCGAAACATGATTGCCGCGCAAGCGCGGCAATGCTCGGTCAAATCCCAATTCCTGATGCAGCGATTCGAAGGCTTCAAGCTGGCTGTACAAATTGTCCATGTCGCGCTTGGTTGCGGCGTTCAGCCCAACCATACGCAGGCTGCGCAGCTTCGCTAGAAGAACACCGATAAGTACGATCAAGACAACGGCCAGAACCACGAGCAGCACTGGGATGGCTTGTGACATGGTGCGATTTCCTCTTGTCAGTAGGCAATTGCGTGTTACTTCGCCGCGAATAGGCCGCCCGATCATAACCGAGAAAACTTAAGCCACCGTTGAGACGGAAAGGTGAGGAAAAAATACGGCGCAGAGGGCGTGCGAAAACTTGCAAAGCGAATCTCATAATGAAAATAAGAGAACGCTTATATTTTTCTGCTCCACACACTTAACACACCGAGGTCGCATCATGCAGGATTTAACACGCGCAGCATTGATTATCCTAGCGGGTTTTTTAGCATTACCGGCGCTTGCCGAGGACAAGCTGGTGACACTCTTGGTGCCCGACATGACGTGTGCGGCCTGTCCGACCGACGTTCGGCTTGCGCTTACCCGGATGGAAGGTGTGATGACGGTTGAGGTGCGTTCAGAGGTTCAGGAAGCGGTCGTTAAATACGACGCAAGCAAGACCAGCGTGGAAGATCTGATCGATATCGTTGCGCTGGCCGGGTATCCCGCCACAGTGAAGCGCAAAACGCGCTGAAGGGAGTACGCCATCGTGCTCAGGTTGAGCGAAGCTTTATCTCAATAACCGCAGCACACCGCGAAAACGCAACGTACACGCGTATCGCGTTTTCGTGTTCCCTTCGCGCCCTGCTAAACTACCGGCTGGTTAGTTTTTCAGGATGAGCCGATGACCCTCCGCACCCGTTTTGCTCCCAGCCCTACCGGTTATCTGCATATTGGCGGTGCGCGCATCGCGCTGTACTCGTGGCTGTATGCGCGCAAGCACGGCGGCGCCTTTATATTGCGTATCGAAGACACCGACCTTGAGCGTTCCACCGCCGAGTCGGTGAATGCGATTCTGGAAGGCATGACTTGGCTCGGATTGGAATACGACGAAGGTCCTTTCTATCAAACACAGCACTTTCCGCGTTACAAGGAAGTCATTGACCGGATGCTCAACGAGGGCACGGCCTATCATTGCTACTGTTCGAAGGAGCGGCTCGAAGCTCTGCGCAATGAACAGATGGCGAGCAAGGAAAAGCCACGTTACGACGGCAAATGCCGGCTTGGTGTTGCCACTCCCCCCAAGGATATTCCGCCGGTAGTGCGCTTCAAAAATCCCATCGACGGTGAAACCGTGGTCGAGGATTTGATCAAAGGCCGTGTCGTATTCAAGAACAGCGAGCTGGACGATCTCATCATTGCACGTTCTGATGGTACGCCAACCTACAATTTCACCGTCGTCGTCGACGACATGGACATGAAAATCTCGCACGTGATCCGTGGCGACGACCACCTGAACAACACGCCACGCCAGATGACCATGCTCAAGGCGCTCGGCTACACACCGCCAATGTACGCGCATGCGCCCATGATCCTGGCTGCGGATGGCTCGCGCCTATCCAAACGCCATGGCTCGGTGAGTGTCATGCAGTACCGCGACGAGGGGTTTCTGCCTGAGGCACTACTCAATTATCTGGTTCGGCTCGGCTGGTCACATGGCGACCAGGAGATTTTTTCCATGGAGGAAATGATCCAGCTTTTCGAAGTCACAAACGTGCACCGCTCGGCTGCGGCTTTCAATCCCGAAAAACTGCTGTGGCTCAATCAGCAGTACATCAAAACCAGCAGCCCGGAACATGTCGCGCGGCATTTGAGTTGGCACTTAAGCAAACGCGACATCGACCCAAGTGCTGGGCCGGATATTGTGGCCGTGGTGAAAATTCATCAGGAGCGCGCCAAGACGTTGGTCGAATTGGCCGACAGTGTGGTGTGTTTTTACAAGGATTTCAGCACCTACGAAGAAAAAGCCGCGACCAAGCACTTCAGCAAAGACGGGGTTCCGGTATTGCATGCACTGCGCGAACACCTAGCGACATTGGAACCGTGGACGCCGCAGGAAATTCACCGTGTGATCGGCGCCGTGGCAGAAAAGCATGGCATGAACATGGGCAAGCTGGCGCAACCGCTGCGTGTCGCGCTGACCGGGACGGCGGTGTCACCGCCGATTGATGTCACGACTCACTTGATCGGCAAGGCGCGCGTACTGACGCGGATCGAGCAGGCGCTGCGGCACATCGAAGGGCGAGTGTCATCACAGGTTTGAAATAATATATGTAGGGTAGGTACCGCCCACCGAGTTGGCAGGTGGGCGGTACCTACCTACAGGTTAACCAGTCCGCGTCTTGATAATTTCAACATCCAGCCGCTTGTCGCTGTGCAGTAGCGCTTCGAATTCTGCTGATGGAACCGGACGGCTAAACAAGTAGCCTTGCATTTCTTCGCAGTGTTGCGTGCGCAGCCAGGCGAGTTGCGCTTCAGTTTCCACGCCTTCGGCGATCACGATCAGGTTTAGGCTGTGGCCGAGTAGAATCACCGAGCGGGCGATGGCGGCGTCGTTGGCGCTGGTGGAAAGATTGCGCACAAAAGACTGATCGACTTTCAATTTGGCGAGCGGAAAACGCTTTAAATAGCTGAGCGATGAATAGCCGGTGCCGAAGTCGTCAATCGACAAGGTCACGCCCAGTGCGTTTAATGCGTTCAGGGTGGCGATGGTTTTTTCCGCATCTTGCATGACCGCACTTTCGGTGATTTCCAATTCCAGTTTTTCCGCCGGCAGACCGGTATCGCGCAACGTGCGTTGCACCAAGTTAATGAAGTCGGGATGTTGAAATTGGCGCGCCGAAATATTCACCGCAATGAGCAGGCGCGGATAACCGGCCGTGTGCCAAGTGTGTGCCTGCGCGCAAGCAGTGTGTAATACCCAGGCGCCAATCGGCACGATCAGACCGGTTTCCTCGGCAATGGGAATGAAATCGAGCGGCGGGATCATGACATTATCCGCGCCGCGCCAGCGAATCAACGCTTCCATACCGGTGATCTGTCCGCTCTCCAAAGACACCTGGGGTTGATAATTCAGCAGGAATTCGCCGTGTTCCAAGGCGCGCCGCAAACCGCTTTCGACCGTCAACCACCGTTGGGCACGCGCGTTCATGTCGGTTGTGTAGCGCTGAAAACCGTTGCCGCCCAGGCGTTGCGCATGATTGACGGCGGCTTCAGCATTTGTAGTCAAGGTTGGCACTTCACTGCCGTGCTGCGGTGCTTGGCTTGCGCCGATGCTCAGCGTGAATACGTATTCGCGCGCTTCCACCTGCAAGGGTTCGGTCATGCAGGCGTGCAGGCGTTCGGCGAACAGGCCGACGCGTTGTTCGCAGTCTGCGCCGGGCAGCAACACGCTGAAGGTTGCACCTTCAAAGCGGAATAGCTGCGCGCCGTCGAAGTGGCTTAACAGCGCATTGAAACGTTGGGCAACGGCGTGCAGCAGCGCGTCGCTGGTTTCGTAGCCCTGACTTTCCAGCACGCGCTTGATGTGGTCCAGGCGCAACAGCAGCACGGCGACACCGCTAGACGACTTCTCTTGCAGGGCGCTGGCGAGGCGTGCGGTAAATGCGCGGCGGTTGGGCAAGCCGGTGACGGCGTCGTGGTAGGCGCGGTATTCGAGTTCATGTTCCGCCTGTTTGCGCGCGGTGATGTCGCTGATATACACATGGCAGGTATCCAGGTCACGCAGCAGATGCATGCTGCACTCCAGAATTTGTGAGCCGACGGCATACTCACTGTTCCAGTGTTCCAGACCGCTTTCCAACACCTGTGCTAATTGTCCGGCGGTATCGGCGGGCAGTAACTGATGCGGTTCAGCCAGTTCAAGTTGCGTGCACAGGGCGCGCGCCGCCGAGTTGGCATACAACACGGCGCCGATACTTGACAAGCGCATGACCGGCGCAGGATTGCGTTCCGCAAACAGGGCCAGTCGTTTACGCTCGGCGGATTCGGCGATGTAGGTGTTGACATAAAATCCGACCCACAGCGCGATACCAGAAATAAAAATGCTGAAGGCCACCACCATGCCGGTGATCCAGAGCGTACGCGATTGAACTTGCGCGCCGCCGAGCTCCACTTGTTGCTGATTCAGTTGCACCAGTTCATCCAGATCGGGAAGGATGCTTTCCTCCAGCGTGGTGATTTCTTGCAGCAGGTCGCGCGCCTTGTCCCAGTCGATATCATTGGTGCTGAGCGTTTTATCCAACTGGCCGGCGAGGTTGTGGATGGTGTCGGTGTCACGCGCCACGTGCGCGAGATATTCATTGTCGGTTCCGCCGATGTTGCGCAGACCGGCGTCGATGGAGCGCATGTTCATTTCAAAATTGTCGGTAAATTTTGTGCGCTCGACGGTTGCGTAATACTCATAGAGGATCGGGCGTTCGCGCAGAATGGCAACGCGCAACGCAGCGATGGCTTGTAGTTGCGGCAGACTTCGTTCCACCAATACGGCGGTGGTATCGCGTACGGCGCGGCCGTAAAAATAAATAGTCGCCGACAAGGCGATGCCCAACAGCAACACCAATAGATAAACCGCCAGTATTTTTCGCTGCAATGAGCTCATGGAGCGAGGCCCGCTTAAGAGTGCGTGATGGTTATCGAACACGCGGCGATTAAGTTGAAACAACACCGAAAAGAGGCGTGATCCATATCTCCCTTTTATACGCGGTAAAAAAATATCAGTGGCGTTTCGGCGTGCGGGTAGCGTTTCGCAGCGGCTGTCTAACTAAGATTTAAGTATCGTCGGGAGAGAATTTGGTACGATAACCGCGCTGTTTAGGCAGGCCCTATAACTTCTGTTTTCCATGTCTGCTGTTGCTAGGTTTAACGTCATCGTCTTCCGCGTAATTTAACGAGAGTTGGCCAGTTGTCGACATTTGCGGTTTTTTTATTAGCCCATCGACAAGGAGTGAACATGAGGCGCGCGCTCGTTTCCGTGTGGTGTGGATTTTCATTGTTGGCGATCAACGCGGCGGCGGCGGAAGCACCGCTGCCCGGTAAGGTGTCGGCGTCGACTGCCATAGCCTATGACGAGTCCGGATTTTATTCCGGTGAAGCGGGGCTCACGCCGTCGCAGCGCGCCGGGCGTGAAATTTGGTACAAAGCAGCAGCCGGCAACGACCGCTTTCACACCTACGTGTTCCAGCAGCGCTTCGGCGTGCTGATCGACTGGTACCGGGTGTTGCGCGCCGACCAGCGTGACGACCGCTTTAAAACTTGGGGCTTGATCAACGACCCGAGTTGTTGCGTGCCCGGCTCGGTTCATTGCCCGGCAAAAAGTTATGAAGAAACCTTCGGCTTTGACTGGTGCCCGGGCGACGCTGCCTTGCTGCAATCGGTAGGTAAATCTGGTTATCTGGATCCGGCCTGCGACTTCAAAGACGCGCCGCTCGCAGAAGGCGATGTGCATGGCCCCAACGATCAGCGCCAGTCGCCCTGCGACTTGGCCTTCGGCACCTCCACCGGCGCGCTTGGCTTACGCAAATTTCCCAATCCAAAATTCGACTTGGAACAATGGCGCCGTTTAAATGGCAAGCTTGGTACTTGGGAAGGTTACAACAAGAAATTAAACGCGCAACCAGACGCGTCCGACCGTCAGACCAGTCATTTGAGCGATCCTTCCATCGAGCCGCCGTTCCGCATCGGCATGGCCTGCGGTGCTTGTCACGTTGCATTCGATCCGACCCGCCCGCCCAAGGATCCGGCGCACCCGCAATGGGACAACATCATGGGGCTGTTGGGCAACCAATACTCGCGGATAGCCGAGATAATGGTTTCGGGTATGGGCAAAAACAGCCTGGAATGGCAGGTATTTTCGCATGCGCGCCCGGGCACCACCGACACCTCGGCGGTGCCCGCCGATCAAGTGAATAATCCCAGCAGCATGAATGCGCTGCTTAATATCAAGCAGCGCCCCTTGTTTAATAACGAAGTGGTCAATAAATGGCGCAAGGCGAAAGCCTGCGCCGCCGGTGAAGCGGAAACCGCCTGCTGGTGCGAGCCGGGGAAAAAAGCCAAGTGCTGGAAAAAAAGTTTGCAGAGCGAAGCCGTGCATCACCTCTTGAAAGGCGGTGAAGACAGCATCGGCGCGTCGGAAGCATTGCAGCGCGTATTTATCAATCTTGGTGTGTGTGCGGAGCAGTGCTGGGTGAATCACCTGACCGACTTACGGCAGCTTGATCCGCAACAACGCAACTTCGGCCAAACGCCGTTTGACATCGGTCAATGTCGGCGTGATTGCGCCAACTTCCGTGCGATTGAAGACCGTCTGCCTAACCTGCTGGATTTTGTCATGTCGGCCGAGGGCGGCACTTCAGATTTGCAACGTGCGCGCGAAAATATCGCGCAAGCAAAAAATCCGGCAGCGCGTTACGACCACAACGATCTGGCCGAAGACTTAGACAAGGAATTCGGCAGGGGGGCGGTCACGCGCGGGCGCTTGGTGTTTGCCGAGAATTGCGCGCGCTGCCATTCGAGCATTCCCGAGTCGGTCGACGGCCCCTTCAAGCATCGCGACTTCCTGAAGGTGTCCGACAAAACCGGGCTACGCGCCGACTGGATGGGCAACGACCAAGCGATGCCGGTGTCCGAGGTTGGCACATTCCGCTGTCGCGCGTTGCACTCCAACCACATGGCCGGCCACGTTTGGCAGGAGTATGGCTCGGACACCTTGCGTGCGCGTGTTCCCGACCCCAATGTGCGCGAACCCGGTGACGGCGGGCGCGGCTACTATCGCAACGTGTCGCTGCTCAACGCCTGGGCGCACGCGCCGTTCATGCACAACAACGCCATGGGGCCGGAGCTTTGCGGCGCCGCCGCCAACGCGCAGAACGAATTTTATCGCTCACCGTATGTCGACGAAAAAGGCGCAGCGCTGCTGAACGCACCGGCGTGCTGGCCGTATGATCCGAGCGTGGACGGGCGGTTCAAGGTGTACAAAGAATCAATGCGGCAATTGCTGCACCCCAAGGAGCGCGTGACCAAGATCACCAAGCTTGATCAAGACATTATTCTTGACCTGGGCCCGCAAGTGTTCGACAGCCAGGACGAGAAAAAACTGTTCGGCTTCACCATTGCTGTGCCTAAGGGCACCAACGCCGGTTTGCTGGGTAACTTCCAGCACAAACAATTCATGCTCGATCTGGCGTTGTCCAAGACCCAGCCGCAGCAACTGGAAAGCAAGCTGGCGCGCACCTTGGGTAAAGACAAGGCTTCTGAAGTTACCGTACAGATGCGCGCGATCACCGATGAGGTTCTGCGCGAGCCTGCGCGCCTGATCAAAACTCTCAGCAAGCGCCTGCCCTTGGTGCTCGATGTTTACAGTTCCTGCGCCGCTGATGTCGAAGATGCCGGTCATCGCTTCGGCGAAGATCTGCCCGAACCTGACAAACAGGCGCTTACCGCATTTTTGGCCACGCTGTAATGCAAGCAAGGAGACCGCGCATACCTAAGCCACTTTGGTTGGTCGGTGTCATGCTGATGGCCAGCAGTGTGTTGCTCGGCGGCTGCGGCGAGAGGCCGCCGTCCATCAGCTTTGCACCGAACGGCACCGACGATCAGCAGAAGCCGGACTTCGCCAGCGTCGAATATCATTTCCCGCTCACGCCTGCCGACCTGCAAAAAATCACGCCGAAAAATCTCGCAGCACTCACGCAGGAACAGATCGATCAAGTTTACGCGCGACTGACCGCCGGGCCGATCCCGGACGGACCGTTCGACGGTAAAGTGCTGTGGCCCAAGGGCAGCAGCGGAAAGTTTCGCGCAGCGGAAATTCTCGGCGGTTTGACCGATGTTGCAGTCAATCTGCAAGGCAAAAAACTGGAGGCAATGGTATCGGTGTTGTGGAAAGGAAAAATGTTTTATCGCGAGCAGCGCATGCTGCGTAATCGCATTGAGGATTTGAAAATTCTTAAGTCCGTGCTCGGCAGTGATCTTGGCCGTCTGCCAAAGATCAAGACCAGTGTGAAGGGCAGCGACGCATGGTTGTTGTTCCCGGCCAAACTGTATTGCGGTCAAAGCCTGCTCGACGCTCGGCGCGAATCCGTCATCATCGACTATGCTTTCAATGACGAGCTTGAAGGCTACCACGAGTTGCCTGATTTCCTCGCCGGTCGTCGCGGCTTCAAGGTGCGTGACGAGATCCGCAGGGTGCGTCCCGGTTTTTATCTGGGCCGTGCTTATCTGGATCGCGCCTTCGTGCTGAACTTCAGCCTGTATAACGAGGCGCTTGCGGGCCGCGACGGCGCAGCGTTTTTGAAAACCGGGCAACGCGACGAAGATTGCTGGGGCGGCACACAGCAACCCCATGTCACAACAACGGCGGCGGCGAAGTGAGCCGCGTGTTTTAGCGAACGATGCATATGGGATCTAACTGCTTGCGAGCTTTCCGTTTTTTTATGCAAAAAACTGTGCTTAGAGTGTTCGTCGCCTGCGGTCTGTGCGCTGCGGTAAACGCGGCTGAGCATCCGGCGAGCGACGCGCCGCGTTGGGTGGTCGATCCGCGCGCTATTGATGCGAATCTGCCGCCGGTGGGACGTTCGTTATTCGACTACATCATGAGCGAAGAACACAACGGCCAACGTATCTACAAGGTGCCGTTTCCCTACACCGCATTTATTCAGAGCATCGAGCAACGTTTGCAGGGGTCAAGCGTGACGCTGCCGCAGCTCAAGCAAGTGTTGATTCCTTTAGGTCGCTCGTTGCAACGTAATGCGGCGGCGCCGGAATTTTTCCATTTTCCGCGCGTGGTCGCGGCGGTCGACACCGAGCCCCTGGCGGGCGGTGACACCAGCCTGTTATTGAAAGACCGTTTGTATGTCGGCTACGGCGAAAAGTCGGCGATTCTGGAAGTGATCAGCTACAACGAAGCTGCCGGGCGTTTTGAGTTCCAGATCGTGAATGATTACCGGCCCGGCGGCAAGCCACAAGTGGCGTACGCAGACCGCGCCGTGTGCATGAGTTGCCACCAGAATGCAGCGCCGATTTTTTCGCGTCAAACCTGGGACGAGACCAATGCGAATCCACGTGTTGCGGAGTTGTTGAATAATCTGGGTAAGGACTTTCACGGCGTACCGATCCTGCGCGGTGTCGACATTCCGTTTGCCATCGATCAGGCGACACAACGCGCCAACGAATTTGCCCTCACGCAACTGCTGTGGCGCGACGGATGCGGCAGCGGCGGTGAAGGTGCGCGTTGCCGCGCTTATGTTTTCGCACGGGCCTTGCAATACCGCCTGAGCGGCGAGCGCGGTTTCGATGCGCGTGCGGCGCGTTCCGTCGAAGCGTTTCATACCGAGTTGAAAAAGCATTGGCGCGAACGCTGGTTGGGCGGTTTGTATCTGTCTGATCCAAGCTTGGCAAATCGCGACCCGCTGAGCGGGTTAAATGACGCGCCGACGCTCATCAAGCTCAATCCGCAGTTGGACGCCAAGGGCAAAAAAACTCTCTCCGCGCTACTTGCAAACACCGACGTACGCGCGCCCTTCGAGCCGCTCGAACAGCGTGCTCCATTAAGCACGTGGCGCGGGACCAACCCTGAAATTGCCGACCGACTGGTGCACGGCGTGGCGGATTTTATCGCGCAAGCGGATCTGCACAAGCTCGACACGGTGTTATGGGAACTGGCGCCGCTGAACCAGATTAAAGGGCGACCGGTGACGAGTACCTGCACGTTCACCACGAAAAATATCGATGCCGCCGAGTCGCGGGTGGGGTTCGTATGCCATGCGCCCGAGCAAGCGGCAGTGGCCGGTTTCAGCGCGCTCGGGCGTGCGTATCTGCGCGCTGGCCGAGTGCTGCGCGTGGAGATCGACAGCTTGACATTAAATGGCGTGGAGTTGCGCGCTTTCAACCTTGAAGGCGGCGGCGCACTGGAGTATGGCAACGACACGTGGTCGCTCACGCTGCGCCTTGTGCAGAATGACATGCACGTGCGCGGCACCGATGGTGCGGCGTTTGAATCTTTGGTGCTGCGCGGGCGCGGCACGTTGACCGCGCCTAGCGTACAGAGCGGAGCAGCGACGCTGATGGTGCGCGACGACTTTGCGCCGGTATGGGAAGCGTTGGACGCACTGATGGTAAAAAACGATCTCGACGCATTTTCCGAGCGGCCGTTGCGGCGCGCCGTGATCCTGCCGGCACTGCTGGTGCAGTTAGGCGCAGCGCCGGGCAACTGGTGCTGCGTTGATGATCGTGGCCTGCCGCCGATGCTGGATGATCGTTTCTCGACAGTTAAGACATCCGCACAGCCGTAACAAAATAAAATCAAAGGACAAAAGTCATGACCTGGTGCAAAACGCTCGCCGCCGTGTTTGTCGCGCTGCTGCTGGCCGCTGCGGTCTATTTCGTAAACCGCTTCGGCAGCGACGTGGCGGTGGAATACATCGATATTGAAGATCATTTTAAATACGGGTCCACCGGTGGCGAACGTGTGTCCGGTTTTCCGTTTTGGATTTGGCGCGCGTTGCCGAACCTATGCTCCGCCTATTTGCCCGGCAAGGGTTATGAAGCGTTGGGCATGTTGTTCGAACCTGGCAAATTCAAGGTAGGCGAAGAATTGCCCATCGGTGTTTCCAAGCGCTACGTGGCCGGCATGGACCGCGTATTTTTAAATTGCGCCGCATGCCACGTCAGCACGGTGCGCGACAAGCCCGACGCCAAGCCGCGCCTGGTGCTGGGCATGCCGGCCGGCAATTTTGATTTAATGGGCTTGCAGAATTTCTTGTTCAATTGCGCCGCCGACGCGAAATTTTCGCCTGAGTTTATTGTGCCGGCGGCCCAAGCCATGGGCGCCGATCTTGACTTAATCGACCGTTATCTGGTTTATCCGCTGGCGATTTACCTGATGCGCGACCGGTTGTTCATGTTGCGCGAGCGTTTTGCGTTTGCCGCTAAACAGCCCGCGTGGGGACCCGGGCGGGCGGATATATTTAACATCGGTAAAACATTGTTCAACTTTCCATTGCAAAAAATGTCGCCGCGCGAACTCGTGGGTACAGCGGACTTTCCTTCCATCTGGCAACAGCGACAACGCGAAGGCATGCAGTTGCATTGGGACGGCAACAACACGCGAGTGAACGAACGCAGCAAGCATGCGGCATTCGTCACCGGCAGCACGCCATCGACCCTCGACTCGCACAATATCGGGCGCATTGAAGACTATCTGCTGGACGCGAAACCGCCGGCATATCCGTATCCGGTCGACACCGCCTTGGCGAATAAAGGCGCATCGATTTACAAGGAGTATTGTTCCGACTGCCACGGTACCAGCGGTAAAGACTTTAGCGGCGTGGCCGTGGGCAAGGTGACTGCTGTGGGCGACGTCGGTACGGATCGCAGCCGTCTGGATGCCTATACCTACGAGCTGGCGGTGAACCAAGCAACCCTGTACGCCGGTTATCCGTGGCGCTTCGCGCATTTCCGCAAAACCTACGGCTACGCCAACATGCCGCTCGACGGCTTGTGGTTGCGCGCGCCGTATTTGCATAACGGCTCGGTGCCGACACTGCGCGATTTGCTCGAACCAGTGGCCAAGCGCCCGAAAACTTTTTATCGCGGCAGCGATGTGTACGACGCGCAAAACGTCGGCTGGGTATCGAACGTCGCGCAACAAGGTGAGCGTAGCTATTTTCTGTTCAATGTACAGGTCGTGGGCAACTCCAATGCCGGGCATGAGGGCAAACGTTTCGGCACAGAATTACCGGCGCAGGACAAGGCGGCGCTGCTGGAATATCTGAAAGCATTTTAAGGAGGCAGGACATGACAAAAATAATAAGAATTTTTAAAATCTTGTTTCTGCTCGGGGTGGTGTGCGCCGGCATCAGCGCCTACCTTGCCTGGTACAAATTGTTTCGAGTCGTGCCGCAGCCGGAGTTCATCACACCGGAAGAACGGTTCAAATATGGCTCGCTGGGTGCGGAAAGCAGTTCCGGAATCCCGTACTGGATTTTCCTCGCGTTGCCGCGTCTGTTCCCAGACTATTTGCCGGGGTCGGGTGGTTATGCGTCACTGGGCTTTGCCTGGGAAGAAGGCCACGACCTGCCGGTGGGATTTTCGAAAAAAATCGTCGGCTTCGAGCGCGTCACCAACAACTGCGCGCTGTGTCATGCCGCAAGTTATCGCGATTCAGAAAACGAATCGCCCACCTTGGTGGTTGCCGGGCCCAGCCATACCGCCAACCTGCAAGGCTACTTGCGTTTTCTGAGTCAGTGCGCCAACGATCCGCGTTTCAATGCCGACAACCTGCTGAACGAAATCGAACTGCTCTACGATCTGTCGTGGCTGGACCGCGCGCTGTACCGATTCGTGATCATTCCGCCGCTCAAGCAACGCATTATCGAGCAGGGCCGTCATTTTGCGTGGATGAACCAACCCGGCTTGCCCGATTGGTTGCGTGGGCGTGACGATTCGATGAATCTCAGCAAATATTCCCTGCTGCAGTTGGCCGACGACAACACCTTTGGCCCGGTCGACATGCCGTCGATCTGGAATCTCAACAAGTTTCAAAAAGGCATGTCGTTGAACTGGAGCGGCGCTGCCACCGTGCCGCGCACAGTGATTATCGACTCCGCGTTGGGTTTGGGTGCGAGCCTGGAAGCGCCATTTCTTGAGCACGTCAAGTGGTTGGAAGAGTATCTGCGGCCGTTGCCCGCGCCGAAATATCCGTTTGCGCTGAACGCCGTGCTGGTGGCGCAAGGGCGCATCGTATTCGATGCGCAATGCGCGCAATGCCACAACGGCTTACGCACCGGCACCGCCGTGCCGCTGGAAGAAATCGGTACCGACCGCAGCTATTTCGATACCTGGAATAAACACGCCGCGATAGCCGCGAACCTAAAAGTCAAGACCCTGGGCATTGAGCGCGAGCCGATGGTCGAGCAAGCCTTGATCGGCTACGTCGCCGTGCACCTGGACGGCCTGTGGCTGCGTGCACCGTATCTGCATAACGGTTCGGTGCCAACGTTGCGTGAGTTGCTGGAGCCAGCCGCGAAACGCAGCAAAATTTTCTATCGCGGCTACGACGTGTACGACGCGGTCAATGTCGGTTTCGTCGTGCAAGGCGAAAACGCGCAACGCGTCGGCAGCAAACTGGACGTGAGCATGCGCGGCAACGGCAATCAAGGACATGTGTACGGCGCTACGCTCAAACCCGCCGAAAAGGAAGCACTGCTCGAATATTTGAAGACGCTATAATAGGAGGAATTCCGCTGCGCACTTTGCTTGACGGGTCAGGGACGCCTCCGTAGAATGCGGCTTCCTTTGCTCGGGGCTATAGCTCAGCTGGGAGAGCGCCTGCATGGCATGCAGGAGGTCGCCGGTTCGATCCCGGCTAGCTCCACCAGAACAATGACAGAAACCGTCGCTCGTTTTTGTCCCCATCGTCTAGAGGCCTAGGACATTGCCCTTTCACGGCAGTAACTGGGGTTCGAATCCCCATGGGGACGCCAATTAAAATTAAGGGGTTAGCTTAACGGCTAATCCCTTTTTCATGTCCGTGCCTATATTTTGTCAATATCTTTAGGGTACCGGAAGAGATGCGCGCCCACGTGAGTTATTGACACGCTATATTCCCTGCCAGCACCCCCGCTGTTAAATTCACGCACGCCATCGTTGCCTCGCCTGTAACATGCTCGCATTGAAATTGAGCGATGCCTGATTTTCTGGACGGGAAGGAGAGTCCATGAATCGTATCCACGTCGTATTTTTTCGGTAGAGTCTACAAAGAGAAGCCGTCCAACTGATTACGCAGCAAGGTCTAACGTGGGCGGAAGCCAGCAGGAAATTGGATGTTGCGACCAAATCATTGCGAACCTGGATGGCCCAATTCGAACGCGGTGAGCTCAAAGCCAGCTTAGGCGCATCCAAGCTCACTGCCGATCAGCAGCGCTCTCCCCCTCCCCGCGCTGGTTCCCACCGCACTGGCTTTGTGCAGGGAGGAGGAAAGCCAGCGCGGTGGGAATCATCGCCAAGGAGTCGAAGTGAGATACGCCCAGATCGATGAACTCCGCAACCAACACCCGGTCGCCAGGCGGCGCATCACGTCTGTGAAGATGCATTATTCCAAACGGGAGCGCGTATTGACATTATTACGAGGAGTAATTCTACAGCCTCAACGGATGCGTTCAATCACGTAATGGGCGATGGCGCGCAATTCGTCAGCCGGTGCTGCTAGGGGTTGCAGGCTGGTCAGCGCTTCGTCGATTAAGTCATGCGCGCGTGCTTTGGCCTGCGCCATGCCCAGCAGCATGGGGTAGGTGGGTTTGTTGCGGGCTTGGTCTGCGCCCTGTCGTTTTCCTAGCACTTCGGTTGCGCCTTCCACGTCGAGAATATCGTCTTGAATCTGGAAGGCGAGGCCAATGCACTTGGCGTAGTGGTCCAGCGCGCTGCGTAGCGCTTCGTCAAGATGCGGCTGGCACAGCGTCGCCAGCCGCACGCTGGCACGGATCAAGGCGCCGGTTTTGTGGATGTGCACATTTTCCAGTTCGGATAAATTCAACTCCTGACCCTCGGCAAGAATGTCGAGCGCTTGCCCGCCTGCCATGCCGCGCGAACCACTGGCCAAGGCTAGCGTTTCTACCATCGCCAGTCGCGCGCTGCTGTCGGTGCACATATGCGGGTCGTGCGCTAGCACGTAAAACGCCAGTGCTTGCAACGCGTCGCCGGCGAGTACGGCGGTGGCTTCGTCAAACTCTTTGTGGCAGGTGAGTTTGCCACGGCGCAGGTCGTCATCGTCCATTGCGGGCAGGTCGTCGTGGATCAGCGAATAGGCGTGGATCAGTTCCACCGCGCAGGCCGGTCCGTCAAGTTGTGCAAGCGGCACCCCCAGCGCGTGACCGGTGGCATAGACTAAGCACGGGCGAAAGCGTTTGCCGCCAGCCAGCGCGCAATAGCGCATCGCGGCGTGCAAGCGCAGGGGCTGTTTGCTGGCTTCGGGTATCCACATCGCCAAGGCAGATTCCACGCGGGCGAGGTAGGGCTTGAGTTGGGCTTGCAGGGTCACGCGTGTGCCTTAGTTTTTTGAATCGGTGGAGGTGTCGTCAGCCGCTTCGAATTCGACTGGCTCAGACGTGCTGTCTTTCTTAAGCAGAATTTGTACCTTCTGCTCGGCGTCGTGCAGCGATTGCTGGCAGGTGCGCGTCAGCAGCACGCCGCGCTCGAATTGTTGCAGCGACTCTTCCAGCGTGAGTTCGCCTTTTTCCATGCGCTCGACAATGCTTTCCAACTCGTGCAGCGCCGCTTCGAAGTCAGGTGCTTTAGATTTTTTAGCCACAGTGGTTTCCAAGGTAACGGGCGACCACAATACTCGATGCAAAAAACCAGGGTCAACTCGCGACGTCAATTCGGTCCTTCCCGAACAGACGATTGACACCGGCTTGGTATTTAATTAGCCTACTTGCGAGATTTAGACAAATTCTAAATCGCCCCCTAACCACCTAAAACGGAGGTCGTACACTATGCAACTCAAAGGTAGTCAAACCGAAAAGAACTTGAAGGATGCGTTTGCGGGTGAGTCGCAAGCGAATCGCCGTTACCTGTATTTCGCAGCGAAGGCGGACGTGGAAGGCTTCAACGACGTCTCGGCGGTGTTTCGTTCCACCGCCGAAGGTGAAACCGGCCATGCGCACGGGCATCTGGAATATCTCGAAGCGGTCGGCGATCCGGCCACGGGGCTTCCGATCGGCCCGACGGCGAGCAATCTGAAGGCGGCGATTGCAGGCGAAACCCACGAGTACACCGACATGTATCCGGGCATGGCCAAGGCGGCGCGCACCGAAGGCTTCAGCGAAATCGCCGATTGGTTTGAAACGCTGGCCAAGGCCGAGCGCTCGCATGCCAATCGTTTCCAGAAAGCCTTGGATTCGTTAGGTAAGTAAGTTTGTTGTTTGGGGGCTGGGATAGCAGCCCCCATTTCAAGTCGGTTAAATTTTAGGATACCTTGCCAATGTCAACACCGGTAGGTTCGATGCGTGAAGGCAGTTTAAAAGCTCCAACGCGGCATGCGCTCGATTGGGGTAATGCCGAGTTTTACAGCGAAACGGCGTTACATAAGGAACTCGAACGCGTGTACGACATCTGCCACGGCTGTCGCCGCTGCGTGAGTTTATGCAATGCGTTTCCGACTTTATTTGATCTGGTCGACGGGTCACCGACGCAGGAAGTCGACGGCGTCAAAAAAACCGATTTCATGCAGGTCGTGGATCAATGTTATTTGTGCGACCTGTGTTACATGACCAAATGTCCGTACGTGCCGCCGCATGAATGGAACGTGGATTTCCCGCATTTAATGCTGCGCGCCAAGGCGGTGAATTTTAAAAAAGGCGAAACCCGCATGCGCGACAAATTATTGTCGAGCACCGACGCGGTGGGAAAACTTGCCGGCATTCCGGTGGTGGTGCAGATGGTGAACGCAGCCAACAAGAGCCCTACGCTGCGCAAAGTCACCGCCGCCGTGTTGGGCGTGCATCCCGGCGCGATTTTGCCGGAATACCACAGCGACACCTTACGCAAGCGTGTGACGCGCCGCACTGCGCCTGCGCTGACACCGCAGCCGACCGCACAGACGCGTGGCAAAGTCGCACTGTTTGCCACTTGTTACGGCAATTACAACGAGCCGCAGCTCGGCGAAGATTTGATCGCTGTATTCGAGCACAACGGCATCCCAGTCACGCTGGTCAGCAAGGAACAATGCTGCGGCATGCCCAAGCTCGAATTGGGCGATTTGGATGCGGTGATGCGCGCGAAACAAGCTAACATTCCGCTGCTGGCGCAGATGGTCGACGCAGGATTTGACATTATCGCGCCGGTGCCGTCGTGCGTGCTGATGTTCAAGCAGGAATTACCGCTGATGTTCCCCGGCGATGCCGAGGTGCTAAAAGTCAAGAAGGCGATTTTCGATCCGTTCGAATACCTGCTGCTGCGCCACAAGGGCGGCAAGTTGAACACTGATTTTAAAACTGCACTGGGCAAAATTTCCTATCACGTGGCGTGTCACTTGCGCGTGCAGAACATCGGCTTAAAAACCCGCGATCTGCTGCAACTGGTGCCGGGAACGCACATCGAGGCCATCGAACGTTGCTCGGGCCACAACGGCACCTACGCGGTAAAACAGGAATTTCACGATTTCTCGATGAAGATCGGCAAGCCGGTGGTGCAACGCGTGCAGCAGGCGGTGCCCGATCATTACAGCAGCGACTGCCCGATGGCCGGCCACCAGATCGAGAACGGTTTGAAAAACGGCAAGGTGCCGGAACACCCGCTTGCGCTATTACGTTTAGCCTATGGAATTGAGAGATGAACGCCATGAAACATTTAACCCGCGACGATTTACACAACCTGGAAAAATACGCGCAACTGCGCCTGCAGATGCGCGCCCAGGTGTTGGAGCACAAAAAAAATCGCCATGTGGAAATTGGCCCGCATGCGACGCTGTACTTTGAAGATCGCCTGACCATGCAATACCAGATTCAAGAAATGCTGCGCGTCGAACGCATGTTCGAGGCGGCCGGAATTCAGGACGAGCTCGATGCGTACAATCCGATGATCCCCGATGGCAGCAATCTCAAGGCGACCTTTATGCTGGAATACCCGGACGTCGACGAACGCCGCGTTGCCTTGGCACGCTTAAAAGGCGTCGAGGACCGCGTGTGGGTCAAGGTGCAGGGGTGTGAACCGGTGTGGGCAAGCGCGGATGAAGATTTGGAGCGTGAGAACGCGGACAAAACCTCTGCGGTGCATTTCCTGCGTTTTGAATTCACTCCGGCGATGATCGCCGCTGCCAAGCAAGGCGCGAGCTTGAGTTTGGGCGTCGATCACCCCGCATGTCAGTACGCGGTCGAACCGCTGCCGGTCGCGGTGCGTGCCGCGCTCATGGCGGATTTTGACTGACACGCCCAGCCAGTAGAAATAAATTTAAATTTTCAGTTTCAGTGTGGCGCAGCGCCGTCCACTCGTGATGCGAGGGACGGCGTTTTTGTTGACGCTGTGGGCGGTGGCGACGGTTGACAACGCCGCCGCACTAGCGCACCTTTTCGCGCCGTGGACAGGGGTCAATGTTGGCCGTGAAATTTTCTGGGAATGAAGACGGATCGCTATGAGCAAAACTTACGACGCCGCCGCGATTGAAGTGCTGGTGGGGCTGGAGCCGGTGCGCAAGCGCCCGGGCATGTACACGCAGACCGAGCGGCCCAATCATCTGGCGCAGGAAGTCATCGACAACAGCGTGGACGAGGCGATGGCCGGCCACGCCAAGAACATCGACGTGGTGTTATACAAAGACGGCTCGCTGCAGGTCGCTGACGACGGGCGCGGCATGCCGGTGGACTTGCACCCGGTGGAAAAAATTTCGGGCGTGGAAGTCATTCTCACGCGGCTGCACGCGGGCGGCAAATTCTCCAATTCGAATTACCAATTCTCCGGTGGCTTGCACGGCGTGGGTGTATCGGTGGTCAATGCCTTGTCGAAGCACCTGGACGTATGGATCAAGCGCAACGGCAACGAATACCACATGAGCTTCGGCGACGGCGCCAAAAAATCCGAACTCAAAGTCGTCGGCGAAGTGGGCAAGCGCAACACCGGCACCACGCTGCGCTTCTGGCCGGACCCAAAATATTTCGACTCGCCAAAAATCGCCGCACCAAAGTTGAAGCACGTGTTGCGCGCCAAGGCGGTGTTGTGCCCCGGTCTGAAGGTGTCGTTTGTTGACGAGAATACCGGCGAGAAAGACGAATGGTTTTATGAATACGGTTTGCAGGATTATCTGCTCAGCGAGCTGCACAACGCGCCGGTGTTACCGGATGCGCCGTTTGTGGGCAGTTTCGCCGCCACCAACGAAGCCGTTGATTGGGCGCTGGTGTGGTTGCCGGAAGGCGGCGAACCGATTGCCGAAAGTTACGTGAACCTGATTCCGACCACCCAAGGCGGAACCCACTCGAACGGTTTGCGCACCGGCCTGACCGAAGCGCTGCGCGAATTCTGCGAGACACGCAGTCTGCTGCCGCGCGGCATTAAGCTCGCACCGGAAGACGTGTGGGAAAAAGTCAGTTACGTGTTATCTGTCAAGATGAGCGACCCGCAATTTTCCGGGCAGACCAAAGAGCGATTGACCTCGCGCGAAACGGCGGCGTTTGTATCCGGCGTGGTGAAAGACACGCTCGGCATCTGGCTGAATCAAAATCTCGATCAGGGCGAACGCATCGCCGAGTTGGCGATCAACAGCGCGCAAAATCGCCTGCGCGCCGAAAAGAAAGTGGTGCGCAAAAAAGTCACTAGCGGACCCGCGTTGCCCGGCAAGCTGGCGGATTGCTCGTCGCAGGATCTATCGCGCACGGAATTGTTTCTGGTGGAAGGTGATTCGGCCGGCGGCTCAGCCAAGCAGGCGCGCGACCGCGAGTTCCAAGCGATCATGCCGTTGCGTGGAAAAATCCTCAACACCTGGGAAGTCGATGCCAATGAAGTGCTGGGCTCGCAGGAAGTGCACGACATTTCCGTGGCGGTGGGTGTGGACCCCGGCTCGGACGATTTGAAAGGACTACGTTACGGCAAGATCTGCATCCTCGCCGACGCCGACAATGACGGGGCGCATATCGCGACATTATTGTGCGCGCTGTTCGTGCGGCACTTTCGGCCCATGGTTGCCGCCGGCCACGTGTACGTCGCGATGCCGCCGCTGTACCGCATCGACGTCGGCAACCATGTGTTCTACGCGCTCGACGACGCCGAGAAACAAGGCGTACTCGACCGCATCGCGGCGGAGAAATTACGCGGCAAAGTCAACGTCGTGCGCTTCAAAGGCTTGGGCGAAATGAACCCGCCGCAACTGCGCGAAACCACCATCTCACCCGACACCCGCCGCCTGGTGCAACTCACCATCGAACCGGGCGACGACACCAACCAATTGATGGACATGCTGCTGGGTAAAAAGCGCGCCTCTGATCGCAAGGCGTGGTTGGAACAGAAGGGTGATCTGGCGACGGTGTAGTTAGGAAGTAGTGCGTGCTCTACGAAAAAACCGCCTGACGAAGGTAACGCCCATGCGCCTCGATTGATGACGCAGAGAGAGCTCATTACAAGGCATAGCCTTACTTCACTCGAAAACGGAAACGTCCGATTACGAATGTATAAACAATAGGTTGTTGGTTCATGAACCAATAGTTACTGGGGCATTGCAAAAAATGAAACATTGGGTCGCCTCGGCGGTAGCTGCTCTTGAAACCAGTCTCGGGTCCGTGCCGTACGAACTCAACGAGCTGGCGCGTGATGCAATCGACCGTCGGCGTCTACGGCGACTTGCGGGGCATCGCGGAGAAGACGTTGCGGGATATTCAGGGACTGAGTCTCCGGCATTGGCCAACGGAGCATTGCAGGGCGTGTTGTTCCGGCTAAATGCAATGCGGACGGTCGGGTGTCGGTATACGTACGAACGGTAACTGGTGAACACAACAGTGTGATCTCTTCCAGGGCAAGCGCACCGCAGGAGTTGAAGTATGATTCGAAAATTCAAGGTTACAAATTACAAATCGCTAAAGGCTATAGACGTCACCTTGCCGAATTTGGCTGTCGTCTTCGGTCCAAATGCGGCGGGGAAAAGCAATCTTTTCGATGCGCTCAATCTGTTTTCGCGGCTGGTTACGAAAAAGAATTTGAAGGAAGCCTTTGAGGGACATCGCGGTGTTCCGCTTGAGGCGGTGCACTACTCTGTGGGGGGGATCGCTAGCTTGTCCACTCAGGAGTACCACGAAATTTCTTTCAGTGCCGACGTCGAGCTCAGCGATGTCGTAATCCATGAAGTGGAAACGCGCGTGAGGGAGTTGCGGCGTGGTATTGATGACGCTGAGTCGGCGGCGACCGAAAAGGGCATCATTACGCATAAAGATTTACGTTACGACGTTGAGCTTCAAGTCGCTTCACGCTCAGGACAAGTGCGCGTAGTCAATGAACGGCTTGCGGCGTTGAAGCGCGATGGAGGCGAGAAATCGCGCCCACCATTCATCGTCAAATCCGGCAACAAGATCAGTTTGCGCATGGAGGGGCAGGCGCATCCCACTTTCCATGACGTTGGCTTGGACTACACCATCGCCTCGACAGCTTTGTACGCGCCGCATTACCCGCACATCACCGCGTTGCGCGAGGAACTCTCGCGCTGCCATTTCTACTACTTCGAGCCCAGGGAATTGATGCGTCAAGGTAACGCCATCGCCGATGTGACCAGTATCGGGCCGCGCGGCGAGGATATGGCCGCCTTTTACTACACGCTTTCCGAAAGAAACAAACCTCAGTTCAATGCCATTAAACTTGCCGCTGCCCAAGTGTTGCCGCGTCTGAGAGATATTCAAATCGAGCGCACGGACAAGGCAGAATTATTTCTACGCGTGTGCGAGGACGATGCCTTCTATTCAAACCGCCTGATCTCCGAGGGCACGTTGCGTGTGCTTGGTTTGCTGGCCGCGCTTTCTCCCGTGACAGGAGCGACCACGATTGGTTATGAGGAGCCTGAGAACGGCGTCCACCCACGGCGTTTGCGACACATTGCGGAACTGTTGAAAAATGCCGCGACCGCTGAACGGCAGATTCTCATCAACACTCACTCTCCCGTACTTCCAACTTATTTCAGCGATGCCGAGTTGTTGGTATGCCGTCGGACCGGCCCCGGCACGGAGTTTATTCCGTTCTCTACCATTGGTGAACTGTTCCGCCGCAACGAAATCGACCGGCACCTCGAAGAGGAAATCTTGCGGGGGGATTTTGGTGGGTAAATACACGATCATCTTTTTCCTGGAAGACGGCGCTCAGGAAGCATTGATTCCACATATTGTGCGACGCTTGATCGTCGATGAGGGAAAGAATCCGCTGGACTATGAATTGCGCACCCTAAGCGCGCGCGGCGGCGGCTCGATCCGTGCCTACAAGGAATTCATCAAGGGCGTGAAAAAGCGCAAGACACCTACTGCGGATGTTTTGATTGTTGGTTCTGATGGAAATTGTAACGGCTTTGCCAAACGCCGAACTCAATTGAACGCTGCGGCAAAAGATGTGCCGTATCCCGCCATCATCACAGCGATTCCCGATCCGCACGTCGAACGCTGGTACTTGCTCGACAGCCAGGCATTGGCTGGCGCAGCGGGGGTTCCACTGCAGGCGATTCCTCCGAGTGCCAAGTGCGACAAGGGGCACTATAAAAAATTGCTCAAGGGCGCCTTCGCTCAACACAACCTGTTTCCGCCATTGGGTGGCGCCGAATATGGACCCCTCGTCGCGCAGAAAATGGACTTGTATGCGGCGGGTGTTGCTGATCACGCGCTGCGCGATTTTATCGAACAGGTGCGTGACTGGCTTAGGCAAAATTGATGCAAAAACTCGAACTGACCTGGATCGGCAGGGAGACCCCGCCGATGTTGGAGCTGCGGATTTTGTTGGGGGATGCGACAAGGTCGTACCACGCGACGCAGCGAATGGCGGAGAGCGAGACTTTTGATCACCGACGTGTCGTGCGACAAGCAAAGTAGATGAACCGCAAACTCGAAGACTTGCTGGGTTGTCCGGTCGATCTGGTGACCGACAAAGCACTGCGCGTGGAGCTGCGACCCTTCATTGAAAAGGCGGCGGTGCATGTCTGATTCCGCGCAGCGCGAATGGCGTTTTTATTAGGAGCGCGGGCGTCTCGCCCGCAAAAGCCGACGGGACGTCGGCGATCCAGCACATTTTCAACCACTGGCTGATCTTCGTGCCCTGATAGGGAGTAAGAATTTATGTTTAAGGGCAAACCATGACTGAAGAAACAAGAACCAACCCCGACGGCATCGAGCGCCAGCCGCTGCGTGTGTACAGCGAGAAGGCGTATCTTGACTATTCGATGTATGTGATTCTGGATCGCGCGTTGCCGCACATTGGTGACGGCTTGAAGCCGGTGCAGCGGCGCATTATTTATGCGATGAGTGAGCTGGGTTTGAAGGCCGGGAACAAATATAAAAAATCCGCGCGCACGGTGGGTGATGTGATTGGCAAGTTTCATCCGCACGGCGATGCGGCGTCTTACGAAGCGATGGTGTTGATGGCACAGCCGTTTTCGTATCGCTATCCGCTGGTTGATGGGCAGGGTAATTGGGGTTCGCCGGACGATCCGAAATCGTTCGCGGCGATGCGTTACACCGAATCGCGCCTGACGAAATACGCCGAAGTTTTATTGGCGGAGCTAGGACAGGGCACAGTCGATTGGATGCCGAACTTTGACGGCACGTTGGAGGAGCCGGCGCTGTTGCCGGCGCGCCTGCCGAACGTGCTGTTAAATGGGACCACCGGCATCGCGGTGGGTATGGCGACCGACATCCCGCCGCACAATCTGCGTGAAGTCGCGACGGCGTGTATTCATCTGATCGAGAATCCGAAGGCCACGACCACGGAGTTATGTGAATTCGTATTAGGCCCGGATTTTCCCACCGACGCGGAAATCATCACGCCACGCGCTGAATTGCAGGCGATGTACGAAACCGGCAACGGTTCGGTGCGGATGCGTGCGCGGTACGAAATCGAAGACGGCTGTGTGGTGCTGACGTCGTTGCCGCACCAGACTTCAGGCGCGAAGATTCTGGAACAAATCGCACAGCAGATGAACGCGAAAAAATTGCCGATGGTGGAAGACTTACGCGACGAGTCGGATCACGAAAACCCCACGCGGCTGGTGATCGTGCCGCGCTCCAACCGGGTGGATCTCGATGAATTGATGGGGCATCTGTTCGCGACCACCGACCTTGAGCGCAGTTACCGCATCAACATGAATATGATCGGTTTAAACGGCCGCCCGCAGGTAAAAAACCTGCGCGACCTGTTGAGCGAGTGGCTGGAGTACCGTATGTTGACGGTGCGCCGCCGCTTGCAGTGGCGGCTCGATACGGTTAACGCACGCCTGCACATCCTCGATGGGTTGCTGATTGCGTACCTGAACATCGACGAGGTCATTCGCATCATCCGCAGCAACGACGAGCCCAAGCCGGTGTTGATGGCGCGCTTCAAGTTGAGCGACACGCAGGCCGAGGCGATTCTCGAACTCAAGCTGCGGCACCTCGCCAAGCTCGAAGAGATGCAGATTCGCACCGAGCAAAACGAACTGGCCGAAGAGCGCGACGAACTGCAAAAGATTCTGGATTCGGGTAAGCGGTTGCGCACGCTGGTGAAAAAAGAAATTCAGGACGACATGAAGACCTACGGCGACGAGCGCCGTTCGCCGTTGGTCACACGTGCGGTCGCCAAAGCCATCGACGAATCGACCTTGGTCGGTGCCGAGCCAGTGACGGTGATCTTGTCCGAAAAAGGCTGGGTACGTTCCGCCAAAGGCCACGACATCGATGCGCTCGCGCTGCAATACAAAGCCGGCGACAGCTTCCGCGCCGCCGCCATCGGCAAGAGCAATCAATCTGCGGTGTTTCTCGACTCCACCGGCCGTGCTTACACCTTGCCGGCGCATCAGTTGCCGTCGGCACGCGGTCACGGCGAACCACTGACCGGCTGGTTGAACCCGCCGCCGGGCGCAACCTTTGTCGGCGCCATGTTGGGTGCGCCGGAACAGTTGTACTTGCTTGGCAGCGACGCCGGTTACGGCTTCGTTGCCAAGCTCGAAGAGATGTCGACCAAAAACAAAAACGGCAAAGCCGTGTTGAGCGTATCGGCCGGTAGTCGCGTCGTGGCCCCTGCGCCGATTATTAGTGTCGAGACCGACCGCCTCGCCGCCGTCACCAATGACGGCCACATGCTGGTGTTTGCCGTGAAAGATCTGCCGATGCTGGCGAAGGGTCGTGGTAACAAAATTATCAGCGTGTCACCTAAAGACGACGAAGCCTTGTTCGCGTTGCTGTCGATTCCGAAAGGCGGCGGCCTCACCATCTTCGCCGGCAAACAACACACCACGCTCAGTGCGAACGAGCTGAACGAATATCAAGGCGAACGCGGGCGGCGTGGCAAGAAACTCCCGCGCGGCTATCAGAAGGTGGAGCGGGTCGCGGTGCTGCTGCCAGCATCTTGATTGGCTAATCGCAGTAATGCTGCGTTGAAAGAACAGCAGGCACACGCAACATGCGAGCTTCTGCTAGGCGCGCCTTCGTCAGGCTAAGTCTGATAGGCGGCTAGGGTTGGAGATGGTAGGCGGCGTACAGGCCGAAATGGGTGCCGCCCAGCGAGTCACTACCCGCGTAGGTGCTTGACATGCGGATTAGCCCGCCGACGCTGATCACCGGGCTGAGCATGACATCTAGTCCGCCGCCCAGCCAAAAACCAAAGGCTGACGCAGAGTCTGGTTCTGATACTTCTGTTACCAGATTTGTGACTTTCCGCGTTGCGGAAATATACAAAAGCCCACCTTCGCCAAACACTTTGGTAGGACCTTCCGTCAAATTTTTCCGCGCCCCGACACTGAGCTCGATTGTTTTACCGCTAAACTTTATCGGCGAGTTGAAGCTTGTTGAGTCTGTCGCCGAATCACTGGAGCGCAATAAGTTTCCCACCAAAACCACCGGCAGATCGGGTGCCTGAAGCGTCATACCCAGCCCGAATTCTTTTTGTGATTCGATAGGGTCCCAGTCGCTCTCAGTAAGATATTTTTGTCCGTAAAATACGCTCACGCTAATGGAGTTACCCGCTGCTTGAGCTACTCCCCACAGTGTTACCAACATCATCGCGATGACATGCTTAGTAAATATCAAGCCTGTATTTCTCATGTTGTTCCCCCTGTCTATCATGGTTGTCTTAAAACTGTCACATATTTGTCATGTTCTGTTCATCTGTGCGCGCTAAATTTCAGTGCGGTGTCTTCGGACAATGTCAGACGGATCCTCTTGAATTGGACAGTGTGACATTTCGACTCCATCTTAAACTAAGAGAGCGCAATCATGGTTATTCGAAAAACAGTGTCAGGAATTATTGGGATGGGAATGTTGCTTGGAACGGTAGTCATTGCAAACAACGGGTATGCGAGCTCCGGTGGACTTAGCCGCGATCACGAAAACGAACATTTTCAATTTGGCTTGTGGGCCGATATGCCCTACGCGAAAAACGGCGATGATCCTAAAGTCGCGGCGTTGATTGCGGATATGAATTCTACGCAACTCGCCTTCACGATTTTCGGTGGTGATACCAAGGACGGCAGTTCGTTATGCACGGATGCCGCCATCAATACGGCGCCCACAGCGTTGTTCAACCAAGTGAGCGCGCCGACGGTGTATGTCCTGGGTGATAACGAATGGACCGACTGTCATCGCAAGAATAACGGTGGGTACAACGCGCTGGAACGTTTGAACTATCTGCGCCAGAGCATGTTTGCCTCGGAGAGCAGTTTTGGTCAGAGCAAGATGGTGCTGGAACACCAGGGCATATTGGGCGGCGTATACAGCGAAAATACCCGCTGGACTTTCAACGGCATCATGTTTGTGGGTCTTAATGTGCCGGGTAGTAACAATAATAAAGTGAATGCAGGGGAGTGTTTGAGCGCGAAGAGCGTGCGCACACAAGTGGATTGCGACGCCGACAATGCCGAGTATGCGGATCGTAACGCACACAACCTGACTTGGATAAAGGAGTCGTTCCAAATTGCTAAGCAGAAGCAGGCGGCGGGCGTGATGGTTGTCATTCAGGCTGATCCAGGATTCGACTTGCCGGAAACGGAAACCATCAACGAGCGCGTAACGTTTCCGGGGATCGACGGCTATACCGACTTTCTTGATGCGTTGGTTGCAGAAACCAGTGCGTTTGCCGGAGAGGTCGTGTTGGTGCATGGGGATACGCATTTTTTCAAAATCGACAAACCATTGTTGTCGCCGACAAAGCTGCTGAAAAACTTCACGCGGGTGGAAACTTTTGGCAGCCCCAGCGTGCATTGGATCAAGGTGAAGGTCGACGCGCACAGCCGTAACGTGTTCAGGTTCGAGCCAATGATGGTTCCTGGAAACTAAAGCAATCCTGCGATAATGGCAGCGTTGTTTGAAGCGCCCGGATGGCGATCAGCCCTCCGGGCGTTTTTGCGTTAACTTGAAATACAAAAAACGGATCTGACTTGTGCCCGGTACTCGGCGTGCCTCATGGTTGCAGGTAGGCATAGCCCCGCATTTGTAAATCCAAAATTGCGGTGTTGCCGCCGGGCACCATTTCTACACCTTGAATGATATTTTGGGTTTTGATGTTGTAGGTGCGTGCGGCTTGTTGGCAAAGGTAAAATTTGAAGCCCCATTTCAAGCCTTCTTCCACCAGCGACTTCCAGGCCGGATTGTAGTTTGGGTCGTTCACTTGGGCGGGTAACGCAGTCGCCGGGTCCGCCAGCAACAACACGCCGGAATTGGTCGCTACGATGATGATGTCAACATCCGTGCCGATCTTCATACCATGCGTGACTTCATAGGTTTCACGCATCTTGTGCAAGTTGTCGATGAAGTAAGGTTTGTCCAGGGTCGGCTTACCGTTTTTGTCAAACCCATGCAGCCTGTTTATCGAAATGACTACTTTTGCTTTCTTGCGCACCTCCAGGCAATGCGTGATGTCGCGGGTTCCCGGCCCGAATTCCTGATCCAGCGTTAGGCCATTCACCAAACCCACCGGACATTCCTTATTTGAGTTATCCGCGCTTGCCGTCATGGTCCATAACACCAGTGCTGCAGCGCATAGGTTTTTTGTAAAAACATTTTGTTTAATCAAGGTAATTTCCTCGCCCAAGTTGAAATGCATTATGTGGACGTCCCTGTCGCCCCAAAAGGGAAACGTCCCTGGACCACGCGCAGAATACCGATTTACCGCGACCAGTTACAAAAAATGTTTAGCCCTGCACCATTTATGCATATTTAAAATTGTCGAGCTCCGTTTTAATCGGCACGCTGGGGTTATGTCCGGATCATGCGCACGGCGCACAATGAGTAGTCTTTTTCAAAGCAACGCTGCCGCACCCAGGCGACAAACGCGTGGTGTCATCAGGGATGGGCGTGTTGCTCACTGCGTTAGTGGCAACTCATGCGGGCGGCAAACGGATGCTCAAGTTTTAGAGCCTGTTCAAGATCTCATGGGCGGGCGCATTGCGGCGTTAAAATCGAATTTACGAATGCTCACCTACTGCGTGTATGCTTCCGCTTCTGCATTCGGTTTTGCCTAGCACTGCATCCCTCCAATGAGATCTTGAACAGGCTCTTATCCGTGGCATGAATGACTCTGGCTCTAAAAGGAAAATTCCAGTTTAATTAAACCAAGCTTAAGTTCTACGTCGTATACTATTTCACCATCTAAAACCCGCAGTGAGGTAACCACTTATGAACTCCACAACCCATCCTATGGTTCAGGCGTATACCAGCAAAGCGAAAACTCATCCGCTGATCATCACCGCCGCCGTCGCGCTGATTTTATTCAGCGTAGTGGGTATCGGTGTGATGACGGGTTTGATTCCAACAGCCAATTCAAAATCCGGCAATGCCAAGCCTGAGCAGACGGCGGCGTTGAGCGCGCCAACCGCTGCGGTGCATTCCGAGCCGCTAGCGAAAAAAGTGGAAGCTACGCCCGTGTGCGTAAATTGCGGCGTGGTTCAAACAGTGCGCGCGGTAGAAAAAGCGCGTGAAGCTTCGGGTTTGGGCGCAATTGCGGGTGGTATCACCGGTGCGGTGGTCGGGCATCAGATCGGTGAAGGGCAGGGTAAATCGTTGGCAACCATGGTAGCGGCGGTGGGTGGCGCAGTGGCGGGAAACAAGATCGAGCAGAATATGCACAAGACGCGCAGCATTAATGTCAACGTACGTATGGATGACGGTACGGTTCGCACCGTGCGGCTGGATGCCGATCCGGGGCTGTTGCCGGGTGACAAGGTTAAAGTCGTCGATGGGGTGCTGGTACGGCGCTAGCGTTGTGGCGAAAAGCACGGCGTTTTTCGCTTTGCGGCGACATAAAAAATCCTGCGCAGCACGGTGGCTACGCGGGATTTTTATTTAGACAGAAATTAAAAAACTATTTCTTCTTGGCTTCTTTTACGGTAATGGCTGCGGCGGTCATGCTGTATTCGATGGTGACTTTCTCACCGACTTTAAGTTCGCCGGTGACTTTGGTGGCGGCATCACGGGCCATTTCAAATTTCTCCTTACCTTTTTCCACCACAATGGTTTTATCGTCGACGGAGATGATCGGGCCGGTAACCTGATAAGTTTTTCCAGCCATTGCAAGCGGCGCAGCGGCGAATAAAGCGGCAAAAACGAGTGCTTTTTTCATAATGTTCTCCTTGGGATAAGTTAGGGGGACGTGCGCGCGAGACACTATCGAGGCGTTGACCCGTCGTCAAGCACGATAGTCTGAATTACCAAACGCGTTAGTCGCATAAAATGCTTGGTGTATGATACCGGCGATTGTTTCCCAATAGGGCAGCGCGCAGATGATTTTCAAAGCTCTTTTCAAGCCGAAATGGCAGCACAAAGATCCGCAGGTGCGCAAACGCGCGGTGCACGACTTGAATCTCGCGCGCACTGAAGATTGCGCTGCGTTGCTGCAGGTCATGCACAGCGACGCGCAGGCTGAGGTGCGCAGCGTAGCGCTAAAGCGTATTACCGATCTCGACGTGTTGGCGAGTGTCACGAAAACCGATGCAAGTGAAGATGTGCGCAGCGCCGCCGGTCAACGTTACATGCAATTGCTCTGCGGTGTTGAACGTGGCACGGAGACGCTTGCGAATCGTTTGCAGCGCTTGGCGGCAAGTGCCGATATCAAGCTATTTGAAGAGATTACCCGTCGCGGGGTTGAAAGCGAGTTGCGTGCTGCGGCATTGCAACGCGTGGAGCGCGAGGCGTTGCTGGGCGACATCGCGTTGCAGGACCCCGACGCCGAGTTGCGTTACGCGGCCGTGGCGCGCCTCAAGCAGAAATCCACCCTGGAACGTGTCGCCAAACATGCCCGCGTGAAAGACAAGCGGGTGTGCGCAGCGGCCCGTGAAAAGCTTGCACAGATGGCCGCTGATGAGGAACGTCCGAAGCGCTTGTATCAGCAGGCGCGGCTTGCATGTGCGGCCTTGGAGGCGCTGGCGCGCGTGTCGGACTGGACTGTGGTCGGTGCGCGGCTAACCCCAATTGAAACCGAATGGCAGAAAATTCACGCCGAATGGGATGGCGCCAAAGACGGCGCCTTTGACGCTGATCTCGAAGCCCGTTTTGCTGCGGCACGCACAGCATTCGATGCCGCGTTTGCACAGCACGAGCAGGCTCTGCGTGAGCAGCGCGAGGTGGCGGCACAGCGTGAAGCCTTGCACGCGCGCAAACGCGAACTGTGCGCCGAACTGGAACGACTGCTCGCTTCGATAAGACAACAAGCGGCGCCGCTGGCCGACGATGAGGCAACGTTAGCCGGAGCCTTGCGCGTGGTGCGCAGTGCCTGGGACGAGGTCGGTAGCCTGTCCGCCGGCGAGGAACAGCCTTGGCGCGCACGCTTTGGCGCGCTTGCGCAACAGGTCGAAGCGATGCTCTACGACATCCCGCGCTACCACCTTGCACAGGCGGCTTTGTTGGATGTCGAGACCCGCGCACAAGCAACCTTGGCATCAAGTGAGTTGTTAGCAGAACACACTATTAAAATGTTGGAGAAGGCGTTGGTCAGCATCGCTCGCCCACACTATTTCACATTCGATGCAGCGCTTGAACAGCGTATCCGTAGCGTGTTTGAACAACTGCGGGCACGCCGTGTACAGCAGTTGCAAAAAGCGCAAGACGACCTCGCGACCTTTACGCGTTTGGTGGGCGAAATTGTGCAGGCCACTGAAGACGGGCAGTCCCAGGCCGCTGCGGAACACCATCGTGAGGTGCAACAGGTGTACGACAGTTTGCCGGCGTTCGATGCGGCCACGCTGCGTAAACAAGACGTGTATCGTCAATGGCAGGCAGCAGCTAAAAACGTGCGGGTGCTGTGGTCGTGGAAGCGTTGGGCTGGTGCGCCGGTGAAAGAAAATCTGGTCGCGGAAATGGAGAGCTTGGCCACGCAGTTACAACAGGCGTCGAGTCTGCCACGCGACTACCACGACATCGCCGACAAGATTCGCGCTGCGCGTGATCAGTGGAAGGAGCTGGGAGCAACCGATAATGCCGGCGCCAAAGCCTTATGGGAAAGATTCAAGACCGCCTGCGACGCCGCCTATGTTCCGTGCGAGGTGTTCTTCGCCCAGGAGCGTGAACAGCGCAAGCAACATGCGCTGCAAAAAAGCGCGATCTGTTCCGGGCTGGAGCAGTTCATCGCGGACAGCGATTGGGCACACACCGATTGGAAAAAAATCGAGCATCTGCTGCGTACTGCTCGGGCAGAATGGAACGACATCGGACCAGTGGAGCGCGCGCAGAGCAACATCTTGAATAAACGCTTTCGTGTGATGATGGACGATCTTGCCGCGCGCCTGAGTGCGGAGAAAAAACTTAATAAGTCAAAAAAGGAAACCTTGATCCGCCGCATGGAACAACTCGCGGATACGGTAAAAGACCTGCTCGCCGACAGCCCGGCACTGAAAGACGCGATCCTTCAGGCCAAGCAATTGCAAAGCCAGTGGAAGCTCATTGGCCAATCGGCGGAATCGAACAGTTTGTGGAATATCTTTCGTGCCGCCAGTAACCGGATTTTTGCACAACGTGAAGCCGCGCACGCGGCTCAGGATCAACAGCGTCAGGAACACCTGACGCGCGCGCAGTCTCTGTGTGCCCAGGTGGAGGAGCTTGCACGCCTGGAAGGCGACGCGCTGCGGCAAGCACATGGCAAAGTGCAGCAGGCGAAAGCCGACTTTGAACAAGTTGGGCCGTTACCAAAAGAGGCGGAGCGTGACATCGCGCAGAAATTTCAGCGTGCCTGTCGGGAGTTTGAGAAGCAGGAAAGAATCGCGTTGCAGCAGGAGCGCGTACAAAGTGCACACCTGTTCGAACGTAAAGTCGAACTTTGTAACGTGCTGGAAAATGCGGCGGAACGCTTAATGTCTGGGGCCTTGACCGGCGAGGTGGTCGCGACACAGATGCTCACCGCGCAAGAAGCGTGGCAGGCGTTGGCCTCATTGCCAGACGAAATCGAGCAGGTGCTCAGTGCGCGCTTTCAGGTGACGGCGGATACCTTGCATGGTTTGCGAGGGCCGCAGCATGACAAGGTGGTCGCGCAGTTTGCACAGCGCGCACAAGAAAATCTGGTCAGCAAGGAACTGCTGTGCTTGCGTCTGGAAATCGCCCTCGGCATCGAGTCGCCACCCGAATATCGCGCGCAGCGGATGCAATATCAGGTTGACCAGTTGGCGCGCCGTATGAAGACTGGCGAAACTCAGGATGCCGCGCAGGTGCCGCAGTTGTTACGGCAATGGTGTTTCATCGGACCGGTGGCGGCCGCCCACACCGAAGCGCTACGCGCGCGCTTTGAGCGCGCTCGCGTGGCGGTCGGCGCGGTTGAGATGGTCGCCTAATGCACGCTGTCGTAGTCACAGCGGTTGGCGGGCCGGAGGTGTTGCAGTGGCGTGACGTGCCGGTGCCTGACATTCAACACCCGCATCAGGTGCGCGTGCAACTCAAAGCGGCCGGCGTCAATCCGCTTGACACCAAATTGCGCCGGCGCGGCACTTATTATCCTGAGCACTTGCCAAGCATTCTGGGTTGCGATGGCGCCGGTGTGGTGGATGCGGTGGGTACGCAAGTGACGCGCTTTAAGGCGGGCGATGCCGTGTATTTTTGCAACGGCGGCATTGGCGGCGCACCCGGAAATTATGCGCAGTACTGCGTGCTTGACGAGCATTACCTGGCGCGCAAACCGGCGTCGCTGGATTTTATTCATGCCGCCGCCGTGCCCTTGGTGTTGCTGACGGCATGGGAAGCGCTACACCAACGCGCTCAAGTGCGCACCCAAGATGAAGTGTTGATCCATGCCGGTGCCGGCGGGGTGGGACACATCGCGGTGCAGTTGGCGCGTATCGCCGGTGCGCGTGTGTGCACGACGGTGGGTTCACAAGCCAAGGCGGATTTCGTGCGGGCATTAGGCGCGGAGCGTGTCATTTTATATCGAGAGCAGAATTTCGTCGCCGAGGTCGCTGCTTGGAGTCGTGGCGATGGCGTAAATCTGATTTTCGATACCGTGGGTGGCGCAACCTTTGCGCAGAGTTTTGCGGCGGTGCGCGTGTACGGCGATGTCGTCACGTTGTTGCAGCCGGACAGCAGCGTGGATTGGAACGTCGCGCGTGAAAAAAATCTGCGCGTGTCGTTCGAGTTGATGCTGACGCCGATGTTGATGGAGTTGCACGCCGCGCGGCTGCAGCAAACCAAGATTCTCGAACAGGGCGCCGCATTGTTCGACACCGGTCAACTGCGCGTGTCGGTGGCGGAAGTGCTGCCATTGCGTGAGGCAGCGCGCGCGCATCAACTGATCGAGCGCGGTGATACGCAAGGAAAAATCGTGTTGGAAGTGAGTTGATGGCCAAGACCGCAAAAGATCAACGTCGTGCGCGCCGCGAACTGTTGCAACAATTCGAGAGCACCTACGACTTGGCGCAGTTTGATTACAAGAAAAAGATTCATCCCGCGCGTGGCAAATCCAAACTCATCGGCATCACGGTCGCCTGTGCGATTTACGGCGTGGTGTTCGCGATTGCCTATTTTTCATGGATCAGCGGGCGGGCCGAGTATGAATTGTTTTTGAAAACCACCTGGGTGTTGTTGTTACCCGCTACCGCTGCCGGCATGTTCGCGTGGATGTTGGCATTTAACCGGCTCGACAATGCGGTGCGCCTACCGCTTCAAAAAACAATCGTCAAGATCGAAGGCGAGGCGGGCATGTTGTGGCGTTACGCGCCGGTTCTTGCCGCCGCCGAGCCGAACAACACCGGCGCAAAAACCGCCTGCAATCGCTCACGCGAACAACGGGTGAAAGACCTTGATGAAGAAGATTATTGCGGCGCGCTGCAGGCCATTCACGGCGCGTTCAAAGCCGAAGACGCTACCCTGAGCGCAGAAGCGTTGCAGGAAGTTGCCACCAATCTTGCGCAGCACACCAGTTAGAGCACACCTTCTTCCAGTTGCTTGAGATAGATAAACTCCGGTGCATTCACACCGGCTTTTTTTCGTAGTTCGATCAACGCGGCAGACTCAAAAAAACTTCTGGCGCGCTCCAGGGAGTTCCAGCGCGAGAAGTGCACGATTTTATTTTTGTCGTGCTCATAGTTCAGCACTTGGTAGCTCTGTTCGCCGGCGGTTTTTCTGATCGCCGCCGCCGCATCAAAAACTTTTTTCCACGCTGCATAGTCGGCCACGTCGTGGATGATCAGCACGTAATTGATTCAGGCTTCCTCACGCAAATACCACCCAGGTGGTCGCGATGTATTTTACGCCCGCCAGCAATATTGCGCCGCGATGCTCGTGCGTCCAAAACGGCGGGAACAACAGCATTTTGCCTTCCTGCGGTTTGATTTTTACATCCTGAAATAAAAATTCGGTTTCGCCACCGGGCCCGGCGACGTCGTTGAGGTACCAGATGACGACTAATTGCCGCTGGCTGAATTCATGGCTGCCGCCGTCGATATGCCAGTGGTAAAACTCACCGGCGTCGGTGCGCTGCACGTTGTAGCCCATGTCTTTGAAGCGGCCATTGAAATACGGGAATTGTGCGCGCACTGTGCGCACCGCCAAACCGGTGGAGCGCAGCAGAATTTGGTCGATATCTGTCCACTGAGGATTGCCGCTGACAGCCAAGTCGGTGGAGCGTTTGATCGAAACGTCATGCTGTGCGACCTGGCCGATGCGTCCCGCATACTGCTGGGCGGGATTGGCTTCGAAGCGCCGCACGATTTCCTGGCAGATGTCGGGTGTAAGGGCATGTTCGATTTCGTAGATGAAGCTGTGCGGTTTCACTTCGCGCAGTGTGTAAGGTGGCACCAGAGTATTGATCGGCAAGGGTGTGGGGGTCATGGCTTGTCTCCGTTATGCGGTGATTATAAAGCGCATGCGCCCCGCCTTTGGTAATAGCGGCCTATCTCGTTGGTGATAGCAGCGAAGCAATTACAAAAGCAGGGCAGTAAGCTAATATCACCACATCCAATTTAACCTGATTTCACAACAGGAGTCCGACCATGAACAACGTGTATTACCAGACCATCGACAAAATGGAAAAAGCCAAAGTTGCGCGTGACTACCTTGTGGGTTGGGCCTCGGGCTTTCTGCACAACCCAAAAGTCGAAGAGCAGCGCCAGAACGAAGCCTACGACGCCGGTTACGATGACGGCACCAGCAAGAAAACCGACGGCTACACCGCCTGGGTCGGCAAGTAATCCAAAATAGTTAATAGTTGAAGTGCAGTAATGACGGCCGGGTGCAACGCCCCGGCCGTTTTTATTTGTGCGCTAGTGTAGTGTTTCATTCTGTTTGGAGCTTAATCGACGGTTAGCGCGAATGACTTTTTCCAAAATATCGCGCGCGCTTTTGGTCCAAATGAACGGCTTGGGTTTGGTGTTGTGATGGGCAATGTATTCGTCGATGGCGGCGACCAGATCAGGGACGCTCGTAAATACGCCCCGGCGAATCCGCGCGGTGGTGATATCACGGAAGAAACGTTCGACCATGTTCAGCCACGACGCCGAGGTGGGGGTGAAGTGCATGTTGAAGCGCGGATGTTTGGCCAGCCACGCCTGCACGACCGGGTGTTTGTGTGTGGCGTAGTTGTCGACGATCAGATGCAAGGTCTTGTCCTTGGGGGTCTCACGATCAATTTGCTTGAGGAACTTCAACCATTCGGTGTGGCGGTGGCGCGGCTGGCACTGGGCAATGACCTGCCCGTCCAACATGCTGAGCGCCGCGAATAACGTGGTCGTACCGTTGCGCTTGTAGTCGCAAGCCGCAACCGGGTATAGCGTTCGCGCCAACGCGACACCTGCACCCGACCCACGCCTAATTGTGCGGCAATCTCTTTGTTTAGCAGGCTTTGTGCCGCCAGTAACACCCTGCGTGCGCGCTGCGCCAGTCGCACACTGCTGAGTTTGGAGCGACTCAGCTTCGTCAACAGGGCGTGCTCCTCGTCCGTCAATACCAACCCCGAGGCAACTCTCATTTGCATTCTCCACACCGCTTCGTCGTGTGCAGCGTTGCAGTTACACATACAATATATGTTCCATCAAGAATGAAACACTACACTAGTGCGCTGGACGATGGCGAAGGCGGCATCGTTGTTGGATGTCTTGCCGCGCGCGCTAAGTTTTACTGGCGTCAAGCGCCTGCTAAACGTATTCGCTGATCAGCTCCGCCGAACGCCGAGCGATCAAATTAGTACACGGATCACGACCGTACTTGCGAGCAGCGCTACACTGCAATTACCGCATTGCCCTGGCCGGATCGAGCCGCGTGCAAAGAAACGGCGACCCAAAAATCTTCCATTGCTCACCGTGCCGCGTCATGTTGCGCGTGAGCACATCCTAAGGCAGCGGGAGCTTAACCGAGTGGCATGAGGGGCAGACACCAATATGTTGTAGCCCCGGTTACCCGCGCGGCGGGGTAACCGGGAAAGGGTAATATTATTTGCCATAGTGGTAACGGCAAGCGGCGATGTACAAAACGCCTTTCTCGACTTTGTATACCAAACGGTGTTCTTCGTTGATGCGGCGCGACCAGTAGCCCGTCCACTTGTGGCGTAACGATTCGGGTTTGCCGATGCCGCGAAATGGGTCTTTCTCCACGGCCTCGATCAGCTTGTTGATCCGGGCATGCAGACGTTGGTCATGTTTGTGCCACCAGCGGTAGTCTTCCCAGGCCGCATCGGCCCACTTGATGGTCATTGAATCAGTTTCCGCGTCTTGGCTTTACCACGCTCGATTTGGGATACCGCGCGGCGCAGACGCTGTGCCATAACCGGACTGCGCGCAAGATAGGCGGTTTCCTGCCACGACTCGAAATCCTCAAGAGAGATCAGCACGGCCGGCGCGCCCTTCTGGCGCGTGATGAGAATCGGCGCGTGATCCTCCGTGACTTCTTCGATTGCTTTGGCCAGTTTACTGCGCAGCGCGGAATAGGAGAGTGTTTTCATGGTGCTTCCGGGAGAGTTGGGTGGAGTTGTACAGATAATTGTACAACCACTGGGAAGGGTGGCTCAATGGGACCAGCGCGCATTTTTGCGCGTTTCAATCCTCTGAGGTTCTGATCTGAGGTTCTGAGGGTGTGAGAAATATTAGGGTCAGACAACAAGGTCTTCTATGCACGGCACTCTGGGCACCATCATTTTTCCGGCAATACCTACACGCTGAAAATTTCCGACAACGACTGAAGGCGCATATCGCGCGCCTTGCGAAAACTACACATTGTTCCGCGCATAGTCTGATGATCGAGGCATTGGAGCGCGAGGTGGCGCGCGAGGAGCGCCTGCAAGCATTCGTGCGCGAAGCAAGAGCAGCGGATGTGCCATACCAAAATCTGCAGAACAGGGTCAGGCTTGTGCAGAACAGAGTCAGGCTTGCGTTACTGCATTATATAGAGCTCTGAATTTGCAAGGACGCATGGGATATGTGCGCCCTCGATCTTAATTTGCATTGCCATTTATACAAACTCACCATCATTGCCTACGGGTTACAGCATCACCGAGCAGGGGCTGATTTTCCCGATGGGCGCGTTGACAGTTAGCGCAAAGCCCGCTTCGTCACATAACGAGACAAATTCAGCGTCAGTTCTCCGCGAGGGAAACGCCACGTTTTGGAAACGCATGCAGTAGTTTGCTGTTCATGGTTACAAGCTTGGTGTTGAGCTGTATTGCCAGCGCGACAAACTACGCAGTCGTAGGCGGGGCAGTCGCTGTTCTTCACAAGCTTGAGCACGGCGTGCGAGTCAACTTCAAACTCTGAACCCTCAAGCAGGCTTTCTGCCTCGTGCACGCCGTACGTTTGGTCGAGGATCAGAGTCTTGCGTCTGAATGTAGTCTGCCAAAATGTTGCGTAGCTCACTGCGCCACAGAATGGGCGCGGCCCACTCAGGATCGCGCTCCATATGGTGCGTGCGGCGACAGGGACAATGATGCAGGGCGCGAAACGCTGGGCCTATAAAAATAGCCCCGCCGCATACGTTACGACTCACGTCTTA
>JANLTU010000186.1:0-3637 GCA_031363085.1 Gammaproteobacteria bacterium
GGGCGGAGGTAGACACGCGGTGCAACGCCCTGAGTTTCGTTGGGTCAACACGATACTGGGCAACCTGAAAACAGCGCTCAGCGGAACCTACCACGCGATCAATCATGCCAAGTATGCTCACCGTTATCTGGCCGAATTTGCTTATCGCTTCAATCGCCGTTTTGATCTGGCCGCCAGGGTGCCACGTTTACTTCGCGCCGCCGTCACTACCAAGCCTCACCCCCTCAGCGTTTTGCGACTGTCTGAGGCAGGTAACTAATCAGGTTAAGTTAAGCGCGATGATGTTTAAACACCCTCCTTATTTTCAAGGAGGGGAGGACGTGTAGCGGACGGGGTGGTTGTTAGACAATTCCTGTGCGCCCACCGCAACCACCCCGTCACCTTCGGCGCCACCCCTCCTCGAAAATGAGGAGGGGAGAAAACCACCCGCGCCCTCGCCACGCGGCGCCTATTCAGCCTTAACTTCTGGCATTGCGACGCTACCCTTTTAAGTATTAGGTAGCAGCTGCCGTGCAGAAGCGTGCCATTGGGGTCAGACTCCAATTAAAGTTATCCGGCCACAAATCATCGATCCCCCGCACCTTGGCCGCGATGCTTGACAATATATCCGCGAGCGAATTTTATAGCCAAATAGATAGTGGATAATGGCCGTGCCTCATCCACCCTGCGTATTCAGGTAAAAACCTCCTCCAGCGACACGGCGTTGAGGATGTTCGCCCCCCAGTGTTCAACCTGTGCACCGGAGGCTTGGGCGAGTTTTTCTTCAGCCCACGGCGGCAGTGTTCCGAAACGCAGTTGAAGTTGACGGTGAAGCAACTTCGCTTCACCGGTGAGAATGCCCTTCTCAAATTCCTGTTTCCGGATTTCCTGCTCCCACTGTTTAATACGCGTCGCCAACATGATTTGTACCTCCGCAAAGTCTTCGATGTCTTGGGGTTCCAGTTCCACGCCCTTGCCGGGGGCCACCACGCGCCGGATCCAACTGATGAATGCGCGCCGTAACGAGGCCGGAATCTGCTTCTGCCAGTGCTCGGCAAGATGTTTCACAATGGGCCGCAGCTCGTCGAGATTTTTACAGTTCTCGATCTGAAATAAAACCCCGACCAGCGACCCGGCCTTACCTTCAGGATAGCGGCTTTCGTCTACCAGATGATAGCGGAGAACGGGTTGGTACGACCACAACGGCGTATTGACGGGCAGGGCGATCAGTTCTTTGAGGTCTTGCACCGCGTTCCAGCGCGGGTCGCCGTTGTACAGCACCAAGGGAAACACCGGCGGCAGCTTGCCGTTTGGGGTCAGCCGGTTCTCGCGGATCAAGTGTTGATACAGCAGGCCCACATAGACCAGCGCCCGGATCGCCATCCAGGGATCGGGTTGGGACTGAAACTCCAACAGCAAGTACAGATAGACTTCAGACCCGTCGCGATACAGCACGCGATAGATCAAATCTCCGTCACGGCGTTCCAACCCTTCCGCATGCAGTTTCGCGTTCACACGTTGCAGCGTGGTGAAATCCAACTGCGCCACCCACGGCTCGGTGACGAAGCTCTTGAACAAGTCCTCGACCAGTTCGGGATGCGAAAAAAGCAGGTGATAACCGCTGTCGTGTTGCATGAGCGCGAGTATATCGGCGCAGCCGGATATCGTCATCCAGCAGGGACGCCAGCGGCCGCGTGACCAAAGAAACCTTGGGCAACGGCGCGACCAACGAATACACCTACACCAAGGGCGGCCGAGTTCGAACCATCAAGAGCTTATTCCAATTACAGTTAAAAACAGTAATATTATATCCTTAATATTAGAGGCTATAAATGGCACGGAAACCGGGTGGCACAGATCATCTTGAATCAGCAAAAGAGCTACTGAAGAAAGCGAAAACAGCAGATGAACTCCGGGCCGCTCAGGCCATTGTGCTACCCCTTGCGCTGGGTTTGAGTCTGGAGCAAACGGCGCTCGTGATCGGGCGTTCTGTGGGTGTCACTTGCACGATGCGCACCCGGTTCGCTCACGCCTTGGGGGGAGGAAAAAAGGTGGCGCGCAGCAAGCAAGCGAGCGCTGCGCAACCGAGCCAAAGCCAGCCTGGAAAAAGAATCGCAGATACTGGACGAAGTGTTGAGTCAGGCGGCAACGGGAGGCGTGGTTATCGTCCCTCCCTTGAAGCCGTTGGTAGAGGCTAAGCTGGGCAAATCGATTGGATTGTCCACGCTGTATCTGATGTTGTCCCGCCACGGCTGGCGCAAGCTTGCGCCGGATAAAAGCCACCCGAAATCTGACCCGGAAGCGCAAGATGAATGGAAAAAAAACTCCCCGAACGGCTGGCAACGGAACTAGCGGCTTTTGCCGTACCTCGCCCGCTCAGGCTGATGTTTCAGGACGAAGCGCGTTTTGGACGGATCAGCGATGTCCGCCACTGCTGGGACAAGAAGCCGCATCGGCCCATGGTTCGCGCCATGATGACGCAAGAATACACTTACACCTATGGCGCGGTCAGTCCGGTAGATGGGCGCTTTGATTCGTTGATCTTGCCGCAGGTTAACGGGCAGTGCATGCAGCTGTTTCTGGACGAGATCGCAGCGCGTTACCCGCACGAGAATGTCGTCATGGTGATGGATGGGGCGGGTTGGCGTAAAAGCCAAGAAATCGAATTAGCCGAAAATGTGCGCACGATATTTCTGCAGCCCTATGCGCCTGAACTCAACCCGCAGGAACATCTATGGGACGAGTTGCGTGAAAAGTTCTTTCACAACCGCGCATTCGACACGCTGGGCGCACTTGAAACACACCTTGAAGGTGCTTTGAAAAGTTTTGAATCAAGCCCTGAACATATGCGTAGCATCGCCGGATGGGGATGGATAATTAATTCTGTTTCTAACTAGAAATGGAATTAGACGACGTGGGTGCTGCGCTCATAGTCTGTTAATTTCGCCGGTTTCCGGGTCGCATGGAGTTTCCTACACAGAAAATTAAGGAGTAGACGGTGGTGATTTTTTGGTCAGTAAAGCGAAGCGGGGGCGGTGTTCGCATAACGCGGTTATGCGTCACTCGCTGACGCTTCGTTTCTAGCATGTTTTTTGTCATTCGTCAGCGCCGCCATTCTCTCTCGTGGCTAAATATTTACAGCTTCACGTCGTGATGCGGCACCAGCATGTGCAAAAATAGGCGCTCGCGGCGCACATGTTCGACTAACGTTGCGCGTGAGCGGCGCGGGCCCGGAGACAACAGGAAACAGTGCGCCGTATCACCGCGTCCGACTCCACGCGCTTGTTAGCCCCGACCCGGATTGAGACACAGCCCACAACGGAACCAGAACCGAAGAGACCAAGAACGACAGGTTGCTAAAGCTACCAAAGGTGCTCACGAGCGGACTTACCGAGCCCAAATAGATTGCGTATGCAACGAGGCCTAAGACAAGGAACGCAAAAAACACACCCCAACCAACAAGAGGGCGCGACCTAGAAAGAACCAAAATAACAATACCGGTTAAAAGACCCAGGCCAATAGACGGCAACAAGAGGTTGCTCCACGCAAAGAGAGGCGACGGAAGTTCCGGGGCTCCCCCAAGAAGATACAAACCGTAAATGAGCTTACTTACCAGCATGGTCCACCAGAATGGTGCCGTGAGCCCAAAGACGGCAAG
>JANLTU010000002.1:0-9261 GCA_031363085.1 Gammaproteobacteria bacterium
TGACCGCGCCACCGCCGACGTAGCTGGTCTCGACATCGGAACGCGCACCGTAGTTGAACTTCACACTGCGCGCGACGCCACCGACGAAGGCCGTGCCATTGTAGGTGTAGTCGATGTGGTCGATGCGGTGTTCGCCGGTAGTTGCGCTATCCGTGTTGTAGACGAACTGCACGTAGTTACCCACCGCGTCTTTGATCGTGCTGACGTGCCAGCTCAGCACCGTCGTGGCGTTGCCTTGCACGAATTGCTTCGAGTCACTGCTATTGCCGTATTCGGTAGTGACGCCATTCTTGGAAGTCACCGTGAAAGATGCTGGGCCATTGCCTTGCGTGCCAGTGGCAATAACTTTGTTGAAGCTTTCGATTTCGGTGCGGTACTCGGTGGCACTGATCGCGATGAGACGTTGCCCGTCGAGACAATATTTATCACTGAGCGTCAGATCGACGCCGCCCTTGAACCCATCCCGATCAATCGTCGCCCCGCAACGCGTGATTGCCGACAGCCCGCCGATGCTCCAACCCACGCCCGCGACGCCGTTGCCGCCCTGGCTGTTGTAATTGAGCGAGAGGTTCGGCTGCATGCCGCCCACGCCGGGCGGCACTTGAATGGGGATGCTGTAGGTCGCAGCTCCCGAGGGACTGACCGCGAAGCTGCCGGGCGTGGCGCCGACCGGGCTGGTGGCGGCGAAGGTGGCGCTGGCGCAAGCGACGGCCAGCAGTGCGATGAGAAAGCGGCTTAATGTCTTCATACGGCCCCCGGGCAAGTGTGTTGAGAAATCAGCGTGTGTGGCGTGCGGCATGTGTGGTTCCCTCCAGCGTGGTGTTTTTGAAGGTGTGAGCCATAAAATGTAGGGCGGGTTAGCCGCAGGCGTAACCCGCCGGGCGTGCGCAGCACACCATGAAGGAGTGCCTGATGACGGCAGGCGTGACGGGTAACGGCGAACCGCCACGTCTAACCCGACGTGGATATTGATGGGGGTCTTTGTGGCAAATGAGGTGAACAAAAAACGGCGTGCGCCGCACGCACGGCGGCCATGCGAAAAAGAACAAACGAAAACTCCCCTCGGATGCACCGCTCCTGCCCCCCACGATTCCTATCCCCTGCCCCTGTCCCGATGCTCGCGACCCTGCACGCAAAATTCGCGCGGCGGGGAACCATTTTCGACCCAAGAGTTGCGAGCGACTGGGGTGAACTTAAATTCCCGCAGGGTGTGTTGTCAAGGCGCAGTTGTTTCGCGCTGCGCGTCAAGTCGACGACTTCAGAAGTGTAAATTCATACTGTTACACTTCGGTTACGATGCGCCCTCTTTTGAGGTTACCCGACCGCCCCGGTGTCTACCGCGTGGCTTGCCATCGCAAAGAATTGCCACTGAACGCTTATCAAGTACCAGAGCACCTGCCCACCTACAGGCCCACAATCGCTCTGCTATGATCAAACGATAAACATGCGGTACGAGGTTTATCTATGAGGAAGCTCCACCACCCGGCGCGGGGTGACATTAATCTTCATAGCGTCCTTTACGCTTTGAGCGATCCTACGCGGCTGGACTTGGTGCGCCAGGCGGCTGCGGTCCCGGAGCTCGCGGTCAAGGGGTGCGGTTCCACAGTTTCAAAATCTACGCTGTCACATCATTTTTCTATCTTGCGCACCGCCGGCATTACTCGCACCCGGGTCGAAGGGACGCAGCGCTTTGTCTCGCTGCGCCGCAAAGATCTCGATGCGCGTTTTCCGGGCTTATTGGATGTGCTGTTGAGCATCCAATAAGTTGCCAACAACTATTCTGCTTTGACCCGCAGCGCCAGCGCCCAGGCGCAAATAATCGCTGCGCAGGCAAAGCCCACTTGCACCAAGAATCCCTTGGTAAAATTTGGCGCAACGTTGGGCACAGCGGTCAGTGTGACGGCGCCCGTCACAGCAAAACCCGCCACTCCGCCAACAAGGTGTAACGATGCATTTATTGCAGCAGCAGAAAGATTCACCACCGACTGGTCGAACAACGATAAAAACGGGCCGATAAGGATAAACGGCAGCACCAGCCAGAGCTTTTTTTGATCAGACGCCGCGTCCATGGATGCCTGGCTCATGCGCGGCTGCCACACGTAGGCCGGCGCGTCATGAGCAGTGAAGGCTTGGTCTCGATAACGTTCATATGCTGGTATCCCTACCCGAGCGACTGAAGATTTACATTCTATTATTCGACGACTATCAAACTATATTTTATTGACCTCCTCAACGTCAACCGCAAGCGCGCAGCACAGGTAATGTCTGTGCTCGCTCACTTGAAACTTGGCGAAATCCGAACTACGCTTTTTCTGTACGGACATTTCGTTGCGGATAGCGGGCGCTTGCACTGAAATGTAGTCCGAATACCCGCAGGTAACATCTGAAGTTGTTCCCATCCGTTGCGTCGAAGTATCGACGTTGACAGCGCGCGAGGGCATCGCCCGATGAAATTAACGCGACGTTTGTTTTTCAAGATCAATGCGGCGTTGGGCGCAAGCGCGCTGGGCGTACTGCCGAAATCAATGTTGGCGGCCAGCGGCGCCGCTGCCGATGCGATCCACTGGGACAAAGCGCCGTGCCGATTTTGCGGCGTCGGCTGTGGCGTGCTGGTGGGCACCCAGGACGGGCGCGTGGTGGCAACGCAGGCGGACCCACTCGCGCCGGTGAATCGCGGCGTTAACTGCGTCAAAGGCTACTATCTATCCAAAATTCTGTATGGCGCGGATCGTCTCACCACGCCGCTGCTGCGCAAGAAAGACGGCCGCTACGACAAGAACGGCGAGTTCGTGCCGGTGTCGTGGGACGAAGCCTTTGACGTGATGGCCGAAAAATTCAAGGCCGCGCTCAAAGCCCACGGGCCCGCAGCCGTGGGCATGTTCGGTTCCGGTCAATGGACCATCTGGGAGGGCTACGCGGCGGTGAAGTTGATGAAGGCCGGTCTGCGTACCAACAACCTTGACCCCAATGCCCGCCATTGCATGGCGTCGGCAGCAGCGGCCTTCATGCGCACCTTCGGCAGCGACGAACCGATGGGCTGTTACGACGACATCGAACAAGCCGACGCCTTCGTGTTGTGGGGTTCGAACATGGCAGAGATGCACCCGGTGCTGTGGACGCGCGTCACCGACCGGCGCCTGTCGCACGCGCAGGTGAAGGTGGCGGTGTTGTCGACGTTTACGCATCGAAGTTTCGATCTGGCCGACATCGGCATGCTGTTCAAACCGCAAACCGATCTTGCGATTCTCAATTACATCGCCCACCACATTATTCAAAGCGGCCGCGTGAATCGCACCTTCGTCGATCAACACGCGAAATTTCGCATCGGCAATGTCGATATCGGCTACGGCCTGCGCGCCGAACACCTCAAGCAAAACGGCGCGAGCAACGCCGACAAACCCGGTGGCTCGACCGAAGCCACCTTCGATGACTATGCACGCTTCGTCGCCGCCTACACGCTCGACAAGACGCACGAAATTTCCGGCGTGCGCAAGCAAGACTTGCAAGCACTGGCGGAGTTGTACGCCGATCCGAACATCAAACTCGTATCGTTCTGGACCATGGGTTTCAATCAGCATACACGTGGCACCTGGGCCAATCATCTCGTCTATAATTTGCACCTGCTCACCGGCAAGATCAGCGAACCGGGCAACAGCCCGTTTTCACTCACCGGACAACCGTCGGCTTGCGGCACCGCGCGCGAGGTCGGCACGTTTTCGCACCGGCTACCCGCCGATTTGCTGGTGGAAAAAGCCGAGCACCGCGCCATCGCCGAAAAAATCTGGGATCTCCCGGACGGCACGATCCCGGAAAAACCAGGATTGCACGCGGTGGCGCAAAGCCGCGCCCTCAAGGACGGCAAGCTCAACGCCTACTGGGTGCTGTGCAACAATAACGTGCAGGCCAGCGCCAACTTGAACGAGGAAGGCTATCCGGGCTATCGCAACCCGGCCAACTTCATCGTCGTGTCGGAGGTCTATCCCACCGTCACCGCGCAGGCGGCGGATTTAATTCTGCCCACCGCCATGTGGGTGGAAAAGGAAGGCGCCTACGGCAACGCCGAACGGCGCACACAGTTCTGGCGCCAGCAGGTCAAGCCGCCCGGCGCGGCGCGTTCCGACTTGTGGCAACTGGTGGAATTTTCAAAACGCTTCAAAACCGACGAGGTCTGGCCGCCCGAGTTGCTGGCACAACGTCCCGCCTACCGTGGCAAGACGCTTTATCAGGTGCTGTTCGCCAACGGCGCGGTCAAGCAGTTTCCGCTGACGCAACTGCAAGCCGGTTACGACAACGACGATGCGCGCGACGCTGGTTTTTACCTGCAAAAAGGCTTGTTCGAGGAGTATGCGCGCTTCGGCCGGGGTCATGGCCATGATCTGGCAACGTTCGACATCTACCACAAAGAACGCGGGCTGCGCTGGCCGGTCGTGAACGGCAAGGAAACGCTCTGGCGTTACCGCGAAGGCTACGACCCCTACGTTGAAAAGGGTCAGGGCGTGAGGTTCCACGGTCACGCTGACGGCAAGGCGATAATCTTCGCGTTTCCTTACGAGCCACCGCCGGAAGTGCCGGATCACGAATACGATCTGTGGTTGACCACCGGGCGGGTGCTGGAGCACTGGCACTCGGGCAGCATCACGCGCCGCGTGCCGGAGTTGTACCGCGCGATCCCCGACGCCTGGCTGTTCATGCACCCCGACGACGCCAAGGCGCGCGGCCTGAAACGCGGCATGGCGGTTAAGCTGGCTTCGCGACGCGGCGCAATCGTCACACGCGTGGAAACGCAGGGACGCAACCGTCCACCGCGCGGCGTGGTGTTCGTGCCGTGGTTCGACGAAGGCCGCTTGATTAACAAGCTGACGCTGGATGCGACCTGCCCGATTTCGAAGCAGACCGATTTCAAAAAATGCGCTGTCAAGATCGTGAAGGTCTAGCGCGATGAACGGGAATCATCTGCGCATCACCGGCACGGCTTTAGCGCTGGCGCTATCCACGGCGTTGTCAGCGTCGGAAACCGGCGGGTTGCACACGCTGCGCGGCGTGCATCCGGCGGCGGCCGAAGATGTGGCGCCGGAAATTTATCAACACCTGGATCAGGAACCGGTACCGCGCAACTACGCACAGCAGCCACCGCTGATTCCGCACCGGACGCGCGATTACAAAATCAATCTGCGCAGCAACAAGTGTCTGACCTGCCATCATCCACAGCGCGCCAGCGCGGTCAATGCACCGCCGGTGCCGGCCAGCCATTTTCTGGATCGCGACGGCGTCAAGCAGCCACAGGTCTCGGCGCGGCGTTACTTTTGTGTGCAATGCCATGTGCCGCAAGATGGCGTGCGATCACCGGTCGCCAACACCTTCGTGCCGGCGCGCGCCGCGCCGGGCGGAAGTCCGCCATGAGTAGCCACAGCGAAAAACCCAACGGCGTGGTGGCGCGCGGGTGGGCGGTGTGGCGCAGCCGCTCGTCGCGCTATTCACTGGGCACGTTACTGGTGGCGGGTTTTGTCGCGGGGATCGTATTTTGGGGCGGATTCAACACCGCCATGGAGTTGACCAACCACGAATCGTTTTGCATCGGTTGCCACGAGATGAACGACAACGTGTACCAGGAATATCGCAGCACGGTGCACTACAGCAACCGCACCGGCGTGCGCGCCACCTGCCCCGATTGCCATGTGCCGAAGGAGTGGGTGCACAAGATGGTGCGTAAAATTCAAGCCAGCAATGAGCTACTGCACAAGGCGCTGGGCAGCATCGACACACCGGAGAAGTTCGAAGCCAAGCGCCTGCAACTGGCGCAAAACGTGTGGCGCGCAATGAAAGAAACCAACTCGCGCGAGTGCCGTAATTGTCATGACTTTGATTCGATGGACTACACCGAGCAGGGTCGCCGCAGTGCGCCGCGCCATCAACAGGCGCTCAAGGAAGGCATGACCTGCATCGACTGCCACAAAGGCATTGCGCACTCACTGCCCTATGGCTATGAGGACGGGCGGCTTTAACCCACGCCTTGGCACCTACACGAGCATGCGTCGGCGCAGCAGCACCACGGCGATATAGGTTGCAGCAACACCATAGGCGACGATTACGCCGATGTGCAGCAACGCGTGCTCCAACGGCGTACCGGTCATCAACGGGCGTGCGATGTTCACCGCGTGTGACAAGGGCAGTGCGTGCGCCGCCCATTGAATCCACGGCAACATAGTGTCGAGCGGAAAGAACACACCGCTGAGCAACATCAACGGCGTGATCACCAAGGTGAAGTAATACAAAAAGAAATCGTAATTTTTGGCGAAGGCGGTGACGATCAGCGCCATCGCACCGAAACAGAACCCGGTGATGAACACCAACAACATCACCGGCACGAAAGCACTCCATTGCACCGGACTCAACAGCGTGGCCACAACGAAAATCGCCGCGCAACTGACCACGCTGCGCGTGGCGCACCAAGTGATTTCGCCCAGCACAATGTCGTCCAGCGTCAGCGGCGCAGCCAGCATCGCGTCCCAGGTGCGCTGCATCGCCAGACGCGTGAACGCGGCGTACATGCCTTCTAAAGTTGCCGTGTTCATGGCGTTGGAGCAGACGATGCCGGTGGCTAGAAACGCCATGTAGTCCATGCCCTGCACCGGGCCGACCATGCCACCCAGCCCATAGCCAAGCGCCAGCAGATAAAACAGCGGCTCGCCAAAATTGGCCAGCAAACTGGGGCCCAGCACTTTCCACCACACGTAAAAGTGCCGCTTCCAGACAATAAGCGCGCGCAGGCTTAGTAAGGGTGGCGAGAAATCGAGCGTCATATCAATCCCGCAGGTCGCGGCCGGTTAGTTTTAAAAAAACGTCTTCGATGTTGGCGCGGCGGCTGGCGAATTGAAGCTGTACATGAGCACTCAGCGCTTGCAACAAGGGCTGCTCGTCGAGGCAATAGCAAAACGCCGTGTCGCCAACCAACTCGACGCGCTGCGTCAGCGCTGTCGCCACCGCGCTCACCCACGCCTCGATGTCATGACCGCGCACCTCGACCACATGCGGCTCGATCAGCGTGCGGATTAATTCTTGCGGCGTGCCGGTCACCAGTACCTTGCCGTGATCCATGATCACCATGCGGTCGCACAGACGTTCGGCTTCGTCCATGTAGTGCGTGGTGAGCACCAGGGTTTTGCCTTCGGCTTTCAAGCTGCGCAGTCGTTGCCAGATCACATGGCGCGCTTGCGGATCAAGCCCGGTGGACGGCTCGTCGAGGATCAACAGGTCGGGGGCATTCACCAGCGCGCGCGCCAGCGTGAGACGGCGCTGCATGCCGCCGGACAATGTGGTGACGTTGGCCTGCGCTTTTTCTTCAAGCGACACAAACGCCAGCAGTTCGGTGATGCGTGCGTTGAGCTGCGACCCGCGCAAGCCAAAATAACTGGCGTAGGTGAGCAGATTTTCAGTGACGGTGAAATCCGGATCGAGATTGTCTTTCTGCGGCACGATGCCGACGCGCTCGCGCACCTGTCGCGCTTGTGCGGGCACCGGCAACCCGAGCACCTCAATGCTGCCGCCGTCCGGCGGCGTCACGCCGAGCAACATGCGCAAGGTGGTGGACTTGCCTGCGCCGTTTGGCCCCAGCAGGCCAAAACATTCGCCGCGCTGCACGTCGAGGTCGATGCCGTCGACCACGGCTTGCCCAGCGTAAACCTTGCGCAGGCCGCGCACTGAAATAACGGAATCCATAACCCTAGATCTTCAGCCGTGCGACGATACGCCCGTTAAGCACGTGCTCGTGAAAAATCTCGTCGATGTCTGCGGTGGTTTTGTAGGTGTACCATACGCCTTGCGGATAAATAACAAGCACCGGCCCCTGTGCGCAGCGGTCCATGCAACCGGCCGTGTTCACGCGCACTTGGCCGGCGCCGGCGAGATTCAATTCTTTGCTGCGCGCTTTGGCGTAATCGCGCAGCGCCTGTGCATCGTGATTCTGGCAACAGGCCTTTCCTGCCTCACGTTGATTGGTGCAAAAAAACAGATGGTGTTGGTAGTACGGCGTCATGAGATATCCAAGCGAAGTTTCGGCGAGTGGAATGACATTATAGGGAAAAACGGTGAACATAGTTGCCTCTGCTTCCCAGGCCAAACTCACCTTGCACACCGCCAAACAACTCAACACCCTCGCCGACCGCTGCGTGAAATGCGGCATGTGCCTGCCGCACTGCCCGACCTATCACCTCACGCGCGACGAAAGCGAATCACCGCGCGGACGCATCGCACTCATCCAGGGTTTGACCAGCGGGCAACTGGCCTATTCCGACAAGCTTGGCACGCATCTGGAAAATTGCCTCAAGTGCCGAGCCTGCGAACGCGTGTGCCCGTCGCTGGTGCCGTATGGCGAACTCATCGACGGCGCGCTCACGCATATTGCACATGAAGTCACCACGCCGCCGGCGCGACACCTGCGCCTGCTCAACCTAGTTACGCAACGTACCACTCTGCGCACGTTTGCGATGTTGCTGCGCGCTTACCAACGCAGCGGCCTGCGCGCGCTGCTGCGCGGCAGCGGCCTGCTCAAGCTGTTAGGGCTTGCGCGTCATGATCATCTGCTGCCGTCGCTGCCGGCGATACACACGTGGAAAAACTATTATCCGGCGCAAAACACCGCGCGCGGCGAGGTTGCCTTGTTCACCGGCTGCATCGCCGACGCCTTCGACCAAGCCACTTCAAATGCTGCGATCCAAGTATTGACAAAATTAGGTTACGGCGTGCATGTGCCACCCGCGCAACGCTGCTGCGGCGCGTTACACCTGCACAACCAGCAACCCGAACAGGCCGCAACGCTGACACAAGAAAATCTCGCCGCCTTCGGCGCGCTCGACGTGCAGGTGATCATCAGCACCGCCAGCGGCTGCGGCGCAACGCTGAGCGAATACGCCAACGATCCGCGCGCGACCGCTTTCATACGCAAGGTCGTTGACATCAGCACGTTTATCGCCTCAAGCCCGTGGCCGGAAAATGTCACGCTCAAGCCACTTAAAGCGCGCGTTGCAGTGCACGACCCGTGCAGCCTCACCCACGTGTTACGCCAGCACGAAAATCCTTACACGATGCTGCGCAAGATTCCTGACATCGAACTGGTATCGCTACCGGATCGTGCCCGCTGCTGCGGCGCCGCCGGCAACTACATGCTCACGCATCCAACGCAGGCCGACGCGCTACGCGACGAAAAACTCGCCGGCATCGAACCACTCGGCGCGCGGATTCTCGTGACCTCCAACATCGGCTGCG
>JANLTU010000052.1:0-87764 GCA_031363085.1 Gammaproteobacteria bacterium
GAGTTTGCAGCAACCGACGTGGGAACAGCACCGCCCATCGTACCGAAGGCAACCGTCGCTGTTGTCGTTGCACCACTATGACAACCACCTCCACATCCAGACGTTGCTCGATTATCCCCACCCCGGCCTGGGTCATGCGCATAAGCAATAGGCGCCTGCCCCACCAATAACCCCGTCATCAACACCAACGGCAACGCCGCGCGTAAACTCTTATTGATTCTATCCATGGTAATACCCCTCTGTAAGGAAGTAGTTGTGCCCGTCGCTTTGTGTAGACATTAGCGACAGCGATATCTCACATCAATGTACGCGCATTAATATCATGACCAGACTTCTGTACGTTTAAACTCCTACACCCGCTATATACCTGCATTCGGTTTAAGCGAGCATTAAAAATTTAAAAAACTACCGAAGTATGCATGCCCAATGACGAGTGCATCGTTGCCCACAGAGTGCACATACTGGCTGAATTGAACATGAATTTACGCGGGAAGGCAGCGCGCGACGAGGTCGCGCGCTGTGATTGATTTAAGGCTTGGCGGCGTGATTTGCCATCGGTTTCTTCTTCGACAGCACATCTTTACAGGCTTGCGACAGTTCCGCGTCCTTTCCATGCAGGCATGCCATCACACCTTTGCCCGGCTTTGCGTCGGGGCAATGTTTCTTTATGTCATCGCCACAGGCCGCATGAAAAGCTTCGGCTTTTTTGTTCATGTTGTCTTGATGTGTTTTGCAACCGGCAGAAAGTTCAGCGTCATGCTTTTTCAAACATGCGGCGACACCACCCGCACCCGGCTTGGCGTCAGCGCACAATTTTTTAATATCTTCGGCGCATGCGCCTTTCTGCATTGTCGCATTGGCGGCTGTGCCAAACGTCGCAGTCACTGCCACCAGATGCATCGCAACCATCCACTTCGAAACTTTCATTGTCATCTCCTCGACTTGCTCTGAAATTGTTTTTCGGTTGAACCCCAAACGACCCGCATAAGGATAGCATCGATTTTTAAATTGCGACGCGGAATAACCACGCTGTAGAGCACACATCGCGATGCGCTTACACTAGGCGCCCCGACACGGAGCGATGGCTGATGAAACATACTCTGGCGATGATGCTCACCCTCATGTTCTTGAGCGCGTGTCAGGATGTGACACCACCCCCGCAAGTGCCGGAGGTGTCGCTTACACCTATCCCGAAAATCGCCGCCGGTGCAACGCTCGCGCAGAAGTGCATTGAATGCCACGGGGTCGACGGCGCCGCCGCGAAATCGGGCGCGCCGTTTCTCGCCGGACAACAAGCGCAATACCTCATCGGGGCGTTGCATACCTATGCCAACGGCACGCGTAAACACGACGGCATGAAATCCATTGCGCTCGCGCTCAACGAACATGACATCGTCGACGTTGCGGCCTACTACTCACAATTAAACACGGCATGGAAAGGCGCGACACCGCCGCCCGCACCCAAGGTTCGCCGTTTCGATAAAACCACCATAGCCGTGGGACAGTCGTCGTCGCGGCCTTGCGATTCCTGCCATGGCAACGACGGCAACAGCACGCGCGCCGGGGTGCCCAGTCTTGCTGGTTTGCAGCCGGAGTATTTCACCAAGGCGTTGAATGCATATTTCAGCGGCGAACGCAGCGATCCGATCATGAGCGTGTTCAAGGAATCGCTGGACCGGCAGGAAATAAAAACCATGGCGGCCTACTACGCCAGCCAGCAACGCGGCAAGACGCGTTTCGTGTCCAGGGGCGAGCGCGCCGTTGGAATGTCAAAATCAGGCGCCTGTAGCGGTTGCCATGGCGTGGACGGCAACAGCATCAACCCGACCATGCCCAGCCTCGCCGGACAAAACGGCCCCTACTTGGAAAAAGTCTTGCTCGCATACCGCAATGGTCAGCGTAAAGACAGCCTAATGCAGGCGGCGCTGGCCACCTTGAAACCCAAGGATTTGCGCGACATCGCTGCGTATTTTTCCAGTCAAGAACCCCACGTACCCGGCGCTTCGGTCGTTGAACCTTCGGACAAGTTCGATCCGCTCGGCGACGGCGCGCGCCTAGCGCTGAACTGCGCCGGCTGCCACGGCGATAAAGGCAACAGCACCACGCCCGGCATTCCCAGTTTGAGTCGCTTGCACAGCGATTACCTCACCGCCACGATCAGGGCCTATCGCGACGGCGGCCGTAAGCATGCAAGCATGCAGAATTTTGTGCTCAATCTGAGCGACGCTGAAAGTGTCAAGCTCGCGCTGTATTACGCCACACAAGAACCTAACGGCTACCCTTCCGCCAAGGGCGATGTCGCTGCCGGCGCAAAGCTTGCGGCCACCTGCAACGCCTGCCATGGCGAACACGGCAACAGCAGCACAGCGACCATACCGACGCTGGCCGGGCAGGATCCCACCTATCTCCTCGCCGCCGCCAAAAGCTACGCAAGCGGCGTCCGTTCCCACACCGACATGCAAAATGCAACAAAGGGATTGAAAGACAAAGACCTGACCGACCTCGTGGCGTATTTCGCCGCGCAAACTCCGCTCAAACCCGAGACCCATTTACCCACAGCACCAGCAGTGCTGACGCAACAGTGCAACCGCTGCCATGGCGAAAATGGCCACAGCACTGAGCCCACCAAGCCGCGCCTGAACGGGCAAGTGGAAACGTATCTGGCGCACGCGTTGCGCAGTTACAAAAACGGCACACGCGACAACACCATGATGCACGCGATGTCGGACATACTGAGTGATTTCGAAATCGATGCGCTGGCGGCCTATTACGCACGCCAGCCGTAATGCGCATTTGTGTTAGTGCAGCAGCCGGTCGTGCTCCGCTTCATCGGCCGGCAACACCCGCTCTTGTACCAGCCGCCACTGTCCGTCGTCTTCTTTTTCCAGTAACACTTCGATGCCCTGCGCATTGATGGTGCCGTCGTTGCCCTCGACCGTTTCGAAGGTTTTGAACAGCACGCGCGTTGCGGTGGCAGCAACCAGTTTGAGGCCGTCGTAGCGCACACTTTTTAAAATCCGCTGTTCAAATTCGTGCTTGCACTGCGCCGCCCACGCATCGTAGCCGATATTTTCAAAACCCGGCACGCCAACGAGGTTGACGCGCTTGGAGATCAAGTCCATGTGCGCGGTGAAATTTTTTGCGTTGGTGGTGGTGGCCGCTGCGTCTAACCACTGTTGTGCAATGTGTTCTGACATTAATATTCCTCGCCGGCCTGCCGGCAATTGCCGCTCACGTACTGTCAGCAAGCCCTATTTGGTTTCAGCATCCTGGGCGGGTAATTCGCCCCTGTCGTTGCGTGGATACGGAAAACGGTGATCACCGTAACGTACTACCAATACTCCAACGGCGAGTATTAACACTGCGCCGGTCACGGCGAAGATTCGCAACCCGTCCATGTCTTTCATATCCAAAATCAGATACCGCGCCAGTGCGACCATACCGATATACAGTGGAAAGCGCACCGGCAATTTTCCTGTGCCGTAGTAAAGGCCCACCATCGCGAACACTTCCAGATAGAGAAACAACATCAGCAAATCTGTCAAGCTGACGCGCTGCGCCTCCCACATATGGAAAATCTCGCTCACCATTGCAATCACCGTGGCGATCGCAATGGCAAGCAATCCAAAATGCTCAACCAACATCAGCAGTCGTAGATTGAAATGCCGAACAGAATATTTCATAAAAAATCGCTTCCCTGAAAATAAAATGGACTACGCTCCGGACTAAATGTCACCCACCGCGCCCATCAACAGCTCGGGTTCGACTTGCACCGCGCCGGCGGCGGTCGTGATCAGTACTAATTTTTCTTGAATGCTGCATTGCAGTTGCAGGTTGCGATCCGCCAACGCTGCCAGCGCCTGGGTCGTGGCCAGCGGCAAGCGCAACACGCTCAGATTGTCGATGCGTTGTAATTTTTCGCGGTTTTGTTCCCACCACGGCTCGGCGGAACGGCCATAAGTGACGATCACCACCTGCTTGGCGCGGCCGCTGGCTTTGCGGATTTCACGCTCGTCCGGCTGGCCGACTTCGATCCAGCGTTCGATCATGCCGGTCAGATCTTTTTCCCACAAGGTGGGCTCGTCTTCGGAGGCAATGCCGCGGCCGAAGGCAAGTGCATCGCTGGCGTACATGGCAAATGCCAGCAGTCGCACCATCATGCGCTCGTCGGTTTCGGACGCATGCCGCGCCACCGTGAGCGCATGGCTTTGGTAGTAATTGCGGTCCATGTCGGCAATCTGCAACTCGATCTTGAACACGGTAGCCTTCAACGCCACAGCTATTTCCCCAGCACTTCGACACAAGTATCAAGACACTGCACCACTTGCCCGGCGCGAATCTTGGCGGTCTTGCGACTCTCAGGCAGTCCATCGACCTGCACCTTGCCGGCGGCGACCAGCAATTTTCCCTGGCCCCCGCTTTCAGCGAGGCCGGAAAGTTTAAGCAAGTTGCACAAGTCGATGTATTCGGCATTCAGTTGAAACGTGATGGTTTTCATGAGGGCTTCTGGTTAAGTCGTTGGGAGTGCGCGCATGTTACCTCAAACGCTGCCGTCGGCGTGTGCCGCGTGCTTTGTAAGCTTTGTAAAAAGCATCCGGAGAAGCTACGCTTTGCAATGTGGATTAACGCAGTACCCCACCCGGACGGGCTTGCATAATGAAGAAAATAAAACATGAAACAGAATTGGTAAAAGCGGCGATTCTCGCCGGTGTGAAATACGGCGAAGAACGCGGCGCGGTCGAGTTTGAACCCACCGACTCCGCCAGCGAAAAAATCCTCTACATCTACCGGCTGCTGGTGCACGACAAAATTATTCAAGCCCTGCCCGAAGATCAGGTCTCGCAACAATCGATGCGCCACAAGCTCGCCATCTGGTACTCGAAGCAACTGCCGAAGGATCATCCACTGTTGAAATAAACATCACCGGAGCGCGGGCTTCCAGCCCGCAACTAAAGCCGCCAGGATGGCCGCGCTCCGAGCCCGCTTGCGTTGAACACAAGCGCACCGGAGCCACCATTGAACGGCGCGGAGAAAAATATGTACCGCGTTCTTTAGCTTAAAAATTACAGCCGCACATGATGTTCACCCACGCGCCCGGCTTCGGCGTCATTCAGCCCGGCGCTGCGCGCAAACTCCGGCCATGCCGCCACCGCCTCGCTGACCTGCTTGAGCACCTTGGGCGCACTGCCGATACCGAAGTGGTCGGCAACCGCCAGCAAGTCGGCGCGGGTGATTGCGCTGAATTTGCCGTTCACCGCCATCAAGTGTTGGTAAGTCCATTGGCCGTTCGGATTGTAGGCGTGGATCATGTCGTAGGCCGGTGCCAGCTCCCACGCACCGCCTTCGCGCAACAGGAAGGAAAAATTCTTGCTGTGGTCATCGCAATTGGCAGCCATCACGTTGAACGCGATGCGCCGGAAGGCTTCTTCCAGCGCAATGTGCCCGAGCTTGAGTTTTTGAATCGCGAGCAGCAACTGGCTGTAGTCGTGCGTGGCGCGCTGCCTGTAGTCCAGGTGCGTCAGCGCACACAGCGTTTGCATGTGATGCTTACGATTGCCGTCGCGATCAAAGCGCCGGGTCATGAAATGGGCACGCCCACCTTCTTCCAGCAAGCGACACGGCGACATGTCGATATCCGCCTGCCGCGCCATCAGGTGGTAGGCATATTCGATGCGGCCATAATTGTGCGACGCGCCCAGCTCGCGGTCAGCGCCCATGCCGTCGAACTTGAGCAGCCAGTGTTCGAAGCCAAGCTCGACATCAAACTGGCCGGCGCGGATTTCTTCGCTGCGTGGGTTCCATGCAATCGCCGCCTTGGCGCGCGCACCGCCGGCCGAAGTGCCGACTTGAATCACCTGCGCCAACGCCGCCCTGGCGTGCGGGTCGGAGTCGATCTCGCCATGCACCGCACGACGCGCGCTTTCCACCAGCGCGGCCAGATCCACAGCGGTGCTGCTTGCGACGTTGGGCCCGCGCGCCGGACGAAACTCCAGCGCGCCCATGCCGCGCTTGCCCATGTAGGCAAGCCGGTCCAACGCGGTGATGGCTAAAGGCGCCACACCTTTACTTGCCAGCCACGCGGTGATCAAGGCATTGCCGAAATCGTCCGGCAAGGCATCCGCCAGCATGGCCGGCAGGCGCTGGTAGGTCAGCTCCGGCAACGCGGCGAATACGAAGGGCTCGCGTGCCTGCGCCAAGGGCATCGTCAGCGGCGCCAGCTCAATGCCACTGGCGACGAACTTGGGTGCATATTCAAACGCGTAGTAGCCCAGCTTGGGATCAAGCGCAACCGCACCCACCGTGTAGCCCCAGAGGCGCACTTCCACTGCGGTAACAGGTCTATACATTTTCACGTCGCCTGGCGGGCTTGCGCGCGCGCGAGGCACGCTGCCGCACCGACTTGGCCTTGAGCATTTGCAACGGACTAATTGACACCGCCGGCGCCAGCGTCTGAAACCAGTCCGCACGCCCCAACGCGCGCAGCACCTTGATAAAGGTTTGCAGCGTGGCGCCTTTGCCGGATTCGAGATTCTTGAGTGCACTCAAGCCCGCACCCGCCCGCTGCGCCAGCGCCCGCTGGTCGAGGTTCTCGCGCAAGCGCAGCGCACGCACCTGCTCGCCTAACGCGGCCGCTGATTCTTGAGTGATTTTTGATTTCTTCATTAGTGGATTCTTTTAAATCCGTTACAGCTAATTTTATAGTCTATGGATTTAAATCCGTCTACTAAAATTAGCAAACTTGACTAGCAAAACGCCTCTAAAATGAGGCGATAGACGAGTCAGTTTCACCATCCCCTGGTACACAGCCCACGGTCGCACGGTTTTTTATACCCACGGCGACATTGAGACATGGAGGCGCAAATGACTCAACGAACGGATTTTGCAAACCCCGGCGTCGCCGCCTGCTTCGAAAATTACCCCAAAGAAATAAAAGTAAAGCTCCTGTTCCTCCGCCAGCTTATTTTCGAGGTGGCGTCACAAACCGACGGCGTTGGGGAGTTAGAGGAAACCCTGAAATGGGGACAGCCAAGCTATGTTACGACCCAATCAAAAAGCGGCAGCCTGATCAGACTTGACCAGCTCAAGTCGCACCCAGGAAAGTATGCAATGTATTTTCACTGCCAAACCACCTTGGTTGATACCTTCAAAGAAATGTATCGAGACCGGTTCGAGTTTGCGGGAAATCGCAGCATCATTTTCAGCGCGGCAGACGATATTCCACTGGCTGAACTGAAGCATTGTGTTTCAATGGCGCTCACTTACCATCTCAATAAAAAAATAGAGCGACGGTGACTGACTCTATGCGAGCATGACGGTCACTTAAAGCTTTGCCGAAACCCACTCTCAACACCACGGAGAAAAATAAATGTCACAGTCCAGCAAGGGCAGTAACAACACGCTCACCTCGACGACCAGCGCGGTATGGAGCAACCACATCACGGTACCGAACACCCCGGCGGGTTTTACCGTGCGCACCACCTATCCCACCAATCCGAGCGGCGCGGAAGTGATGCTTGAACAATGGGAGGCCGGCACCGAAGAGCCGCCGCACTCGCATCCGGGTGACGACATGACCGTGGTCGTTGAAGGCAAAATGTCGATTCAGTTTTACAACAACGATGCCGGGCGCTTGGTCCGTGACGGTGAGCGCATCTACTTGGAAAAGGGCGCTGTGGGTTACATCCACGCCGGCCGCATTCATGACGCCAAGTACATCGAAGCCTGCAAACTGGTTTACGTGCACGACAAAGCATTTGGATTCGTCGCGCACGGTTAAACGGCGTGGAGCGGCGTAGTTTACGTTTTACAGGATAAAATCTCGCCGCGATTTTCGCTGCGGCAGGCATGCGTGCGCTATAGTGGCCCCCTCCAGCGGCCCAGCAGCTCCTTCCACAGACCGCTGCGCAAATAGGGTGTGAGCCAACCCGTCGCCATTGCACGCCGAATTGCCCATGCACTGACGCGCCGCGTTTGTTGCACCCGTCGCCGTTCACGCAGCACACGCGGCAACCCACGCAGCGCCGCCCACTTGGCAGCGAAAATCACACGCGTCTGTCCGTGCGCTGTGAAATAAATCAGTGAAACAATGTTGAGAACAATGTGCTGCGGAAGGTAAAGCCACAACAGGGGCCAGGGCATGTTCTTTAAGTACACCCACACCAAATTGCGGTGCCCGTGGTACACGGCGAAATCGCTGCGCTTACCGGTGCTCGCCGAACCTACATGGTGAACTATGGAATCAGGAACGTACCAACAGCGAAGCCCGCGTAACCGCAACCGAAAACCCAGATCGACATCTTCCGCATAACAAAAAAAGCTTTCGTCAAAACCGCCTATCTCAAGAAATAAATCGCGTCGACACAACATCGCCGCACCGCACACCGAAAACACTTCCGCGCTGTGCGTGACGTGGTCGCTCAGTCGCTGCCCGCGACCGATACGCCAATGCACCCCGGAGACGTGATACGCATCGCCGACACCATCCAAGCGCTCTGGGTCGAGCGCTTGAAGCATGCGGCTGCCGAACAATGCTCCTTCCGGTCGCAATTTTGTCGCCGCGAGCAAATGCTCCAACCAGTCAGGTTCCGGGAATGCGTCGACGTTCAATAAAGCAATCCACTCACAACCCTGCGCCGCCTTGACCGCGAGATTGTTACCCGCCGCAAAGCCTGTATTACGTGGCAGTCGAATCAACTGCACGTGAGGCAGCAAGTCTTCCGCTTCCAACAGCGAAGAGTCGGTACTTGCGTTATCCACAACAATGATTTTTTCGATTGGGACGGATTGATGCAGCACCGCATGCAGGCACTTGCGTAGATAAGAACCCGAATTCCAATTCACTACAATGATGCATTTAGTTGTGCAGGACGCATATACCGCAGGGATAGTTTTTTGATATTCCACAGAGTCGACAGTCGTCGTATTGTTATTGAAATGTAGTCAATCGACGGATACCGATAGCAAAACCCAAGGCTCGCTGCCATCGGAACGTAATCGAATATCAAAGAGGTTGTCGTTCACTCGGTCGTTTGGAATTTTGAAGATCATCCGACACAGACCACCTTCGATATGCGTTGTCGATTCGCGAGTCAGGGAGTTGTTATTTAATTCGGCACCAACATCTACCCGTGTTCGCGCAACAATCTCTAATCGCCGCACTGATCGCTCGCCGTACCATGGCAAACATACTCTGGCTTCTGCATGAACGCGATTGCAGTGTGATTCTATTCCATACACTTGTTTAACGCGCTGCTTGCCAAAAACACCGAATACAAATCGCTTTCCAATTCTGTAGCCATCAATGACCAACTGGAATGCTCGCCCCATAGCTCTTGCCTCAACCGCAAAGGCAAGCGTCGATCTAATCCTTTTTAAGAAAGGTGCGTGCTCTTTCAGATGAGCGGATATCTCGATCAACCGCTTGCGGCCACCCGAAGCCGTTTTCGTCTCGGCATACATCCGCACGACCGCGAGGGGGCGCTGGACGTAATGGAATTTTGCGCCTGACAGATACAGCCGCGTCCACAAATCCCAATCCATAATGTAGTGAAGTTTAGTATTGACCCCATTTACCCGTTCGACCGCCGCGCGACGGACAAAACACGCGGGCTGGGAAATACAACAATGAAACCGGAGGTCTGCAATATTCTCAGAAATCGAGGGAAAGTAGGTATTGAACCGGCCGCTCCGATCTACAAATACCGCATCGCCGTAAACAACATCGGCCTGCGGATTCGCCTTAAAAAGGTCTTCAACAACTTCAAGACACCCAGCCACCAAATAATCGTCCGCATTCAACCAGGACAGGATGTCACCCTGCACGGCCTTCCAACCTTCCTGAATAGCTGCTGCCTGACCCGAATCCGGACCATGACGGCGATATGCGATCGGCAAGGTGCCGTGAGCATTTAAAACATCTTGCGCCGCATCATCGGCACTCGCGTCCATCACCGCGATGTTTAGATTTACATTTTGCGCAGCCAAGCTTGCAAGCGCGGTCGGCAATAGATCGGCTTGACCGAAAATCGGAATCGCGATGCAAAACGTTAACGCGTTAGCGCCGGATGACGACATTATTCGCGCCGACGCACCGGGTCACCCAGGCGACGCCTTTACCGGGCACTCAGAAAATCGCGATAGGCTGCGGCGAGGCCCTGCGCAAGCGAAGTGGAAGCGCGCCAACCAACGCTGGCAAGACGAGATACATCCAAGAGTTTTTGCGGCGTTCCATCGGGCCTGGAAATATCGAACACAATCACACCATCGTATCCAACGGTATGCTTAACCAACCGGGCGAGCTCTGCAATGGTGAGATCCTGCCCAGAACCGATGTTGACTAATGGGGGTTCAAACCTCCCCGTTACAGACTCATCGCTGCCGAGTAACCCGACGAACTTTTCATCGGCAAGATCCATGAGAAATACACACGCCTCAGCCATATCGTCGCTATACAGAAATTCGCGCCTGGGCGTACCCGTTCCCCATACGACGACGGACGGTTGCTGGTTAATCTTGGCTTGATGAAATTTGCGAATCAGCGCCGGGATGACGTGGCTTTTTTCAAGGTCGTAGTTATCTCCGGGACCATTGAGGTTTGTTGGCATCACCGCCAGATACCGGGTGCGGTATTGCCGGTTGTAACTCCAACACATTTCCACCCCTGCGATTTTGGCCAAAGCATAAGGTCGATTGGTCGGCTCAAGCGGACCCGTGAGCAGGTACTCCTCTTTTAAAGGCTGCGGCGCCAACTTGGGATAGATGCAGCTCGACCCGAGAAATAGCAGACGCTTAACTCCACTTTTATAGGCCGTGTGGATGACATTGCTTTGGATGGCCAAATTATCGCGAATAAATTCGGCGGGGTACGTGTTGTTGGCAACAATGCCGCCGACCTTTGCCGCCGCAAGAAATACATAGTCGGGCTTTTCCTTTTCGAAGAAATTTTCCGTAGCCACTTGATTGGTGAGATCCAACTCAGCGTGAGTGCGGGTGATGACGTGAGCATAGCCTTTGCTCTGCAGGTTACGCATAAGACCCGAACCCACAAGGCCGCGATGTCCCGCAATGTAGATTTTTTCTTGCGAATTCATGCCGGGCGCTCGATCTCACGATCCATGTTGTTGCCCGAATTTTTCACCCAGGCCGGCAACTTTCCGGTCACCCGTTCGTAGAGCATTTCGGGAGACAGATCAAAGCCGCAGTGCCAAGCGAGCGTTGGCCATTCATCGAGAAAAAACCGCTTGAATTCCTCCGTGTCGGTTAGCGGTTGCGCAGCGGAGTACCTTACAACAACATAGGACAGGTCCACGGTTCCCTCTTCGCCTGTATTGAATTTCAACCAGACGCGATGCCCACCCTCATATTTTGCTTCTTGAACGCTGATCATGATGACGCTCCTCAAACCAGTGGTTCAATCTTATGGAATTCCTTTGAATCCCACATCACGAGCAACTCTTCCTGGTGTTGCTCGGCCCACTCTTCTACCAACCCTCGGACTCTGGCGGGCAAGTGCCCATCCAGCACACGTGAAAGTGCGGCGGGTTGTGCTCGTCAAAGTACATGCTGATGACGATCTCAAGAAAGCGGCAAATTTCAGGCATGATTTACTCGTGATTTACTCGTGATTTACTCGTGAAAGTCGTAAGCTGCAAAGCCATGCCGCTTGACTAGATCATCCCGCTCCGAGCTCTTCAAGTCTTCCCGCACCATCTCTGCCACTAAGTCCCTAAAGGTGATTTTTGGCGTCCACCCGAGTTTCTTCTTCGCTTTACTGGCATCACCTAACAGGGTTTCCACTTCGGTGGGCCGGAAATAACGTGGATCAACTTTTACGATGGCCTTACCACTGGCATCGGAACCAGTCTCATCCACCCCAGTGCCAACCCAAGTGATGTTGAGACCCAGCTCTCTCGCCGCTGTATCCACAAAATCGCGCACGCTGTATTGCACACCGGTTGCAATGACAAAATCCTCGGGGTGATCCTGCTGCAACATCAGCCACTGCATTTCCACATAGTCGCGCGCATGCCCCCAATCGCGTTTGGAATCCAGGTTGCCTAAGTAAAGGCAATCTTGCAGTCCCAACTTGATGCGAGCCAACGCTCGGGTGATCTTGCGAGTAACAAACGTCTCCCCGCGAACCGGCGACTCATGGTTGAACAAAATCCCATTGCATGCATACATCCCGTAAGCCTCACGGTAATTCACCGTAATCCAATAGGCGTAAAGCTTCGCCACCGCATACGGGCTACGCGGATAGAACGGCGTGGTTTCTTTCTGCGGAGTTTCCTGCACCAAACCGTAAAGCTCGGAAGTAGACGCCTGATAAAAGCGGGCTTTCTTTTCTAAACCAAGAATGCGGATCGCCTCCAGAATACGCAATGCTCCCAACGCATCCGAGTTCGCCGTATATTCCGGCTCTTCAAACGACACCGCCACATGGCTCTGGGCGGCCAAGTTGTAAATCTCATCTGGCTGCACTTCTTGAATGATGCGGATAAGGCTGGACGAGTCCGTCATGTCGCCATAGTGCAAAATGAAATTGCGATTGGAGACGTGGGGGTCTTGGTACAAATGGTCAATGCGGTCGGTGTTGAAGAGTGATGACCGGCGCTTGATACCGTGGACGATGTAGCCCTTCTTCAGCAGGAATTCGGCAAGATACGCTCCGTCTTGACCGGTGACGCCAGTTATTAGAGCAATTCGTGTCATAGTCTTTTCCATAATGTCCCGAATTCAGAAAATCAAATCGCTAAGCACGCCTCAATGACCTTATCAACTTGGGCATCACTCAAGTGAGGGCCAATTGGAAGACTGATCACCTCGTTAGCTAATTGCTCTGCCAAGGGAAACGTATTTTTTTGAATACTATTTAACAATTTGTATGCCCCTTGGATATGCGGCGGCATTGGATAGTGAATCAGCGAACCAATCCCGAGAGCATCTAATCTATTTTTTAAATCATCTCGCCTTTTCGTTCGGATGACATATAAATGCCATACCGGATCTGCCCAAGGTCGTGTAACAGGAACAATAACCCCCCTTCCTTCTAGACCATGCTGATATCGACTAGCAATAACTTTTCTCCGGGCATTGTCCGTATCCAACTGCGGCAACTTGACTCTAAGGAAAGCGGCCTGCAGCTCATCCAATCGCGCATTAAATCCTTGAGTCTCATGCCGGTACTTAATCCGTGAGCCATAATTTCTCAACACCCGAATACGATCCGCAAGCTCTAAATCGTTGGTTGTGACGGCCCCGCCATCACCTAACGCACCGAGATTTTTGCCGGGATAAAAACTAAATCCTGCCGCATGCGCCAACCCGCCAGTTCGCTTTCCTTGGTAACGTGCACCATGCGCCTGCGCAGCGTCTTCCAGAACATTCAGTTCGTGCTTATCTGCGATAGCCATGATGGCATCCATATCCGCGGGCTGGCCATATAGATGTACTGGAATAATTGCACGAGTACGCGGAGTAATTGCCGCTTCAATGCGGGCAGGGTCGATGTTAAAAGTAGCTGGGTCCGGCTCTACAGCTACCGGTACTGCACCCGCATAAGTCACAGCTAACCAAGTCGCAATAAAAGTATTGGACGGAACAATTACTTCATCACCTTGCCCAATACCCCAGGCCCGCAACACTAAATGAAGCGCCTCAAGCCCATTGGCCACACCAATGCAATAATTTACATTGCAATAGGCGGCAAATTCTTTTTCGAAGAGCTCGGTTTCCCCACCTAAAATAAAAGAACCTGAATCAAGCACTTTATCTAAAGCCGAGTGAAAGTCTTTACGGTAGTTTAAGTTAATTGATTTAAGGTCAAGAAATGGAACGTTCAATTCCCTCTCCTTACTGCCGCAAGAAAATCATCGTAGTCGCGGAAGTAGTCTTGTTCATTAAAAAAGTCAGAAGCCAAGACCATGCAAACTGCCCCAGATGAAAAATTATCTAACAATCGCCACATCATTGGGCACACGTATAAGCCGTAGTGAGATCGATTGAGATGAAAACGCTTTTTGCCTCTACCGTCATCAAGTTCAACGTCAAAACTTCCCGACATCGCAACAACAAACTGGTGCAAGTTTTTATGGGCATGCGACCCACGCTCAGATCCTCCTGGAACATCGTAAAGGTAGTACACCCTCTTGATGTTGAATGGAATATGGTTTGAGCTTTCAATAAAGGTTAAATTGCCTCTGGGATCAGAGATTTTGGGGAGATTGATAATCTGACAGTCATTCACGGTTCCCGGCACCATCATTCTGTCCTCTTGGTCAGAAACCATTTATTCAAAACAAAAATAACTGGCGTTAGCAATACGACATTTATGATTGGCGCGATACGCTTATCCAACCCCATGTACTCCACCAAGATTACAAGAAGCACAACTCCTACGACATACTGCAAGGCATAGAGAATCGGGTACTGAACCAGTTTGCACCATACAAAAGGGGTCCTAAATACGAACTTGGAATACATAACAAACGCGATTAGGATTCCAACAATGAACGACATGGTAAACGCAAAAAAGTAACTTACCAGATTCAATAACATCAAATAAATTAGGTACGTGAGTAATGTATTTATCCCGCCTGCAATTAGAAATCGTGCTGCTTCACCTTTAGTAGACTTCATCAATCACAACCTCTGGTCGCTTGTTTACTTCATCAAACACGCGCCATAGGTATTCTCCAATAATGCCCAACATAACAACTACAAGACCGAGCAAAAAGGTGATTAGTGCTGCCAACGCAGCAAAACCAGCCACAGGCACATTGCCCAGAAAAGCATTGATAATCACGGAAGCACCATATGCAAAACTAAGGGTCGCTACCACAACACCGAATGCTGATATCAACCGAATCGGGGTAACTGAGAACCCAAGCATGACATCAAGGAATGCCTTGAATTTTTTCTTAAATGTCCAACGCGACTTTCCGTGTTCGCGCTTGGCCCTATGATAATGAATGACTTCTGGTTTATACCCAAGCCAGTAGGCTAGTAACGGTGTGTATAGATTCTTTGAGCTATTTACGATATGTGGCAAGAGCGATTTGTCCATAAGGGCCATGTCATAACCTCCATCAGGATAATCGTTGATCACCAATTTATGGAGGAACCAATAAAACACCACCGCAAAAAACTTCGAGATCAATGGATCCTCGCGGCTAATGCGTTCGCATATCGTAAATTTTGATCCAGCTAGCCACCTTTCTACCATCTGTAGAATCAACTCCGGGGGATCCTGTAAATCTGCAGCTAAGATCATAAAACAGTCGCCGGTCACAAATTGAAATCCACATTTCGACGCATGAACAGCGCCAAAATTTCGTGTCAATTTGATCACTTTGACATCTGGCCTGATTTTTTTAATACGCAACAATTCGTCAAGCGATGCGTCGCCAGAACCATCATCCACAAAAATTAATTCCAGCCCCATTTCGATTGCAGCCAATTGCTGCTCAACTAAAAGTAGTCGCTCAAAGAGAATCGGCAATGACTCGGCATTGAAATATATAGGGACAATTATTGAAAGCTTTCTGCTCATTATAGAAATGCCCGCTTTAGTACAAAGGAGAAATGTCTGTAATAGGCGCTGCCACTCTTTAAAAATTTACGGGGTAGCACACCGCCAGCACGATTCTTTGCCGCCGTCTAAATACTCGCGCAAGATTTAACGTCCAGCGCATGTCTTTACTTTGGAAAAAGCGGACACTGTTACTTCTCACCAACGCGTTTACGCAAATCAAATTCAAAGAGTTCATGTACCGTACCGCCCCCTCCAAATTCAGATTTAAAACAATACAACCCATTATTTAATACCAAGCCGACATTTTCAGTACTGATACCGAAATCAAACCACCGCTTCTCATCCCGCTTTGCCATGTCAATACAATGTTCAAAAACGACGTCAAGAGCCGAGACGTCATACCCTGACTCACTTGCGGCAATGTATTGCGCATGAAAAGTTGTAGGCGTAATAAACAACAACGAGCCTGCCACAACGATATTGTTCATCACACCACATACACATCGAATACTGGTAGGGAATCGCTCTGCCAACAAGGTTATATCAGCCAACGTATGAACCGGCTTCACACCATGCTTGCTCGCTAAGTTGTCAGCCAACACTCCCCAAAGCGCGGCGAGATATTGATTACCCTCGACGATCACGACCTCAGCCTTAATCGCTTTTTTCAAGCTTCTTTTTCGGCGCTGACTGACTGGCCGTCTATTCTGCAAGTCAATCGTGCTACTTAAATCACGACGAATGCATTGAGCTCCCAATCTGAACAAAGCATATAAATCGTCCTGCGCTGGCGCTTGGTGATAGAAAGACGGGACGGCTTTATATATCAGTTTGGCGTATCCCTTGTCGGCAAAGTACCTACGAATTTCCTCCAATAGCGTTACCATTCGTTCGCCACGTAGGCTGCCTTGGTGGAGCACTCCACCATAGGTGATGCCCGGGTGTGAAACAACACACGAGGCCTCACCAAGACTTAGCGCAGCGGGGAAAAGACCAACCCAGCTCCCTTCTTCCTCGATAACTAATGATTGATCTGCGAAACGATCTCCGTGATATGAAAGAAAGCGCCGTGTATGCAACAAAGTCGCTTGCAGTGATTCCCCGCAGAAAGTATCCCAAGCTTCGGCGTCGTTTTGGCCATAAGGACGAATGCTTATACTCATTCTGCCTCCAGCTTGGCAACGGCAAACCCATCGCGGCCGAAGTCATTGCCGTTGTAGAACACATAAAGCTTTCCGTTAATTTCTAAAGGCGCTGCATACATGATCGCGCTGGAGTCAAAGCTCCCGGGAGTAACATTAAGATTGAGCGCATTATCCATGCGGCGCCAAACATGCCCATCGTCTGATTCTGCATAGCCCAAGCGGTAAGAGCCAAATGACCGGCGTCGCACCGAGTAGAACATCCGGAATCCACTCCCAGGTTTTGGTATCACACACGGTCGACCAAACCCATGCTCATCCGGCTCGGTAATAGCAATTTGAATCTCTCCTTCATCTGGCCAATGAATACCATCCTTAGATTCTGCATAGCGAATGTCATACACCGGCATCGATTTACCATCCAAGTCTGTCCACTCACTTCCCGCCACATACCACAAGCGAAAACATTGCGGCCCAGTGCGGCAGTATGGGCCGCAGCGGAAATACAATTCCGTAGCGGTGCGCTCCAATACCGGCACTGGTGAATGTCGACGGAATGTCATGCCCCGATCTTCACTGATTGCCAAGCCAGTTAGCAGGCGATAGCGAATTTTGGTTCCCAGCTCGAAGCCCACGTAATACATGTACATCTTGCCGTCGCCTAAATCGGTAACCGAGCAAGTCAGTAATCCGTTTTCGTCGAAGGTTCCTGGCCTGCCCAAATCGAGTAGTGGCTGTTGAGACACGCCGAGCACTTTAAGCGGGTCTTTCGCTGACACATCCACATACCCCGGCCTACCGATTCCTGCGGCATCGCAGAACGTAACAAAAACACGGACAGTCGATTTATTTAGCAGGATAGGCGTGGGAATCATGGCATGTGACTTCGCCCATGGCAGGCTGCTATCCGGCCCATAAACCAGCCCTAATTTTTTCCAGCGCAGTTGTGCTATTCCTTAATTTTAAAAAAACGTGGCGCGGAGATCTTGGCAGGCTCTGGCTGTTCTGTCTTAAATAACGCACCAGCTTCTGTGTTCTTCATGATCGCTGCATTGGGGCCAATCCAGTTATCTATTCCGATCGTAACGTTATTGGCCAAGGTCGCATTCACACCTATAAAACTGTTTGCACCAATGTCGCAAAAACCAGAAATGACTACGTGGGAGGCAATAAAGCAGTTATCTCGAATAATCGAATGATGCCCAATATGGTTACCACTCCAAAGCACAGCGTTGTTGCCAATCTTGACAAAAGGCTGAACAGTATTGTCCTCAAAAATAAAACAATGCTCGCCTACCTCAACATTACGCCAGACAAACGCATGAGAACTAACGTATGTAGCCAATTTGTAACCTTTTGCCTTGGCTGCGTTGGCTAGTCTCGTCCTTAACCGATTGAGCTGGGTATATACCGTGGCGACATAGATATCATGTAGGTCCGGACGAAAAATCGATTCCAACTCCTCAAATGGGACAATAGGCAATCCGAACATTTCTTGTTGCTTGAGATAGGCACGTTCCACCGAAAATCCGACCACCTCATAGTCTGAGTCTGCTTCAAAATACTCATAGGCAATTTGGGCAAAGGCACTGTCGCCAACAATCACCAGCTTCTTAGACTTTGTCATGACATGCCCACTATGGACGAGTGATTAAAATGTCTTCCCGACGATTCGCCATAGGAAGATTCGGATTTTGTGGAAGGACGTAGGCGTCGAAACCAGATGAACGGGCGCGCTGAAGTAATGCGAATACCACAGCATCATCAATTTGATCATGTTCTATTTGGTTGAATACCGCGCTGGGTGGCTCTATCGTTTTCATAAACTTCTGGTGAAATTTAATCCCAGTCGCGCTAGCAAAGAACCGCTTGCGTTTTGAAATATTCGGTATATCGCCAATCAACATCTGCCCACCCGGGGCAAGCAGCGACAAGGATGCATCAAGAAATCTGAAGAACGCTACGTCAACAAGAACGTAATGAAGAACGCTGTAGCAAAGAATGGCATCTACCTTACCCTGGAGCGCTGCAATTCTTTCGGGGCAATTCGGATAAAGGGCAGCCGTCTTTTTAATGAAAGGAGCTTCTGGAAGGAGTGCCAGCATCTCCGCGCTATCAATGAGCTGCAACTCGTGTCCATTGCTGCGACATAGATCGATGACCATCATCGGCAAATCGCTGCAGCCTGGGCCAATATCTAGCACCATTTTTTTCTGAGCATCCAACAAAGTTAGCTTGGTTCGAATGTCTGCGAGGATATTCTCCTCATGCCCCTGCCGATAACTGTCCGGGAAACCAATGCGCTCGAACTTGGAAAGCGTCTTGTCCTGCGCAAAACGTCTAAAATCTTCGAACCCGATATTGGTGAATGTCTTGTTACTGGACATATCACTAGCCACTCCCAAATGTGTATTTTTCCGTGCCTAACTTTTCAAACTACTCAGTACGTTAATACTAGTCTGTTGTTTCTGGTTTTGAAGCACCGATAAATCCCAGCTCACCGATAAGAAGTGAAACAGGCCTGCCGTCGCCATTAGGCAGGCGTTGCAACGCACTACTTTCGACCTGAACTTTTACACTTGCACCGTCGCCGATCATCCCAGCGATCGGAATTGAAATCTTGAAGTCCCCTTTTGTATGCACACCTGTATACATAACTTGATCGTTAATCCTAAGAGTGAGCGTCGTACTGAAGGGTGCTCCGCCTATGTCCGGTATTTGGCCATTAAAATGTAGCACCCCCTGACTCCCTTCGATTGGTGCCGCTAGCACAGCATAGGCCACATCAGACATCCATCCATCTTCAAAAATACCTGAGTATTCCAAACCAGGATCCTCTAGCGAGGATGGAAAACTTTTCAGCGCCAGCGGCCTTTTGAACGCAGCATGTTGCTCAGGTGTGATATAGGAAATATCCCGAGCAAACGCGACCGTTTTTCTAATGTCGAGCTTAATGTTGTTACCAAACCATCCCATTGGGCCGGCTCGTTCAGTCTGGAAAAAAGAGCCTTCCCGACCAAAATCAAGTCCCAAATAATCTGAGTGAGCAATTATGCGGGGGCTTATTGGTACACTGACTACCCTGGCTGAACCACGTCCAACTAAGGGGAGCGAAACAATGAAACTCCCTACTGCCTTAACGGGGGGCAGTAAAAAATCATCTTGTTGATTCATGGATGCAGATAACGACAACAGCACCCTTGATGCTTGCTTTGTCCCCAATACTTCGTAGAGATGGTATCGCCCAACACTAGAAAATGTTTGTCCGATGAATAACGGATCCTGCTCAATTCCCCAGATAGCTACCCCACCTTCAGCGAGACTACGTTTTCCAACATAGCTCGTACCCAACGATGTTTGTCTAAACACGAGATGGTTTTGCAAATCACGAATGGGCTGCAAGTAGAACTTGCGCCCAGGCGACTGAATAAACCGATTGATTGGTGAGAATTCTTTGCTTGCCGTGATCAACGTGTCCGTCTTTAAGTTGTCGTATCCTGACGCCTTAAATTTAGCTGACTCTGCTGCTAGAGTTGGATCGAAGTAAAATTCACCATCTTCGACCGCAGTCCCAGTTATCTTCAATCTTTCGCTTTTACTTAATGTTTCAGCGAATTTTTCAGCAAGAAACTCCCGCGTTGATGGTAATGCGGCGGCGCTAAAAACTACGCCCTTAAAGTAGTACGCCTGAAGCAAAAATAGCTCTCGTAACGATGCATCAGAATAAACTGTCGTTGCTTTCATCAAACGTGCAGCGCTGCTCAAATCTTTTAGCTGCTCGCCAAGCCCTGCTGTGGATGCGAACGGAACCCTTGACTGCCCAATATCAACCGATACTCTCTTGATATTCGTCACCAGTGCAGGAATAAAAGATACGCCAAGAAAAGCTAGGCTAACTTGAAAAAGAAGTCGTCGCTTCAAATACAGTGTGGCGAAGGCAACGCATGTTGCCAGCATGAACGGCTGAATAAACATGGCAATCTTGAATAACCCGAAACCATTGCCACCGAAGAACATGGGCAACGAGGCGGCCAACATAACTATCGCCATAAGAGCCGAAGGCATGCCCCTAATGCCTCCAAGCAAACAGAAGCCTACAAGCAAGAGTGTCGCTATTAGGCCGAGGACCACTACCAGTGAATTTGCGTTAGCACCTAAGGATATCCACCCCCAGAGCAATGCACCGTTACTAGGAATGAAGAAATAGGGGAATAAGGACAAGCCGTCACCCTGAATAGTCATTGCCGCCGACTTGAATGAACCGCCCATCGCGCCCGCAATAAACTTCACTACATCAAAAAGGTAACTGTTTAACAACAGAACGACGCCTAATGCGACCACAGCAATCGTTCGTAAATAAACCTTGCGCGATTTTGCATCTACCCATTTTTTCCATCTCGCCGCTTCAGTTAGCAACACAAAAAGCCCAAAGAAAGGAACAACCTCCGAGTACGCAACTGCCAAGGCACTGAACAGTAAAATCGTAACGACCGGCCACGCAATCGCTGCGCCATGTTGCATCGTTTTCACATAGGCGACACACAGGCCTACCAGCAAAGCCAAGCCTGCCGCTTGCGCTAACAACTGCATCGTTACTTCAAGCGATAACAATGGCGAAAGTGCGACGAGCCCCATCGCCCAAAGCGCAGGGATCCACTTTCGCGACGAGACCAAAGTTAAAGCACCGGCACCTGCTGCCACACAAACATGGAACGCCACAATTAGCGGCATATACACCTGATGAGCAGTTAGACCGCTCACACTGACAAGCTGAGCGAGCAAGATGTCCACCCCCGAGCGGTGACCCAATTCGTTTGGAAAAAACCAGTACGCAAGCGAGTGATCACTGTCATCGTTAATATTTCCGGATTCCGGCAGCTCGGAATATCCGTAGTCCAAAAACCGGGCGGATGACAAACTGTAAAAACTCATATCGCCATTCACAAAAGCCAGCCATCCGAACCCAAACTTTAAAAATGACCAAACAAAAGGAGCCATCGCAATCAGCACGCATAAGCCGAACATCAAAACGGCGTGTCGTTTCCAGACCATTCGCAGAGTAAGCAGGGAATAACCCACAAGCAAAATTCCGGAAAGCAATAGTGGCATCGCAACTGATTTTATAGGGAAACCAATACGGCTCAACGTAAATAGCGCAACCACATTAACAGCCAAACCAACAGCCGGAGCAAGAAGCATACGCAGATGAAAGTCGGTGCGGAAGCGCGCGATGGAAAACAGGCCGAGACCGGCGAGCACCCACATAAACACTAACGACAAAGAAAAAATAATAACCAAAAATTTCAACCTGCTTTAATACTACGCTAGTCACGGCTTGATCTAACAGTTGCCTATTTTTCTGGTGGTGCCTGTCAAATCAAGTTTGAGCAATCCAATTTATCTCCAGATTCGTTTGCCGTCTTCCTGTTGTATGGCCATTGATCTGCGTCAGATAAATTTCGTTACCACTTGTTTCGCAATTGCATAAAGATGTCGTTTGCCAAGAAAGAACTGCCATATCTCGACAAATGATTCCAGTCACTATAGAGCAACTTTCCATTGTCAATAATCTTGCAAACACCATTACTGCAAAGTTTCTTTTGTGGATCATAAAAAAGGACATCTGGATATGAGGCAACCAGCTCGCCCACATATGCCCTATATTTGGACTGATCAATCAGATTTGTTGTGAATTCACTTGGGCACAATGGCGTCTTACTTATTAATTTACTCAATACTTTCTCAATCGGCCTTTCTTGAGATAGACACGCCTCAGGATCGAATCCCAAAGCCGGATTATCAATAACAAACACAACTTTTCTTCCGATGGAAAGAAAGTAATCTATCGTCTTTTTATATCCATCTATATAGAATTTTGCGAATTCATCGCCTTTGTCTGTCCACCCATAAAATCCCACCACAAAAACAAATTGTATGCTCTTCGTTTTTTCGATTATGTCGAACGCCAATTTCAGTTGTTTTCCACACCCATCTCTTGAGTCCCAATCTAGAGTGGCATAGCACGAACCGGCCCCCATAAAAATGGCTTGGCTAAATTTCGTATCACTAGATTCTTTTAACCCTAAAAAAAGTTGCCCTGCGTGGGAGTCACCTATTACCGCCACCACAGGATCCCCATCTTTTTTTGCACACCATGTATTTGCAATCAGCGGTGTATATATGTCTGAACAGTCACGAGCACCTTCGTAAAACCCCCCGTGTCGATACTTGAGATCATTAGTGACTCCACCGTCGAGCATGCCAATCCTAAAGCCGAGTCCATCTTGACGATAAGTGTAGTATCCGATTGCACCAACGCTGATTGCCAGAAAAATAAGAATCCAGACAATTCGCAACTTCTTTAATCCAAACCTCACAGGATTCTCGATGAACCTATAAGTCAACCAAGCCAGTGTAATACTGACAACCACCGCGCCAATACGCACACCAATAGAGGGCATTTCAGAAGCTAATATTCGTGAAAATGAGAGCAGCGGCCAATGCCACAGATACAGCGGATAACTAATCAATCCAAACCATACCAGCACACGGCTTGATAGAATCACACGGTTTAACCACGCCTGCGACCCGGCCGAAATTACCAGAACAGCACCAAGTGTTGGCAACAAAGCCCACCAACCTGGAAATTGTCTTTCTTTGGTAATAAGGATAATGCCAATGACAATTAATACGGCACCAAAAACAGATTGGACGTTACACAATATGCTGCCATTGGTTTCTCTCACTTGCTCATGGAATATGCGAGCCAGCCGAGTATCAAGTCTGTGCTGGAACTTGGCGAGAACGCTCTGTTTGTGGAGCGTCACATAAGCCAAAACAGAACCCATTAACAGCTCCCAAAAGCGAGTTTGCGGCGAATAGAAAGCTGCCACCGTGTCGCTTCGCACGTAAACAACGTTCAGCACAAATGAAATGAGAGCGATAACAAGCGTAGTCACTAGGAAATTAAATCGCTTTTTCCAGGCAAGCCAGAGCAACAGTGGCCACACAACGTAATACTGTTCTTCAATACCAAGCGACCAAATGTGTAGCAGTGGTTTTGTTTCTGCGGCATTGTCAAAATAGCCATTTTCATTCCAGAATAAAAAATTGGAAACAAAGGCAGCGCTTCCCGTAATGTGCTTGCCCAATTGTTTGTATTCATCGGCAAGTAGTGCAAACCAGCCGAATGTAAAGCAAGCCATCAATACCAACAGTAAGGCAGGAAATATGCGCCTGATGCGTCGACTATAAAATTCAATAAAACTGAAGCTGTTGCGTTCCAAGCTAGAAATGATAATGGTTGAGATCAAATAGCCAGAGATAACGAAAAATATATCAACACCGATGAAACCGCCTTTAACCCAAAAAGGAAATGCGTGAAAACCAACGACGGAGAGAATTGCAATTGCACGCAATCCATCAATGTCAGCACGATATTTTGGGTGAGTTAAATGCTCAGAATTATCCGAAGGAGCAGCAGTCTTAGATGTCATTACGTTAAAACAACCTTATTTCTGTATTTCTGTAATTATGTGGACGGAGGGCGACCTGTATCAGTCGTAACTCGAACTGAACTGTTACCTGAGATCAAATAAATACTGGTTGAAATCACTTCTGTTGTTTGCTGCGGTGGTTTACTCAACCGCCTTGCCTTGCAACACGCCACGCACGAAGGTTGCCTCGTTTAACTTCTGCCCACTGTCGCTCCAGTTAATGCTGGTGCCATCCAATACGCCATCGGCATAGGTTGCTTCGGCCTTCGTCGCGCCGCTTTCGTAGTAGGCAAGTGTCTTGCCATCCAACACCCCAAATTTGTACTGCGCCTCGCTCATCTTCGTACCGTTTTCGTAGTACATCACCGCGTGACCGTTCAGCAGGCCATTTTTTGTTTGCGCCTCCGACATGATCTTGCCCGAGGGATAATAAGAACGGCCCAGTTCCTTTTGCCAGCACCCGGAGGCCATCAGCAACACGAAGGATAGACCAATAATTCCAAAGATGTTTCGGATCATCGCTTTTCTCTACTCACTCATAAATTTTTAATTGCCCGAGCGCGACGCCCAGCCTGCGCTCGTCGGTGCTGCCAGCGAGTGTTTTTGGTGAGGTGGCGAAAGGTATCTTTATTTTTATTGCGTCGGCTTTTTTAACGTCGGCAAAAAGCAATGTGACTTTTTGCATGCTTTCCGGGTGCCCAGCGGCAAGCGAAAACTCCTGCTCGTTACTGCCGATGAGCATTTTTATCGGTTTGCCGACATTCGGCCCAAACGCCGCCGCATCCAATTCAACAGTAAATTTAGAGGGCAGCGGATTCGCTAGACCGATAGTGACCTCATCGCCTACCGACCACCTGCCAAACGATTCTTTCTCACCGATGCCGTTCATCGTCGTAACAAAAATCGGGGAACCATCCAGTTTGAAATTAATTCCCTCTGCCGGAGTCGCTTGGTACTTGACGATAGGCGGATGGGCTTTCGCATCCGCCGTTGCATTTGCTGGCTCGGCGGTTTTCTGAGCGCTACGATCTCCGCATCCCGATAACGCGCACACGATCATTGCAATGGATACCCCATAATGTTTTTTCATTGTTACCTTGCTCCGCTCGCTTGTTTTATTCGATGGGTAAAGTGGTGCAGCGTGTGTCGACGCAAATAAGGTTTAATCGCTTTGTTTATTTCCAGATACGAAACTTCCCGGCCGAGCTCACGGGTTCGGATTCTACCCATCTCCGCATGCCCGATCTCGGATATTTCCGCCGACGTTTTTTGGCGCGCGTGAATGCGGAACGCGCCCAGAAAGCGCGCAGTGTGCGCAAAACGTCCTCCCGCATTGCGAAAACGCAGCAATAAATCCCAATCCATTGCAAAGCGGAAAGACTCATCGATGGCGCCCCCGGCCGTGTCCCAGAGCGACCGCCGCCAAAACAGTGTTTCTTGCGGAACATAATCCGCCCAAGACAAAACTTCACCATCGTGACCCGGCAGTATCCAGCTTCCAATTTCCTTGTCGTCTTCATTTATCAGCAATCGATTGCCATAGACCACATCCACTTCGGGGTGGCGCACAAGATAATCGGCCACACACGCCAGTGCACCGGGCAGCAACAGATCATCTGAGTTTAACCAAGCCATGATTTCGCCGCTGGTTTTTGCAAAACCGCGATTGATCGCCTGAGACTGCCCATTGTCAATACGTGACTCCCAACAGGCGAGCCGGTCTTCGTATTTCTTCAAAACCGAAACCGTGTCATCTGACGAGCCACCATCTTGAACCACGTATTCAAGCTTTGGATAGGCTTGGTCCAATACGCTGAGCAGTGTGCGTTCGATGTACGGACCCTGCTGGTACGACGGCGTCACTATCGAAATCGTCGGGAGCTGTTCAAGGGGCGTGCGACCGGCATAATGCCGGATCGGTCGCAACGCAATCGCGGGGTACTGGTTCAGATTACCTAAACGAGGAGCCAGTTTTTTCTTAATACGCTCTCTGATAACCCCACTTAAGTGCGCCAGCGATTCTCTTGGGCTCAACAGAAAATGCGCCCTGCGATACGCTTCAATCGCTTTGCGGATTTCTTGAATGACGGACTCTTTTTGTTGTAGTTCGATTTCAAGCTGTGCGGCGGCGACCAATTCAACTTTTTGAGTTTCTATCGTCTTCGCCTGTTCCGCGATTTCGGCTACCGCCTCGCGCATCGCCGCATCCTTCTGCGCGAACACCGCCTGTAAATCAGCCAGAGTCTGCTCCTGGGTTGCAAGGATGAGCTGCACATCGACACAGGCCCGATCTTTTTCGGCGAGCAGTGCCTCCGACTCGCTGACAACAATCTCCAGCTTGGCAAGGGCGTGCTCTTTTCGTGCAAGGGCGGTTTGTGTCTCGACGAGGCTCCTATTCTTTTGCTCAAGCATAGCCTGCAACTCGTCGAGCGCTTTGTTTTTTTGTACGAGAGCACTCTGTGTTTCGGCAAGCGCCTGATCTTTTTCGTCAAGCATCGCCTGCGCGTTGCCCACAGTAACTTCCAACTCGGCAAGAGCCTGGTCTTTCCGTGCAAGGGCAACGTGTGTCTCTACAAGAGACTTGGCATTTTGCGCAAGCATGGACTGCGACTGGTTGAGTGCTTTGTCCTTCTGACCAAGAGCAACTTGTGTATCGGTAAGCGCTCTGTCCTTCTGCGCAACAATAGCTTGCGCTTCTGCAAGCGCACGATCTTTCTCGACAAGCCTCACCTGCAAACTGTTCGCAGTAACCTCCAACTCGGCAAAAACTTGATCTTTTCGCGCAAGAGCAAATTGTGTCTCGACGAGGCTCCGGTCTTTTTGCACAAGCATGGACTGCAACTGGTTAAGCGCTTTGTCCATTTGTCCGAGCGCCACCTGTGTGTCGGCAAGCGCCCGGTCCTTCTGCGCAGCAACAGCTTGCGCATCAGCAAGAGCTCGATCTTTTTCGGCGAGCAGCACCTGCGAATTGTGAGCAGCAACCTCCAGCTCGGCAAGCGCATGGTCCTTTTGTGCAAGGGCGTATTGTGTCTCGACAAGACTTTCGTCCTTCTGCATGAGAACGGCTCGTGTATCTGCAAGCGCGCGATCCCTTTCCGTAAGCATCGCGTGCACTTCACTGAGCGCGGCCTGCGACTCGTTGATCGCCCGATCCTTTTGTGCCAGAGCAACTTGCATATCGGCGAACGTCTTGTCCTTTTGCGCAAGCATGACCTGCAAGTCGGCAAGTGCTCTATCCCTGTGTGTGTGCAAAGCCTGCAATTCGCCGTGTGCGACCTGGGCTTGCGCGAGATCTCGATCTCTTTGCTCGATAGTGGATTGTGCATCGGCAAGCATCGCGGATTGCGTTTGAATCACCCGCTCTTTCCCAACCAAAGATGCCTGCGATTCGGCCAGCATCCTGTCCTTCTGCGCAACAGCAGAATGCGCGTCAGAAACCGTCGTCGACTGTAATTGAATCACACGCTCTTTTTCGACAAGCACCGCCTGTGACTCTGCGAGGGCTTTGTCTTTTTGCACAAGACTGGATCGCGCGCCTGCAACCGCTGCAGCGTGTTCCTGAATCACTTGTTCTTTTTCGACCAAGGCAGCCTGCAACTCACCCACTAGTCTTTCTTTTAGCGCCAAGGCAGCTTGTGTATTAGCAAGACTTCGGTCACTTTGCTTCAACATCGCCAACGACTCATCTTGAATCGCTTGCGATTTGGCGAGCGCACCCTCCTTTTGTGCAAGAGCGGATTGCACGTCGGCAACCATCGCAGACTGCATTTGAATAACGCGCTCCTTTTCGACGAGCGCAACCTGCGACTCAGCAAACCCCCGGTCTTTTTGCGCAAGAGCGGTTTGTGTATCCGCGAACGCATTAGATTGCGCTTGAATGACGCGTTCCTTTTCTACTAAAGCTGATTGCAACTCCTGTTGTGCGGCCTGGGCATCGGCGAGAACTTTATCCTTGTAGGTTAAGGCGGCCTGTGCTTCAGCAAGAATGACTGCCTGTTGCTGTATGACAACCTCCTTCTCTACAGATTGGGCGTTTTGGTTGCGCAGGGACAGATCGCGCGCATTAAGGAGACTCCACAACACTTTATGATCTTGGCTCTTCATGCTTGATACCCGAGAAGTTGGTTAGCCTTTGCAATAGAACTATTTCTAGAAAATAATTTGTCATCTTCAGAAGTGTTTTCGGTAGGTAAGATATTCCGCGCTTGCGCCGTTTTTGAAGGAACGGCTAGAGTGTTGTCCCCTGTGCATTTGTTAAAATCCGAAAATGTCTCAAGCTGGCGATCAACTTGTCCAATCGAAAGCCCCAGCTCCTGCATAACCTGAATTAACGCTTCTCGGGGCGACGTTTGCAGTGCTTCCAAAGAAACTTTCGGGAACTCCGACACAGCATGAGCGTAAGCCAGATACGCCGACCCAAAATCTTTCACAGATAAATTTTCCATATGAACGAAATTGTGCCGAATTGACCGATATACGTTCTTGGCTTTGCGCGTAATCACCAACGGCTGAATTGAAAATCCAGCATCAGCAAGATAAATAGGTTGTTCGAGAATACCGCTAGGTACCACCATGTCACCCAAGGTTTGCGGTAGAAAATTAACCGTTACCCAGTCACGAATAATCAACTTCTTTCTTTTAGCCTGTGCGCGCTCGACCAGTAATGAAATTTGCTGCGCATAAGACAAGTCTTGGAATTGGCCAATCTCATTTACATCAATGAGCCCAAGCCATTCCAAAGCTTGCCGGGCCACGGGAACTACCGATGCGGCAGGATTGACCTCTGACAAAACTGAACAACCAGGGCACACACCGAGAAGTCTATTCACCAGCGTTCCGCCAGAACGAGCAAAAGAATAAATCACTCGGATGGAGTTCATCGCAATCTCGCATTAAAAACAGAAACATCTACTACTTATAGGGCACAGTAGTTCTCATGTTAAGAGTAGTACGAATGCAGCAATTTGTTGGTAAGCCGAACATGCCTAAAAAGGGTGCGCGTTTTGTCTCGTAGTCCCATTCGATATGTAAAGGACCGATCCATTCGGTGTTATCAATCATTGTGCCGCGATTCTCAAGAGTTGGCTGGCCGTAGGCAAACATTAACGAGTACAGCCCGGCTTCGAGCATCAGACCAACCTCGAATTCAACAACAGCGAAGTGCGCATCACCAGAAGAACGCGCTTCCATCCCCATCAGATAGGTGCCGGTATTCGACACGATTTGGTCGAAACGATTCTTTAAGGTAAGGGAGATATGTCCAGTTTCACTAGGTGTTGTTCGGAAAAAAACCTGCATCTTGATGGTGTCACCCATCCTGGCATGGGAAGTCACTTGTCCATCCGACCCAAGCAACCGAACCGCCAGCAACCTGCGCCCCTTTTCTGCATCATCTGGAACCGACCAAAGCGCAGTGCGCTTAATTTCAGCCAACATAACAACTGCGGTCTGAGGTGTAGTCGCCTGAAAAAAATTGGATACTGACTCTTGTGGAGCTGTGGGCGACTGCTCCGCTAAATAGGCACGCACCGCAGCTTTGCTGTCCCCGACATAGGCAAGCATTCCCTTCCTGAGATACACCGCCGTAGAACATAAATCCCGCACCGTACCCATGTCGTGGGAAACAAACAACAATGTGAGGCCCCTCTCGCGCATCTGACGCAAACGCCCAAAACATTTTTGCTGAAAAAAGAAATCACCGACACTCAACGCCTCATCAACGATAAGTATCTCTGGCTCCAACACCACATGCACGGCAAACGCCAAGCGCACCAGCATTCCGCTGGAGTAGGTTTTAACGGGTCGGTTCAGCACATCGCCAATGTCTGCAAAACTCACGATATCATCGAAGCGTTGCTCCACCTCAGCACGGGAGAGCCCCAGCAGCAACCCGTTGAGAAATACGTTTTCATTCCCCGTGTATTCCGGATTAAATCCGCTGCCCAGTTCGAGCAAGGCGGCGACTCGACCATTCACTTTCACTGCGCCACTGGTCGGGGTGAGCGTTTTGGTAATGATCTCCAACAGAGTACTTTTACCGCTGCCGTTGCGCCCGATGATCGCTACTGATTCACCGCGCTTGACCTCGAAATTGATGTCCCGCAAAGCCCAAACCTCACCCACGCCTTTGGCGCATGAAGGAATCAATGCATGACATAAGCGTGCGCGCTGGTTTGCATACACCCGGTAGCATTTACTGACATTGGTCACCGAGATTGCAATGTCGCTCATACGAGATCGGCAAACGTTGGGCGCAGTCGCCGGAAGATGAGCAAGGACACAGCACTGAACATGACCGACAGCAGCAAATAAACAGCTAATCCTTTCAGGTTGGGTGCAATACCCATGAACATCACTTGCCGGAACTGCTCGACGATAAAAGTGAGTGGGTTGGCCATCAAGATTTGTTGGAACACCTCGGGTGCAGCATCAATGCTGAAAAAGATCGGCGTTAAAAAAAGCAGCGCATGCGCAACCAGCCCGGTGAGTTGGTCAATGTCCCGCACGATTACACCCAATGCGGCAAGCAGCCAGCCAACCCCTAATAAAACTGGAAAGAAAGCAGCGAGAATCATGGGAAAATAAAGCAGCATGAATGTCGGCGTGCCATAGAGAAATATATAGCCCACGAGCCAAACAGCGATACTGATGAACGCGTGTGCCATCGCGGCAATTGCCATGACCCAAGGCAATATCTCCAGTGGGAATACCACTTTCTTAACAAAGTTAGGATTAGCCGTAATAAGAACCGGCCCCTTTTTCAGGCACTCGGCAAAGGCATTGAAAATGATCAAGCCAAGAAACAGCATAAAAGCATAGTCTTTCGTGTCCCCAGAAAAACCCCAGCGCGCTTTGAGAACCACACCGAAAGCGAGCGTATAGACCGCCAGCAAAAATAGTGGTTGGGCGAAAGACCAGAACAAGCCACCAAACGAACCTCGGTAGCGGCCGGTGAACTCGCGCTTAACAAGTTCCAACACCAAGCTGCTGTGACGCCACAGGGTTTGGAAATTTCTGTTTTGCACTAACGTCTCAGCCGCGTTACCGACCGCCTAGTTGGAACTTTGGATTTCGGAATTAGCATTATTTGAACAACTCCGCTTGTTTCAGCGAGTGCCCTGCTTTGTCTTTTAACGACAGCATCGGCTCAGCCTGCCCGGGCCACTTGACCGAGAGCTCGGGATCATTCCAAGCGATACAACGCGCATGCTCCGGCGCATAGAAATCAGTCGTCTTATAAAGACACTCGGCGTACTCCGACAGCACGAGAAAGCCATGCGCAAATCCATGTGGGATCCAATGCATGCGTTGGTTAGTTGCTGAGAGATTCACGCCCACCCACCTCCCGAACGTCGGCGAACTGCGCCGCAAGTCGACCGCAACATCGAAGATTTCACCAATGACCACCCTTACTAATTTCCCTTGTGCCTGTTTGATCTGGTAATGCAAGCCGCGCAATACGTTCTTCGCGGAACGTGAGTGGTTATCTTGCACAAACTCGGTGTGAATCCCACACTCCACTAGCTCCCTTTTATTATAGCTTTCAAAAAAAAATCCGCGTTCGTCGCCGAAGACTTTCGGTTCGAGAATCAACACATCTGGAATTGCGGTAGGTATAACTTTCATCAACTAAAAGACGCGGTCACGTAATATGTCAAAGAGGTACTTCCCGTAGCCGTTTTTAGCCAGTGGCGCGGCCAGCATTTCAAGATCGCCAGCGCTGATGTAGCCCATGCGATAGGCGATCTCCTCCGGGCAAGCGATCTTAAGTCCCTGCCGACGCTCGATGGTTTCGACGAATTGCGCTGCTTCGAGCAACGTCTCGTGCGTACCGGTATCCAGCCACGCAATGCCGCGCCCCATCACCTGCACATCCAATTGGCCGCGCTCCAGATAGCGCCGGTTGACGTCAGTGATCTCCAGTTCGCCGCGTGCCGAGGGCTGGATCGCGCGCGCAATATCCACTACCTGATTGTCGTAGAAGTATAGTCCAGTCACGGCGTAGCGTGATTTGGGGTGCTTGGGCTTTTCCTCAATCGAAATGGCATGGCCATCACGATTAAATTCCACCACCCCGTAGCGCTCCGGGTCGTTGACCGGGCAGGCGAAAACCGTCGCGCCGATTGTCTTTGCGGCGGCAATGCTGAGATTGTTCGAAAGATCATGACCGTAAAAAATGTTGTCACCCAGCACCAGCGCGCAAGCTTCGCGGCCGATAAATTCGGCGCCGATGATGAACGCCTGCGCGATGCCGTTCGGTTCGGCTTGTACTGCGTACTGAATGTTCAAACCCCAACGCTGACCGTCACCCAGCAACTGCTCGAAGCGCGCAATATCCTGCGGCGTGGAGATCAGTAAAATATCGCGAATACCCGCAAGCATCAGCGTGCTCAGCGGGTAGTAGACCATCGGCTTGTCATACACCGGCAGGAGCTGTTTCGACATCACCTGCGTGGCCGGGTATAGGCGCGTGCCTGATCCGCCAGCCAACACTATGCCTTTCATATGGGCATCCTCCCGTTATTTTTTATCTTAGGCGCGCGCATCGCGATTCGCCGGCTTCCACGGATAAATCGTCGCGCCCTGTTTTTGTTCGGATGCGCCGCTTGTTGCAATTGCTTCCGGTACCAGCGAGGCCAACAACACGCGCAGTTGCGCGTTATCGCACTCGCTCGCGGCCTTTTGCAGGTCGACCAAGGCGGCCGCCAAGATGGCGGAATCCACCGGGCGACAGTTGGCGAAAAATATCTTCGGGTGCCGGGTGGTTGCAAGCGGCTCGGCATCATGCACCAACTCTTCGAAAAGTTTTTCGCCGGGGCGCAGACCGGTGTAAACGATCTCGATATCCTCACCGGGTTTCTTACCCGCCAAGCGTATCAGTTGTTCGGCGAGGTAGGAAATTTTCACCGGCTCGCCCATGTCAAGCACCAGCACCTCTCCACCCTGGCCGATGGCACCGGCTTGCAGGATCAACTGGCAGGCTTCGGGAATGGTCATGAAATAGCGCTGCACCTCGGGATGCGTGACGGTCACCGGCCCGCCGCGTTCGATCTGTTGTTGAAATAACGGAATCACGCTGCCCGACGAACCCAGCACGTTGCCGAAACGCACGGTGATAAAGCGCGTTTTCGAACGTCGCCCTAAGTCCTGGCACACCATTTCGGCGACGCGCTTGGTCACGCCCATGATGTTGGCAGGGTTCACCGCCTTGTCCGACGAGATCAGCACGAAAGTCTCGCAGCCGTGGCGGTCGGCCAAGGTCGCCAACGCGTGCGTGCCTAAAATATTATTCATGACGGCGGAGCGCGCCTGACTTTCAAGAATCGGCACATGCTTGTACGCCGCCGAGTGGAACACCACCTGCGGTTGATAGCTGCGTAGCGCGGCTTCGACCGCCACGCTGTCGCAGACATCGCCCAGCAGCGGAATCAATGGCAAGGTCGGGAAGCTGCGCTGCAACTCCCGCTCGATCTCGTACAAATTGAATTCGCTTTGCTCATAAGCGACCAACCGCGCGGGGCCCAAGCGCGCAATTTGCCGGCACAGTTCCGCGCCAACCGAGCCCCCGGCGCCGGTGATGAACACCGTTTTGCCGTGAAGCGCCTGCGCGATGGCCTGCCAGTCGAGCTGTACCGGGTCGCGCCCCAGCAAGTCTTCGATGTGCACCACGCGCACATCATGCAAACCGACCTGCCCCCCGCCGGCGACCTGCACACGCGGCAGCATGCGAAACGGTAATCCGGTGCGCTCGCAAATTTCTACGACACGGCGAATCTCTTGCGTGCTTGCCGACGGTAACGCGATCACGATAATGTCAATTTCGTAATCCGAAACCACAGCGGGGATATCGCAACACTTGCCCGCCACGCGCAACCCGTGAATTTCTTTCCCAACCTTGTCCGCGTTGTCGTCGACCAACGCAATGGGATGATAGGGGCTGGACAGGTCGCGCAGCATGTCACGAATCAAAATCTCACCCGCCCCACCGGCACCGACCACCAGCGCACGCTGGCCTTCAACGTGATACAGATGACGATCTTTGGCCCAGCGATACAGCAAGCGCGGACCACCCAACAGCATCATGAGCAGAATTCCGTCGAGCACGAACACCGAACGCGGCGCCCCTTCAAGACGCGTGGCGAGAAAAATGATCACCGCCGTGATGGCAATCCCGACCGTAACCGCTTTCAGGATACGCACCAAATCGGGCAACGACGCGAAACGCCAAATGCCGCGATACAGGCCGAAGTACCAGAACATGCCGCCTTGCAAAATCATCACGACCGGCAGCAGGTAAATCGCCTCCCACCAATAGTTGTCCGGAAAACTTTCAAGATTAAAGCGCAGCGAGTACGACCCCAGCCACGCGATCGGGATCATCAGTAGATCGTGAGCGAATGCAGCCCAGCGATTTCGTAGCCGATCAAGTAAGTTCATATCCCCCCTTTTATTTGTATTTGCATGCCCGTCGCTGCGAAAACTGCTTTCGCAACAGGCCTCCCTATGCCGCCGACTCTCCGTCACATCTCGTTCGGTCTGGGCAAACTGCAAGTAATGTGCCTCGTCATCCATGCGCGCCGCGCACAATTGATCGAAGCAAAAAAGCGTTCAACTACCCTACGGCTTAGTCAAAGCCTAGTTCACAGACTTTGCCGGGTCAAACTCTGAAGGTAACTAATTTGTCACGTGGACTGGCAAGTTATGTTTCCAACCTGCTTCGATGCACAACCCACATGCTTAACACCACGTACACCACTCCCCAGATGGCTATGATCAACCCCTGCGCAACCGGCGACAGATTCAATGCCAGCCACGCCGATACCGCACAGGCGAGCATCAAGGCGTATTGTCCCAACACGGTGTTGCGATGCCCAAAACCCTGCTGCACCAAGCGTTGGTAAAAATGCCTACGATGCGCCTGCCACACGGATTCGCCGCGCAGTGTGCGCCAAATCAATGTGGCTGTCGCGTCGACAATAAACGGCGAAAATATCAACACCGGAATCCACAACGGAAACAGCGCGTCGCGCACTCCCCACAGCGTAAAGCCTGCCGCCAGCAAACCCAGCGAATAAGCGCCGACGTCGCCCATGAAAATTCGTGCCGGGGGAAAGTTAAAACACAGGAATCCCAATGCAGCGGCCGTGATGACTAAGCTCAACGCCGCAAACAACAGGTGACCGGCGAACATGCCGATCAATGCGAACGTAGCAAAACCGATGCTGGTCATGCCGGCGGCAAAACCATCCATGCCATCCATGAAGTTGTACAAATTAATCATCCACACAACGAACAACCAGGTCACTGGCACGGCGGCGGCGCGCGGCAAAGTTACCACCCCGCCGGGAAGCTCCAACCGCACCAGCACGAACCCGCCCATCACCACCAAAACCGCCGCTGCCGCGTGCACCAGCAAGCGCGGCAACACAGACAGCGAGCGTTGGTCATCGGCAAAACCAATCCCGGCCGCCAGTAACCACGCGCTCGCAAGCCACGGCAACCCGGCAGGAAGCTCGCCTTGCAATACGCACAGCGATACCCCGGCGATTAATGTCGACACCACAATGGCCACGCCGCCCGAACGCGACACCGGCTGGTGGTGCAATGACCGCTCGGTAGGATGATCTAAAATGTAAAGACGCGAACCCGGCTGGGAAAATCGAAAGCTCAGCCACGCCGACAACATAAACGCCGCCAACGCCGCAAGCATCACTTCAAGCACTACGGCGTGACCCACGATGAAACGCGACCATGCCGGGCAATGCGCTATGCAGAGTGTGTTGCGGCGAAAAACCCAGCTCGCGAACAATCCGCTCACTGCGATACCAGGCCGGCGCTACCAATTTTGCAAACGCCTGACTATCGAACGGCACCGGCCTGCCGCTCAAGCGCGCCAGCCAGTCTCCGGCGCTCGCGGCGACCCGCAGCCACGCGACCGGCGTCGCCCATTGCGGCACCGGACGACTCAGCGCCGCACACACTTTTTGATAAATTTCATGGGTCGAATAGCGCTCACCATCGGTTGCGATATAGGTTTTTCCTATCGCCTCGGATCGACATGCGAGCAACAGCACGGCGGCGACGACATCCTCCAGGTGAATCATCGAGCGCAGGTTGGAAGTTTTTGGCGGCGGCGGAAACCAACCGCGATCTACCGCCGAAATCATTTGTGTAACCAGACTCTCACCGCCGACTCCATAGACCGACGGCAGACGTAAGATGCTGCTCTGTAGCTCAGAGGCGCTGCGCACCGCCTCTTCGGCGGCGAGTTTGGCGTGGCCGTAGGCGGAGGTCGGTGCCGGGACGCTACATTCATCCAGGCCGTCGGCACTGCTTTCGCCCATCACCCATACACTGCTGAGCAACACGAAGCGCCGCACGCCGGCGCGCTGTGCCTCGCCCACCAAGCTGCGCGTACCCTCGGCGGTGACGGGGCCATGTCCGGCGGCAGGATCAATACCTGGCGCCTGTTTGCGCGGTGAATGACTGGCCAAGTGCAAAACGGTATCCACATCCACGCACGCGGCACGTAACGACGCGGAGTCGGTCACATCCCCGATACAAACTTGCGGCGTCTGACCCGGCCACAACGCAGCGACATCATGGCGGCGCGCGGCGCGCACCAACAACCGCACCGACCGCGACGCGGCCAATAAACGCGCCACCAGCGCACGACCGATAAAGCCGGTCGCACCAGTGACCAAGATCAAATCACGCGGGTTCGAAGACATTCTAAAGATGCAATACTCAGTGACAAGGTATCAAAAGGTTAGGTCACGCATGCATAAGTGTAGCTGTGAATCCCAGCTCGGGCTGATCAAACCAAACACCCGCGCCAGTTTTGCGTTCGATATCTGCGAGTTTTTCGGACGCTGCGCCGGCGTCGGGTAATCGCGCGTGCTGATCGGCACGAGGCGCGGCAGTTTCAAGCGCGCGTCGGCGCCGCCGCGTTGCGCGACATTTTCGAGAATGGCCTGGGTGAAGCCAAACCACGAGGTGGAGCCGGCGCCGGTCAGGTGGTAAGTACCGCTGACTTCACCCATCGGCATACCGTTCGGGGTGGCGATACCCGCAAGCACTTGGCTGGTCATCGCGGCGATCATGCGGCTCCAGGTCGGCGCGCCGATTTGATCGGCAACCACGTTTAACTCCTCGCGTTCCTTGCTCAAACGCAGCATCGTCAGCAGAAAATTCTTGCCGCGCGCGCCGTACACCCAACTGGTGCGGAAAATCAGATGCGGTACACCCACCGCCTGAATCGCCCGCTCACCGGCCAGCTTACTGGCGCCGTAGACACCGAGCGGATTAACCGCATGGTCTTCGACATAGGGCTGCGTTTTTGCGCCGTCGAACACGTAATCAGTGGAGTAATGCACCAGCACAGCGCCGAGCCGCTGCGCCTCTTCCGCCATGATGCCCGGTGCCATGCCGTTGATGGCCATGGCGATGTCAAGCTCCGCCTCCGCTTTATCCACTGCCGTATACGCGGCTGCGTTCACAATCAGGCTGGGGCGTTGGTCGCGGATCACGCGGCGGATCGAATCCGCATCGGTCAGGTCCAGCTCCTGCCGATCCAGTGCAAGCACCGCGCCTAACGGCGCCAGCGTGTGTTGCAGCTCCCATCCCACTTGGCCGTTTTTTCCAAGCAGTAAAATGCGTTGTATGCTGCGCGTCATTTCTCCCCCTTGATCCCGCCATTTCCTGGTGTTGACACTTAAGCTTACGGCACGACAATTTTCGCCGCTTCGCCTGCGCGTAACGCCACCCCTTTGGTCGCGAAGGTCACTTCCAACACATATTTTATTTCGTCGCGCCTGGGCAACGGCTCGGCGCCGAGCTGGGTGATGCGCCCCTCGTAGCTATGACCGGCGGCTTTCACCATCACGACTTGTTCTGCTTTGAGCGCACGCACCTGCACCAAGGTGGCGGCACTGCGCGCGACCATCACTTCGGCTTGCGCGACTGCAAACAACGGCATCGCCTGTAGTTGCGCCACGATGGTCTGACCAACTTCGGCAAACCGCTGCAACACCACGGCGTCGAACGGCGCGCGCACTTCACTGTATTTTAAATCGCTTTCGGCTTGCGCGAGCGCGGCCTTGGCTTTTTGCATCTCGGCCTCGGCGGTGTCAAAGCCGATGCGCGCCAGTTCCATGTCATGTTCGGACAATAACGTTGCGTTGAAGAGCTCTTGCGCACGGTTGAGCTCGCGTTGCGCTTCGCTGCGCAGACGCGTGTGGCGGGCCAGTTGCGCCTTGGACTGATCCAGATTGGCTTCGCGCACTTTGCTATCCAGACGCAGCAGTACCTGGTCTTGACGGACACGCTGACCGACTTGAGCCGACACGTCAACCACCACACCGGAAACCGGCGTGCTGAGTTCCACGCGTCGCGACCACTGCAGAGTGGCGTCGAACTCCTCCGCATGGGCCATAAATGTCAACATCGTGAACAAGCCGAGCAGGAGACTCTTGGCCGGTATGTTTTCGGTTAACTTGGCCATCATTTTTTTTCTCCGACGGTTGCCGTGGCCAGCGGTTGGCCGAGCACTGCTTCCAGACGCGCGCGCGTCAATGCGATTGCAAATTCGGTTTCGGCGTCGTGCAAGCGCGCCTCGGACTGACGCACCATCGCATCGCCCAGATCGGTGCGCATTTCCTGTTCGTATTGCAGGCGGCTGCGATCCAGATAAAGCTCGCGAAAATCGTGCTGCGCCTTGGCTTCTTCGCGCTGGATACGCAGCACGTTAAGCTCGCCATGCAACTCTTGTAACGTGATCTTGATCTCTTGCTGGCGCGCCACCAACTGCGCCTGGCTGCGGCGTAGCTCGGCTTGCTGCTGCGCAACCTCGGCGCTGATTTTTCCGCCGCTTGCCAGCGGTATTTCCAATACTACACCGGCGCGGAATTTGTCGCGCCCGCTCAAATCGCGTGCGTAAGTCGACAGCTCCGCTTCCGCGTCCAACGTTGGCCAATACCCGGCACGTGCGCTGCTAACCCGCTGCGACAACGCCGTGACACGCGCGTGCGCCGCAAGTAGCGACGGATTGGTGAGTAACGCCTGGGCTTGCAATGCTTCCAGCTCCGGAACTTGGGTGGCCAGGGTTTTAAAATTAGGGGATGCGAGTTCGGCGGGCAAGCGTCCCGACCAGTTGAGCGCGCGCGCCAGACGTGCGCGCGTGCTACGTTGTTCGGCGGTACTTTCGGACCAGCGTCGGCGCAAGTCTTGATAACGGCTGTGCAGCTCGGCGACGGCGAGCTCCGACACCTGCCCAAGCTTACGGCGATCCACGGCGTGATCGTAAGTCACGTAGCCAATCGACATCGCTTCGTAATCGCGGGCGTAACGCAAGTCGGCCAGCAACACTTCGAAGAAGCGCGCCATGATGTCGATACGGCGCAGGTCGCGCGCTTCGGCCACACGCCATTGCTGGCTCGACACCTCGGCGGCGGCGGCGTCCACCGCCGCGCCAGTGCGGCCAAAATCATACAGCCGCTTACGTGCGAACAAGCTGGCACTGCTGTCGTCGTGCGAGCGGTCGACGGAAAGATCGGAAGGCTCAATATAGCGCCCGCGTAGTTGCGCGGAAATAGTCAAGCCGGTGGTGGACTGCGCGTTACGCGCACGGGCTTGCGCTAAATCCAGATCGGCAAACGCCTGTTCGAGCTCGGGTTGCTCGGCGTCTGAGCGTGACAACGCGTATTCAAGCGTCAAGGGTTCGGGCAGCACGGCTTCAGCGCCAGCGCTCCACACCGGGCCACCCGCCAACAGCAATCCAAGCAAACCGATGGGCTTAAATAAAGCGTTCCTACCCCCGTGCCGGAGAAAGGAACGCTCGCTTCGAGCCCTTCTGGCGTGCTTCATTCGCCGCGTTTTGCACGTTTGTATTTGGCGAACGACATGTCTTTTTCGCGGTATTTTTCGGCGACAACGTATTCGCCCAGCCACATGAATTCATCCACGCCCGAGGTCGCGCCGGTCAGGCGTGCCGTGGGCTTGCCGTCCAGATCATAGAACTGAAATACCGGCGTTGCGCGCACCCGGTTGCCGGCGAACGCCCAATCTTTTTGCGTGCGCACGTTGCCATCGAAGTCGGTCATTTCCAGATCGCCTTTGATATCGATGGCAAACGCCAGGAAATGCTCGCGAAAATACGCCTGCACTGGCGCTTGGTTGAGCACAGTCTCCTTCATGCGGTGGCAGAACGGGCACTCATCCAGCTCAAAAAATATCAAGACCCCGGCCTTGCCCTGCGCACGCGCCTTGGCCAGCTCGTCCTGTAAATTGTAAAACGTCTCGTTGAAGAAAAATTTGTAGGGGTCGCGTCCGACCTCGGCATGCAGCGGCGTTGCTACCGCCGCCAACAACCACAACACGCTCATTATTCGTATCGCGCTTTGCATACCGCTACACCTCATTGACTATTTGGGCTTGGCAGGCGTGCTTTCCTCGCCCATGAATTTTTCGATGGACTTGCCGGTGACCTGACCCACCTGCTTGCCCACCACTTCGCCTTTGGGGTTGATCATGAAACTGGTCGGCAGGCCCGGAATGGAACCAAGCGCGCCGCTGGGTCCGGGCGCACTGCGCAGCACGGTGTAACTGATCGAATAGTTATCGATAAATTTTTTAAGCTTCTCGGTGTCGACATCTTCAAAATTAATCCCAACCACCACGGCGTCTTTGTCTTTATGCGTCTCGTGAAAAATCACCAGCTCGGGCAACTCTTCCAGGCACGGTGGGCACCATGTCGCCCAATAATTCACCACCACCCATTTACCGCGAAACTCGGATAATTTGTGCTTCACACCTTTGATGTCCGGTAATTCGAAATCCACCGGTTCCGCGCACGCGGTGGCGCCGACCATCGTAATCAGAACGACAACTGCGGCAGGCAGCCAGCGTGCGGGAGAGTTTTCTATACGCATAACGATTCCTTTGGTAGAGGGGGACGGCCTGAGCAATACCCAAGCGCTACCCCCTTAGTCGCAATTTCCGGTCTAATTGTTCCATACGTTCCGGCGTGCCGATGTCAAACCAGCCGCCTGCATAGCATTCAGCACTGGCGCGACCCTGCGCAATTGCCGCGCGCAGCAAGGGCGCCAGCGGAAATGCACCGGGACGGCAGCCGGCAAATAATTCTGCGCGATACGTGCCAATGCCGCTGAACGTGAGCTTGGTTGTGCCGGTTTCAAGTAATATACCGTCCGCAAAAAAGAAATCGCCGTGCGGATGCTGCGGCGGGTTCGGCACCAGCACCAGGTGCGCAAGCACGGTCAGGTTGCGCGGCAGGCGCTCAAACGGAAAATCGCTCCAGACGTCGCCGTTGACTACCACAAATGGTCCTGCGCCCAGCAACGGCAAGGCGTTGAAAATTCCACCGCCGGTTTCCAGCGCGGCGCTGCCTTCGGGCGAATACTGCAAGTGCGCACCATATTTTTTGCCGTCACCCAATACTTGCTCGAACTGTGCGCCGAGCCACGCATGATTGATAATGATATCGGCAAATCCCGCTCGCACGAGACCTTCGATGTGGTATTCGATCAGCGCCTTGTCGGCAACCTTGAGCAGCGGCTTGGGCGTGTGGTCGGTCAGCGGGCGCATTCGTTCGCCGCGCCCGGCGGCAAGAATCATGGCTTTCATATTTTCATTCGCAGAGTGCGCAGCGCTGCATAGAAATTCACAATCCATGCAGCAAGGTTTCAAGGCCGCGCAATTCAGAATAGCGGCTGCACACATCCAATACATAATTCAGCGTGCGCGGAATATCCTGCAGGTAGCCCGGTTTGCCGTCGCGATGCTGCAAGCGCGCAAAAATACCAATCGCCTTGAGGTGGCGTTGCGCGCCCATCAGATCAAACCAGCGCTGAAATTGCGTCGCGTCGTTGACCGGCAGGCCACGCTTCAGCAAATGGTTGCGATGCTGTTCCAGCCAGTGCTGCACCTGCACGTCCGGCCACGCGATGTAGCAGTCACGCAGCAACGAGGCGAGGTCGTAAGTAATGGGACCGTACACCGCATCCTGAAAATCCAGCACGCCGGGGTTGTGCCGCTCCGTAACCATCAGGTTGCGCGAATGATAGTCGCGATGCACCAGCACGCGCGGCTGTTCGAGCGCGGAGTGTTTGAGCACTGCGCACGCTTGCTGCCACACGCGGCGCTGCGCGTCGTTCCAGGCGATGCCTAAATGTCGAGTCACGAACCATTCGTCGAAGATTGCAAGCTCGCGCGTCAGCAGCGCGTCGTCGTAAGCAGGCAACGCGCGCACTTCGGCAAGCGGCGTGGTTTGCACGCTCAGCAAGGTTGCCAGTGCATCGCCGTACAAGCGCTGCGCGTTGTCGGCGGTTAATGCTTTTAGGTATTGCGTCTGTCCAAGATCGGTCAATAACAGAAACCCGCGCGACGGATCGGCTTCGATGATGTCCGGCACCTGCGCACCGGCACGCTGGAACACCTGTGCCAGGCGTATGAATTTGGCGCTGTCTTCTTTTTCCGGCGGCGCGTCCATCGCGATTAGCGTTTTGCCGTCGAAACCGATGCGAAAGTAGCGCCGAAAGCTTGCGTCGTCAGAGGCCGGATTAATGTCAAAAAATGGTATGCGCGCGCTTGTTTTGATCCAGTCCACGAGTTGTTGTTTGCGCGTATCCATGGGATTTCCGGTGGTTAGGTTTTTTTCAACAGAACCACATAGGCAAGGGCGTAGTCACTTTCATCGGCAATACTCAGAAAACTTTCACCCACACCCAGGCGTGCGACAAGCTCACCGCCTGCGCCCTGCCACTGCAATAACGGCTTACCAAGCGGATCGTGCGCGACCACCGCGTGTTTGAGCGACAGGCCGTCGCGAAAGCCGGTGCCCAGTGCTTTGGCAGCGGCTTCTTTGGCGGCGAAACGCTTGGCGAGAAAGCGCGCCTGCAGCGGGGCGTTGCTCAACTGGGTAAACTCGGCAAACTCAACATCACTCAACACGCGCACCACAAAACGTTCGCCATGTTGTTCGAGGTTGGCCTGCATGCGCGCCACGCGCACGATGTCGGTGCCGATGCCGAAAATCACAGCGCTCTCGCGGCGACCATCAGGCGTTTCATTTCGCACACCGCCGCTTCCAGGCCACTGAACAAGGCGCGCGCGATGATTGCATGGCCGATATTCAGTTCGCGCAACTGCGTCAGCGCAGCGATAGGTTGCACGTTTTGATAATTTAACCCGTGGCCGGCATTGACCTGCAAGCCTTGCGTTACGCCGTAGCGCGCTGCGGCCGCGATGCGTTCGAATTCGTTGCCGCGTTCAAACTCACTCTTGGCCTCGGCATAGCGGCCGGTATGAATTTCAATCACCGGCGCACCGGCGGCACAGGCGGCGTCGATCTGACGCGTGTCCGGTTCGATGAACAACGACACGCGCACACCCGCCATGCGCAAGTGCTGACAGACCTCACGCAAGCGCGAGAGATTGCCGGCCACGTCCAAACCGCCCTCGGTGGTCAGTTCTTCGCGACGTTCCGGCACCAGACAACAATCGGTCGGTTGCATGCGTTCGGCAAACTTCAGCATGGCGTCGGTCGCGGCCATTTCCAAATTCATGCGCGTGAGCAAAATGCCTTTGAGCATCTCCACGTCACGTTCCTGAATATGGCGGCGGTCTTCGCGCAAATGCAGCGTGATACTGTCGGCACCGGCGCTTTCCGCCGCAATCGCGGCTTGAATCGGATCAGGATAGCGCGTGTGCCGCGCTTGGCGAATGGTCGCGACGTGGTCGATGTTGACTCCAAGCAGGAGAGTGTTTTGTATGTTCATCAGTTCATGCCTTTATTTCTTGCGTCGGGCGCACGCTACGCTGAATGAGTGTTCGACTGTGCAGTGGCTTGTCGCCCAGATAATGCGCCAGCACCGTGCGCATCAACCGCTTGGCTTCTCGCAGGCATTGCGCATCAGTCAAGTCCAGGCGCCCAAGCGCCAGCAAGGTCGCGCCGCTGACGGCGACACTCGCCGAACGCTCATTGTACGCGACCGGTCCGCGCTCCAGTTCATAGCTGTAATGTTGTTCGGGCTGCAATGCAGCGCCGGTGTCGGCGGCGTGATCGAGCATCAATCCATAGCCAAGTTCGTCCAGCAAACGCTTTTCGAACGTGCGCAAAATGCGTTCCTGCGCGACGGCAGGATCGTCCGGCACTGCGCTCAAATCACGCAAGGCCGCCGCGTAGCTTGCAAATAACTGCGGGTGAGCATCGTGGCGCTGCAGCAAGCGCAGCATGATTTCATTCAGATAAAACCCACAAGGCGCGACTGCCATCGGGAACGACAGCCCCACCCCGTCGTCCTCCACGCCGGTCAGCGTCACCAGCTCACCGCGCCCGCTCCACGACAATAACAAGGGCCGGAACGGTTGCAGGAAGGCGGCCCAGCGTGACTTTTCTTTACGTACGCCGCGCGCCACCGCACCAACGCGGCCGTGCTCCGGCGTGAACAGTTCGAGCAACACACTGGTGTCGCGATACGCGCGATGGTGCAACACAAAGCCGTGTTGCAAGGTCACGCGCGAAACATTACTCATCCTTATAGCCGAGGCTGCGCAAGGCGCGTTCGTCGTCCGACCAGCCTTCGCGCACCTTGACCCACAATTCCAAAAAAACTTTGCCGCCGAACGTGCGCTCCATCTGTTCGCGCGCCTGACGACCCACTTCTTTCAAGCCCTGTCCGGCCTTGCCGATGACGATGCGCTTCTGTCCTTCGCGCTCCACCAAGATCACTGCCGCCACGCGCCGCAGCGCGCCGTCCATTTTGAACTGCTCGATCTCGACGGTGAGCGCATACGGGATTTCCTGACCCAGCGAGCGCATCAATTTTTCGCGAATGAATTCCGCCGCTAAAAAGCGCTCGCTGCGGTCGGTAATTTGATCTTCAGCATAAATCGGCGCGGATTCCGGCAGCAGCTCGATCAGTTTGTTCTCCAATACGTCGACGTTGGTGCCTTTTTGCGCCGACAGCGGGAACACTGCGGCGAACTGCATTTTTTCGCCCAGTTGTTGCAGATACGGCAGCAACACTTCTTTCTGGGGCAGGGTGTCGACTTTATTTAATGCCAGCACCACCGGCGTCGCGACGCCTTTAAGTGCATCCAGCACCATCTGGTCTTCGTCGCTCCACTCCAGGCCGTCGATCACGAATACGATGGCATCGACATCCTGAATCGCCGCAAGTGCGGTGCGATTCATATGCCGGTTGATGGCACGCTTGCCGTCGCGATGCACACCAGGCGTGTCGACGAATACCAACTGCGCGCCGTCAACCGTCTTGATGCCGAGAATACGATGGCGCGTGGTCTGCGGCTTGCGCGAGGTGATGCTGATTTTCTGGCCGATGAGCCGGTTCAGCAGCGTGGATTTGCCGACGTTGGGCCGGCCGACGATGGCGACGTAACCGCAGCGGAAAGATTTCTGGTCCGACATTGGCAAATTACCTAGGTGAAGTATTGACGTGCTTCCGCAAGTTTAACCCGACAACAGTTGCAGCGCTTTGTGTGCGGCATCTTGCTCCGCTTTGCGGCGACTGGCGCCTTCACCGACGACCGGCTGCTTTAACCCTTCGACGCAGCAGGTGACGGTGAACGCTTGCGCGTGGGGTTCGCCGCTGATTTTTACCACGCTGTAGTCCGGCAGGGGCGCGCGCCGCGCTTGCAATAATTCTTGCAGCAGCGTTTTTGGATCTTTCACCCCGCCCACGGCAGCGACATTTTCCAAGGGCTGCTGCAAGATGTTCAGCACCAGCTCACTGGCATGCACAAGGCCGCCGTCGAGATACACCGCGCCGATGATCGCCTCAAGCGCATTGGCAAGAATGGAATCGCGGTCAAAACCACCGCTTTTGAGTTCGCCCGGGCCCAAGCGCAAATACTCACCCAGATGTAACACGCGTGCCGCCGTCGCCAACGTTTCGCCTTTCACCAAGCGTGCCCGGTAACGGCTGAGCGTGCCTTCGTCGTCGTGCGGGAAGCGCGTGTACAACGCATTGGTGATGATAAAGCTGAGAATGGTATCGCCTAAAAACTCCAGGCGCTCGTTGTTGTCAGCCCCGACACTGCGATGAGTCAGGGCGATTTGTAATAAGCCCGGATTGCGGAATTCGTAGTGTAGCGCGCGATACAGGCGGGCAAAATTCGGTGTCATGCTAAGCGGCATTCAAGCGCGGGCCCGCAGACAGTGCCTAATAAACCCGGCGCTCGGATGCAGCTTAGTATCAATTGTCAACCTCGACTGCTTTGCTGAAGGACACCACGAGATCGATATTGCCAATAATGTTTTTCCGCGCCTCGTAATCGACCGATATCCGCATGCCCTTGGCGGATTTTTCCACTGTCACATCGCTTTTTTCCACATGATCAACGTTGTCGACGCTCAAGCGTTTCATCAAGCGGTCAACCATTTCCGTCGAGGATTTGCTCGTCGAGGCCGAATCTGTTTTTAGCGAGTCCAGTGCTGCGCCAACTTTGAAGCTGTCGTAGTAAATCGGGTAGAGCTTCAAACCGAGCAAAACAAAGAACGCGATGACTGCCAGCAGCAGCACTAACCCAATGGTGGTCATGCCGCGTTGGCGTCCGGGAATCATTGTCATGCCGGCCTCCTAATTAATGCGCGAACCGATACGACTCCAATCAACCCGTGAATCGGCGGAATCGAAATTCATCCAGATCATGAACGCCTTGCCGACCAGATTCGCTTCAGGCACCGTGCCCCAAAAGCGGCTGTCGTTGCTATTGTCACGATTGTCGCCCATCGCGAAATACGAGCCCGGCGGCACGCGCACGTCGAAGTCGCCGTAATTTTTGCGCGGATCGATCAGGATGTCATGTTTAACATCGTCCAATTGTTCCACCAGTTGAGCCGCACCGCTCATCACGATGCCGGAACCCGCGCCGGTATACAGCCCCAAAGCCACCTGATCCATGCGCGTTTCGTTGATGTACAGCACCTTGTTTTGATACACGATGTGATCGCCGGGCAAGCCGATCACGCGCTTGATGTAATCGATGGACGGGTCTTTGGGGAAGCGAAACACGAACACGTCGCCGCGTTTAGGTCCGCCGATGTCGAGCACCTTGGCATTGAGCACCGGCAGACGAATGCCGTAAGCGAACTTGTTGACCAGGATAAAATCACCGGTCAACAACGTGGGCATCATCGAGTTGGAGGGGATGCGAAACGGCTCGACCAGAAACGAACGCAAGATCAGCACGGCAAAAATCACCGGGAAAAACGAACGCGCGTATTCGACCATATGCGATTCGCGCAGCAGCACTTCGGCTTTACGCTGAGCCAAAACACGCGCCGTATCGTCCGCACCGGCTGCGGCTAAAATCTCATCCGCCTGGGCGGTGCGCTTGGGTTTCAAAAATAAAATGTCCAGACCCCAAACCACGCCGGTCACGGCTGCCAAGGAGGCTAACACCGCAGCAAAATCAATGTTCATTTATCCTTTCCTACTTTAAGCACCGCCAAAAACGCCTCTTGCGGAATCTCCACCGAGCCCACTTGTTTCATGCGTTTTTTACCGGCTTTTTGTTTTTCGAGTAGTTTGCGTTTGCGCGAAACGTCGCCGCCGTAACATTTGGCAATGACGTTTTTGCGCATTGCCTTCACTGAGCTGCGCGCAATGACGTGTGCGCCGATGGCCGCTTGAATGGCAATTTCGAACATCTGACGCGGGATCAATTCCTTCATGCGCTCGACCAGATCGCGGCCGCGCGGATACGACTGTTCGCGATGCACGATCACCGACAGTGCATCGACGCGTTCGCCGTTGATCAGCACATCCAGCCGCACCAAATCGGCAGGTTGAAAACGCTCAAATGCATAATCCAGCGACGCGTAGCCCCGGCTCACCGACTTCAGCCGGTCAAAGAAATCCATCACCACTTCCGCCATCGGCAACTCGTAACTCAGTTGCACCTGTTTGCCGACATAGAGCATTTTTTTCTGTACGCCGCGCTTCTCGACGCACAGTGTGATGACGCTGCCCAGATATTCCTGCGGCACCAGAATATTGGCGGTGATGATGGGCTCACGCATCTCGGCGATCTTGCCTTCTTCGGGCAATTTGGATGGATTGTCAACATTATGCACCTCGCCGCGATGGTCGAGCACCTGGTACACCACGGTCGGCGCGGTGGTGATCAAGTCCAGATCGTATTCGCGCTCCAGCCGTTCCTGAATAATTTCCATATGCAGCAGGCCGAGAAAGCCGCAACGAAAACCGAAGCCTAACGCATGCGACGTTTCCGGCTCGTAAAACAACGCCGCATCGTTCAAACGCAGCTTGGCGAGCGCGTCGCGCAGATGTTCGTAGTCTTCGGTGTTGACCGGGAACAGACCGGCGAACACTTGCGGCTTGATCGGTTTGAAACCGGGCAAGGGCTTGTCGGCGGGTCGTGCGGCATCGGTCAAGGTGTCGCCGACCGGCGCGCCGTCGACTTCCTTGACGTTCGAGATCACCCAACCGACATCGCCAGCGCGTAATTCTTCAGTGTCTTTTTTCTTGGGAGTGGAAATGCCGACGCGATCCACCACGTAGCTACGCCCAGTGGACATCACCAGCATCTTCTGGCCTTTTTTGATGACGCCGTGTTTGACGCGCACCAGCGCAATCACGCCCAGGTAATTGTCGAACCACGAATCGATGATCAGCGCCTGCAACGGCGCGTTCGCATCGCCTTCGGGCGGCGGGATGCGTTCGATCAGCGATTCCAGCAAGTCTGCTATCCCTAAGCCGGTCTTGGCGCTCACCAGCACCGCGCCATGCGCCTCAATGCCGATGATGTTTTCGATCTCGTCGACCACGCGTTCGGGCTCGCATTGCGGCAGATCGATTTTGTTGAGCACCGGCACCACTTCCAGCCCTTGCTCCAACGCCGTGTAGCAGTTGGCGACGCTTTGCGCTTCGACGCCTTGCGAGGCATCCACCACTAGCAGCGCGCCTTCGCAGGCGGCCAACGAACGCGAGACTTCGTAGGTGAAGTCGACATGGCCGGGCGTATCGATGAAATTCAGTTTGTAGATTTCGCCGTTGCGGGCTTTGTAATTGAGCGTAACGCTCTGTGCCTTGATGGTGATGCCGCGTTCTTTTTCCAAGTCCATCGAGTCGAGCACTTGCTCAGACATTTCGCGCGCTTCCAGTCCGCCGCAAATCTGGATCAGACGATCCGACAGCGTCGACTTGCCGTGATCAATGTGCGCGATGATGGAGAAATTGCGGATGTGCCGCATGTCAATCGACATGAATTGCTAAACCTCAAAACAATAACAGGATCTCAAACAAAACAGGCGCCGTTGCGGGCGCCTGCGGAATACTCAGGGCGTGCGTCGTAGCGCGCAGTGGCCCGGAATTGTAAGTGATTTAACGCGGGGGCGTCAGTCTTTTTCGGCAAGTCTTAAAGCCAAAAACACCGGCCCACCGCGGCGCTGCACCAGGATCGGAATGGACTTGCCTACCGGCAATTTTTCCGCCACACGCTTGAACACGGCCAGATTGGTGACTTGCTCGTTGTTGATCATCAAAATCACATCGCCGTCACGCATGCCGGCTTTACCGGCCGGACCGGCTTTGACCTGTTTGACCAACACACCATTCTCTTTGAGATCCAGCTCTTCGCGTTCGCGGTCGGTAATTTCTGCCACCGTCACTTTGAGACGCGCATCAGTCAAGGTTTTCGTGCCACCGGAATCGCCCAACTTTATATCTTCATCTTTAGGCAATTCGCCGATCACCACCTTCAGATTCATCGTCTCGCGATTACGAATGATCTTAACTGGCGTTTTTTCGCCGATTTTGGTCACACCCACCATCGGCGGCAACGCCGACGAAGTGGTGACTTCGCGACCGTTGTATTCCACGATCACGTCGCCGACCTGAAAGCCGGCGGTTTCGGCCGGGCTGCTGGGCAATACTTTTGCGACCAGCGCACCTTTGGGTTTGTCCATGCCGAAGGACTCGGCCAGTTCACGGGTCACGTCTTGAATTAATACGCCCAACCAACCGCGCGAAACATGGCCTTGGCTCTTGATCTGATCGACCACCGACATCGCCATGTCGATGGGAATCGCAAACGACAAGCCCATGAAGCCACCGGTGCGGCTGTAAATTTGCGAGTTGATACCGACGACTTCGCCGTTCAAATTAAACAAGGGCCCGCCGGAATTACCCGGGTTGATGGCCACGTCGGTCTGAATGAAGGGCACATAATTTTCGCGCGGCAGATTACGGCCGATGGCACTGACAATGCCAGCCGTTACAGTGTGGTCAAAACCGAACGGCGAACCGATCGCCAACACCCATTCACCGACCTTGGTCTTCTCTGAATGGCCGATTTTCACCACCGGCAAATCTTTCGCTTCGACCTTGAGCACGGCCAGATCGCTGCGCTCGTCAAAACCCAGCACCTTGGCAACCAGTTCGCGCCGGTCGTTCAAGCGCACGACGACTTCGTCGGCGTCTTTGATGACGTGATAATTGGTCAACAGATAGCCGTCGCTCGAAATAATAAAGCCCGAGCCCAACGACTGCGTGTCGAAGGGCTCCGGATCTTCGCCGCCCGGCTCGCCGAAGAAGTGCTTGAACAAATCGCCGTATGGGCCGTCCGGCTTGTCGGGCGCGCCCTCGGGCTTGGGCATGCGCTGCACAGGCGGGTGCTTGACTTTTTGTGTGGTGCTGATGTTGATCACCGCCGGGCTGTATTTCTCCACCATTTCCGTGAAGTCCGGCAAATTGACTGCGGCGCGCGCACCCGACATCGTAAAGATAAAAAATACCAAGGAAAGAATGCCTGCGGCGTGTGCGCCCGACCGAATGTTACTCATAGATCACCTTAAGCCCGGAAGAGTTGGATGTGGAATTTCAAGCTGTAGACTGGATTAGCAAAACGCCACCCAGCGACTGCGGTCTGAAATAATGTAGAGCAAATATGTAGTGCAAAAAAGTTTCCTACTGTTTTACAAACTGTATCGAGTCCGCGACCATTTTCACGGTTGCGGCCGGGACTTCACCGACCACGGTGACTTGGTGTTCGTCGACCACGACGCCATGGATATTCACCGCGCCCATGTACGATGAACCGACAAAACGCTTTTTACCGGCGTCAAGCTTTTCGATGTACACCGACACCGACGCCAAACCATCGGACAAAATAATGTGATGTGTTGGCACGCCGCCGGTAAGAACGTGGCGGGTTTTGTGGCCGGTGGATAAAAAACCGAGCGGCGGATTAGCAACCCGCCAGTTGAGCGCCACAGCGGATCCGACGTCCTCCTCGCTCTTGTCTTCAGTCAAGGTGTAATGCTCGCCCTTAAGTTCCGGCTTGAGCAATTCAGGCGAAATCTCGCGCACCACTTCGATGGACGTGAACATCAGTTGCTCTATCGGCACGCCGTCTTCAGCCAAGACCTGCGACTTCAACAACAACCCATTCTCGGCATCCAGCCAGAAACGATAGCCGTAGCGAAATTTGTCGCGCGGGTCGACGTGCACCACTTTGGTAACCCGGCCCGCCACGCGGTCCTGCCCGGCGAGCATAAACGTGTAGTACTGGGTGAATTCGCTGAAGTTTGACGGCAGTGCTGACAAAATGCGTTGCGCCCCGTCATCGAGCCTGCTGACATGCACCGACTTCTTGTCGGACAAAATACAAGTGACTTTGTCGCCGTCGCGGATCACTTCACGGGTGCTGCCGTTCAGATGCACCATGCGATCATGGTCACCTTTGGCATCCGCGCGATGATAAATCTGCATCGATTCCATCTTGCCGTTGTTCACGTAGACGAACGTGCCTTGGTAATTCAGTTGCCGCCCGGCATCGTGCATGGCTTTCAACAAACTCAAGGCCGCCGGGTCGCTGTCCGCCGCGCATGCCGATGAAGAAACGATCAACAGTGCACAAACTCGGGCAAAGCTTAGCGGGGACAAACAGTGATGCAGAACAGCCATTATTCCGCCGCATCGCCAGAGGCGAAGCCAACGATACGGGCATACGGCAACATACGCTGCGCAGCGAGTGCGTTCTGATTATGGCTCAACAGGTACTGATTGATTTGCGATTGCACATGCGCGGGCAACGGTGCGTTATCGACTGCAACCGCAGTGATCGGGCGCACCACGTTAACAACCGGCGGTGCAACTTGCGCGATGGCGGCAGGCTCGGCACCCGCCTGTAAGCGCCAAGTCTGGACACTTAATACCGCAACGGCGGTCACCGACGCGGCGATGGCTAATCCGGCAAGTTGTTTGGCAGCGGGGCTAATTTTTTGAGTGATATTACGTGGGGCAAGAATTGTCGGTTCGGCTTCAACGGCTTGCATCACACGGGCGGCAAAATCAGGTTTTAACAGCGCCGGCGGCAAGCCTTTTTTCAAGGCATCGGCGGCAATGTGGTAACGCACCCAACGCTGTTTTAACTCGGGCTCCCGGTTGATCGCATCAAGTATATTTCCATATTCAACCTCGTTGAGTTCGCCGTCGACCAGTGCGGAGAGCGCTTCACCATTCATTGCCGTTTCAGTCATCTTTCACACCTTTAAGCTGCTGCAAGTATTAGTCTAACAGGGGCTGCAAGCGTTTATCGATGGCCTCGCGAGCGCGGAAGATCCGCGAGCGCACGGTACCGACGGGGCATTGCATGGTTTCAGCGATCTCTTCGTAACTTAATCCTTCTAATTCGCGCAAGGTAATGGCCGTACGTAAATCCTCGGGTAAATCTTCAATCGCCTTTAATACGGTCGCTTCGATCTCGTCCTTTAATGCGATGCGCTCGGGTGTGTCGTTATCTTTCAGACCCGACTCACCTTCGAATTGTTCCGCATCCTGCGCATCAATGTCGATACTGGGTAATTTGCGTCCTTGCGAGACCAGATAATTCTTCGCCGTGTTGATGGCGATGCGATACATCCAAGTGTAGAACGCGCTCTCGCCGCGAAACTGTGGTAACGCGCGATAGGCTTTTATAAAGGCCTCTTGTGCAACGTCGTACACTTCACTTGAATCACGAATATAACGCGAGATCAGATTGACGACCTTGTGCTGATACTTGAGCACCAACAAGTCGAAGGCGCGCTTCTCGCCCTTCTGCACGCGCACAACTAATTCTTGATCGACCTCTCGCTCGCCCATTCGGGCTTCCCCTTATCTCAAGCCCTGGCGCAGGTCTTTAACGTAGACCGCGCACTCAACAGATAGTTCGCGGTGGCTATCCGCGTCGGTTATAGTGTGGTCGCGCTGTACCGCAAAACGCAGTCGGCCGGGATGATAGCATAGCGTTGTACAGTGTCTGTTAACTCACCATATTAGAAATGCCTTCTGATGGCGCATCAATTTCAATTCGACGTATTGATCATCGGCAGCGGCGCTGCCGGCCTCAGTTTGGCGTTGCGCCTGCCGGATCATTTGCGCATCGGTTTAGTCGCTAAAAAAGAAATCACCGAAGGCAGCACCGTGTATGCGCAAGGCGGCGTGTCTGCGGTGCTGGATGCCAGCGACTCGGTTGACTCGCATGTCGACGACACGCTGCGCACCGGCGCCGGACTCTGCGACCCGGCCGTGGTACGCCACACCGCAGCTCACGGCAAAGAACAAATTGAGTGGCTGATCGACCAAGGCGTGCCGTTCACACAGGAGAAAGGCGCCGATGGGGTCGAACATTATCATTTGACGCGCGAAGGCGGACACAGCCATCGGCGCGTGATCCACGCCGCCGACGCCACCGGCGCGGCGATTGAGACCAGCTTGGTCACGCAGGTGCGACGACGCAGCAACATTCAATTATTCGAACGCCATATCGCAGTTGATCTAATCACTTCGCACACGCCTGACAATGGCACACGACGCTGCCTGGGCGCTTATATTCTTGATCGCGAACACGGCAAGGTGCAGGTGTACCGCGCGCGCTTCACGGTGCTCGCCACCGGCGGCGCGAGCAAGGCGTATCTGTACACCACCAACCCGGATGTCTCGACCGGCGACGGCATTGCGATGGCGTGGCGCGCAGGCTGCCGGGTGTCAAATCTTGAGTTTATTCAATTCCACCCCACCTGCCTGTATCACCCCAAGGCGAAATCGTTTTTGGTCACCGAAGCGGTGCGTGGTGAAGGCGGCTTGTTGTTGCTGCCCGACAAAACCCGTTTCATGCAGCGCTTCGACTCGCGCGGTGAACTGGCGCCACGCGACATCGTGGCGCGCGCCATCGATCACGAGATCAAACGCCTCGGTCTGCAATACGTGTTGCTCGACATCAGTCACAAGCCCGCCGAGTTCATCCGCAGTCATTTTCCCACCGTGTACGCACGCTGCCTGGAATACGGCATCGACATCACGCGCGAGCCTATTCCGGTGGTGCCGGCAGCGCACTACACCTGCGGCGGCGTGATGGCCGACTTGCGCGGCCGCACCGATATTCCGGGGCTGTATGCCATCGGTGAAATCGCCCACACCGGCTTGCACGGCGCCAATCGCCTCGCCAGCAATTCACTGCTGGAGTGCCTGGTATTTGCAGCCGCCGCCAAGGACGATATCAAAGCGCAGGATACCCACGTTGCGCGCCCGCCGGAGCTGCCCGAGTGGGACGAAAGTCAGGTCACTGATTCGGACGAAGAAGTCGTCGTCACGCATAACTGGGACGAGCTGCGTCGTTTCATGTGGGACTATGTCGGCATCGTACGCACCGACAAGCGCTTGGAGCGCGCCAAACATCGTACTGATTTGCTGGCGCGGGAAATCAACGATTACTACTGCAACTTCCGCGTCACCAACGACTTGCTGGAGCTGCGCAATCTGGTGCTGGTGGCGGACTTGATCATCCGCTGCGCCATGGCGCGCAAGGAAAGTCGCGGCCTGCATTACACCCTCAATCATCCGGTCGCGGACAAGTCGCGCCCGCCACAGAACACCGTGCTCACTCCGGCAAACTACTCACCAGCAGCATCCTGACGCGCAATTGCCGAAAGCTTTCCGCGTTTACACGCTGCGGAAATACAATCACCGAACTACAGCGCCAAGTAGAGACTTTAAAATTCAACACCGTAAGCAGCGGATGCCGATAACTGCCGGGCAGCAACCACGCGCTGCAGGTTGTGCCGTCGCGGCGTGTGAGTGTCCATTCATCCTGCGCATCCCACAGCACCTTGACCACCGACTTCGCGTCGCGCAGTAACGCGTGTCGCCGTGTCGCATACAGCGCATGCACCGCTGCCAAAAAAGCTAACACTGCGATCAACTCCTGCGCCACCGGCAACATCACCAACACCGCCACCGCGCCGACATGCGCGCAGACCAGCAGCAGCGCGAACGGCACCGACGCAGTAATCTCAAGTGCCAGCGGCGCGGCGTATGTGTTCAATGACATTGCATAGCTTCGGATCGGCTGGCGCAACCGCGCCGAAAAAATAGTCGAATAGTTCCTGATCAGGAAATGTCAACAAGGTGCGAAATGCCCCCTGCTCGCGCGCATCCGCCTGCGCATAGTGGTGCTCCAGGTAACCGTGCAGTAATTCATCCAGCTCCAACATGCCACGGCGGCATTGCCAGCGTAGACGGGAGTCGATATTAGCCTCTTGATTCATGGTAACTCTTCCTGCCCCGTCAAATGGTGGGCAAACACAGCGTGTATTTCGTGAATAACCAGTCATTATAGGGCACTTCTATAAATCCAGAGTTCGCCCAAATGCAAGGCGCGAAAAAAATTTCGCCGCGCGCATATGCTGCTATGTAAGCAAGAAATTTTTTCCGCAACGCCGCAGTTGGGCAGTTGGGATGAAATATGGATTTATAGAAGTGCCCTATAGAAACTGCCCCGTCACGCGCGATGCGCCGGGTGCCGGTCCCTCGCCACGATGGCGCAACGCATACAGCAGCTTCTCGGGCGCCATTGGAAGGGAATGGATGCGCACCCCGATGGCGTCGTAGACCGCATTGGCGATTGCCGCTGCCGGGCTGGCTACGGGCAACTCGCCCACGCCCTTGGCACCGAATGGACCGGCGTTTGGCGCGGCATCTTCGACCAGGAGGTTATCCATTTCCGGTACGTCGGTAGTAAGCGGCGGCCGGTAGGTGAACAAACTATCAGTGAGAACACGCCCGGTCTCGGGATCCACGATGAAATCCTCGGTCAGCGCGAACCCCAGACCTTGCACTGCCCCACCTTCCATCTGCCCTTCGACAAGCTGCGGATTGATGGCGCGGCCGATGTCATGGGCGACGACATACTTCAAGACGGTGATGGCGCCGGTCTCGGTATCGACCTCAACCTCGGCGAATGCCGCTTGGTGGTTCTGTGCCATATCGGTTGCGAGATAAGAACCGGTAGCGGCGATTTGCGCACCTGCGAAGCCGAAGTTGTAGATCGCGTCGTGCGCAACTTCGCTCACATCGAAGCCGACGCTGGGATCCTCCTTGAGGAAGACACGGCCCTCGCGCACCTCGATTTCGGCAGGCGTAACCTTCTTTTGCCACTTTTCGAACTTTGGCACGGCAAGCACGCGGATCTGCTCCTTGATCTTGGCGCCGGCGTTGGCGACCGCGTTGCCGATCACAAACATGGATCGGCTCGCATGCGAGCCGATGTCGAACAGCGTGACGTCGGTGTCGCCGCTGACCATCCGGATATTCTCGAACTTCAGGCCCGCAGTTTCCGCCGCTACCTGTTGCAGGCCGCACAGAATGCCTTGCCCCATTTCGGTGGGACTGACGATCAGATTAGCCGAGCCGTCCGCCATCACTTTGATCATCGCGCTCGAATGCTCAAGCAACACCCCGCCGGCACTCGTACAGTTCGCTAGTACGGATAGGCCTACTCCACGGCGATGTCGGCCGGTCTTGACTTTTCCCCAGCCCGCCCACTTCTGCTTCCAGCCAAAGCGCTCGGCACCCACGTGGATACATTGCGCGAGCGCGGTATGCGCAAGCGCGACCGGCGGGAAGATGCTCGGTTCACCGACCTTGCGAATATTCTTGAGCCGGAACTCGACCGGATCCATGCCAAGTTTTTCCGCCACGATATCGACCGCCTGCTGCATGATGAAGGCGCCTTCCGGGTTGCCGTAGCCGCGAAAGCCGCTGGTAGTGGGCGTGTTGGTGTACACAACTTTGATTTGTCCAAGGATATTCGGGCAACTGAAGAGGCCCAGGGTTTGCACGCAGTTGACGATTGAGGTCGTGGCGCTGTGCGAGAGGTAGGCGCCCGAGTCCGAGACGATCTGCTGCTCGATGGCGGTGATCGTGCCGTCCTTCTGCGCTCCAATCCGGATCGTCTGGTGTTGGTCCGTGCGCGAGCTGTAACCCGAAAAATCCTCCTCCCGCGTCATCGTGACCCGCACCGGCCGCCCGCTCATTCTGGCCAACACCACCGCCACCGGTTCGACGCCCAGTGCTAGCCGCGCACCAAAGCCGCCGCCGATTGCAGGCGAGATCCAGTGAATGTCGCCTTCGCTGAGGTCGGTGAAAATGCGCTTGGCGAGATGCCGCTTGCCGAGGTGCGCTCCCTGCGCCGGCGAAATGATGTTCAAACGCCGGCTGGCATCCCACCAAGCGATCGCGGCGTCGGTCTCCAGATGGAGATGCTTCTGACGCGAATTGACACCCGCGAACTCAGCGAACACCTCGGCCTGCTCGAAAGCGCTTTTGACATCGCCACAATTGAAGGGATACTCCCCCTCGAACGCAATGTTGCCCGGCGCATCGTCGTGGACTTGCGGGGCTTGCTGGTCGAGAGCCGCAAAAGGATCGAAGATGGTCGGCAATAACTCGTATTCGACTTCGATGAGATCGAGCGCCCTCTCGGCGGTGTAGATATCCTCGGCGGCCACCGCAGCCACCCAGTCGCCGATATAACGAACTTTCTCGGCGAGAACGTATTGGTCCTGCCGCTCCATGGGATACAGGCCGCCGGGTTCTGCCTCGGCCATGGTCGAGCGCGTGAACTTGCGATCCGGTACGTCCCGATGCGTGATGACGGCGACGACGCCCGGCAAGGCCTGGGCCTTCGACGTGTCGATGTTCTTGATTTTGGCGTGCGCATGAGGACTGCAGAGAATGCGCCCTTCGAGCATGCCCGGAACGACCATGTCCTCCGTGTACTTGGCTTCGCCCGTCACTTTCGGACCGATGTCCGGCCGGGGCATCCGCTTGCCGATGTACGAAAATTCCGCGCTCATGTCCGCACCTCCATAGTTTTGGTTCGCTGGGTGGCAGCGTCGAGCACGGCATCGATAATCTTCACATAGCCGGTGCAGCGGCAGATATTGCCGACGAGCGCGCGCTTCACCGCAGCGCGCGTCGGCTTGGGGTTGTCCGCAAGCAACGCCGCAGACGCCAACAACATTCCGGGGATGCAAAAACCACATTGCGAGGCGGCATGATCGATAAAGGCCTGTTGCAAGGGGTGCAGCGTGCCGTCCGATTTTGCAAGGCCCTCAATGGTGGTGATGGCTGAGCCGGTTGCGGTAATGGCGAGGCAAATACAGGTGCGGATCGGAACTCCGTCGAGCAGCACCGTGCAGCTCCCGCAGTTGCCGGTACCGCAGGCGCGTTTGGTCCCCGTGAGGCCAAGTTTTTCGCGAATGACATCGACCAGCAGCATGTGCGGCTCGATGATGGTTTCACGATCTCGTCCGTTGATCCTGAATGTGGCAACGTGCTTGGAGATTGCTTTAATAGGGTTCATGCGGCGCTCCTCGACGTGTTTGTTTTGGAGCTTGCCCGGTGCGCGGCCTTTTCCAGCGCATCGAAGACCAGCGCGTGCACGAACTCCTGCCTAGTCTCCTCGACCCAGGGAGCATTGGTCAGCGGGGCGATGCACTTAGCTGCCGCTGCGGCGGCACGCGCATACGACGTTCGTTCTGCGGGCGCGCCTTTCAGTACCGCTTCGGCTTCGCGCATCCGCAACGGTCGGAAGCTGCAACAGCCGACCGCGATAACGGCCTCAACGATGGTTTTCGTCGGCGCATCCAAGGCCACATAGCAAGAGGCGTTCACTTTCGGGAGATCAGCTTCGCGGCGTCGCCCTTTGTTGATCCTGAAGTGCGCGCTGCTCGCATTCTGCGCCGGGGGCGGCAAGGCAATCGACAATACCAGCTCCCCCGCCTTGAGCGCGGTCGTTCCCGCCGCCGTGTAGAAATCCTCGACCAGAAGCGCACGCTGGCTATTGCCGTTGGTGATCCGGATTTCAGCCTGCAGCGCGACGAGCGCAACCGGAATATCAAGGAAAGGCACCGCGCTGCAAACATTACCTATCAGGGTACCCATGTTGCGAATGTGCGGCTGGACCAGTTCAACCGCATCCCACAGTGCCGCCAGACCATCGCCCTCCCGGGCATGAGTTGCGCACTGGTGGATTTTCACCAGCGCTCCGGCATGGAATCCCCCGCGCGGATCCAGCTTGAGCACATCTAATCCGCGAACTTTCCTGAGACTCACAACCCGGGTCGGCCGCACGATCCCACACCGCATGCTTGGTACCAGATCGCAGCCGCCTGCGAGCACCTTGGTGCTCGCAGAGGACATGAGGCTCAACGCCTCGGTGACCGTCAACGGCTCGTAATACTCGAAAGGCTGTAGCACTCTTCCCATATCACCCCCTCCTAAATAATCGATGAACTCCGAGGCCGCGTTGCGGCACCCACCGATTTTCCCCCTCTGTAAGACGCCTGATAGTGTCGCGCACAATGCAGTTTGACAAGTACATACCTGCCGGTACGATACGCACCTTATGGTGCGTAAAAGACTAAATGCCCTGCGACCGGACGTGTTGAACCATGACTGTCCGTCGCGCTGGGTCTTGGAGCGCGTTGCGGACAAATGGACTGCGCTGGTGGTTTATGCCCTGGCCGCAGGAACACTGCGATACGGCACGCTGCAGAGAAAGGTCGACGGCATCTCCCAAAAGATGCTGACCCAAGTCCTTCGGCAGCTTGAGACCGACGGGATCATCCAACGAGTCGTCTATCCGATTGTGCCGCCGAAGGTGGAATACTCGCTCACCCCGCTGGGCGAGGACCTGACCAAGACACTTAGCGCGCTGTGCACGTGGGTTGAGCTGCACCTTCCGCAGATCCTGGCGGCCCAGGCGCGAAACGCGCAGCAGAACATCGCGGGCGAAAAATCGGCCCCCTCTGGAGTCACACCACCCGCACGCGGCGTGGCAGCAAACCGTCTTGTCCGCCGTACCACGGGTCGCAATAAATAAAAATTTGCGTTTGCCGGCTGTACTCGACCGCACGCAAAAAATTCATCTTGTAACCCGCAGTTCCAGGCCAATTGCGTACCGCCAAGCATTCCTCTTTTAGATCACCTGCTGCAACATGCGCTCTTTAATTTTGGCGATGGCGCGCGTCGGGTTCAGCCCCTTGGGGCAGACCTCGACACAATTCATGATGGTGTGGCAGCGGAATAATTTGTACGGGCCTTCGAGATCTTGCAGGCGTTCGTCACCCGCCTGATCGCGCGAGTCGGCGAGCCAGCGCCACGCTTGCAGCAACGCCGCCGGACCACGAAATTTTTCCGGATTCCACCAGAACGACGGGCAGGCCGAGGAACACGCGCCGCACAAAATACACTCGTACAAACCGTCGAGCTGGTCGCGTTGTGCGGGGCTTTGCCGGTATTCGACTTCGGGTTCCGCATCGTGACGGATTAAATACGGCTTCACCGCGCGGTACTGATTAAAAAACTGGCTCATGTCCACGACCAGATCGCGGATCACCGGCAGGCCCGGCAGCGGACGCACTTCGATGGGTTCAGTCAAATCAGCCAGCGGCGTGATACACGCCAGTCCGTTGCGACCATTGATGTTCAACGCGTCGGACCCACACACCCCCTCGCCGCAGGAATGCCGGAAACTCAAACTCTCGTCACGCGCTTTGATCTCGATCAGCGCATCGCGCAGCATCATGTCCGGCCGAATCTGCGTCAGCACCTGCTCCTGCATGCGTGGCGCGGTGTCGGTTTCGGGGTTATAGCGGTAGATCAGAAATTTCATTTACCTAACTCCTGACATTGGGGTAGCGTCCCATTAATGTTAGTAGTGTCGGATTGAAGCTTAACAACTACAAATTTCGATGCCGGGGTATGACTTTCTGCAGCCAGGTTGTCGATGGAAATCAGCACATTGGTCTCGGGATAATAAGCAGCCAAACAGCGTTGCGGAATATCGTACGGGACCAAGCGGAATTGTTTGGCACGGCGCACCACGCCATTAAACTCACTCACAAGATCGACCAGCTCACCGGCGCGCAGGTGGTGCGTTTGCAGATCCTCGGGATTGATCAATACCACGCGCCGGCCACCGTAGATGCCCCGATAGCGGTCATCCAAACCGTACACTGTGGTGTTGAACTGGTCGTGCGAACGAATCGTCATCAGGGTAAATTCGGCGTCGCCTAACCGCCGGCTGGGTAGGGAATGCAACATAAACAACGCCCGGCCATGCGCTGTGTCGAAACGCCGCGCATCGCGCACCGCATGCGGAAGTGAGAAGCCCTGCGTGCTTTGCATCCGTTCGTTGTAGCGTTCGAATCCGGGGATGACCGTCTCGATTGCAGCGCGAATCAAATTGTAATTTCCGGTATAGCCTTCCCAGGCAATGCCGCTTGAGTCACCCAAGCTATGGCGCGCGATGCCGGCGATGATCGCGACCTCGCTGCGCACCTGTGGCGACGGCGGCGCTAAGCGCCCTGCCGAACGACTGATAAAGCCCATCGAATTTTCGGTGGTGACAAACTGCGGCACGCTCTTTTGTAAATCCTCTTCGGAGCGTCCCAGGCACGGCAAAATAAGCGCTTGCGCACCGGTGATGAGATGCGAGCGGTTGAGCTTGGTGGAAATCTGCACGCTCAAGCGGCAGCGCTGCAAGGCGGCGGCGGTGAATTCGGTGTCAGGTGAGGCCGCCAAAAAATTTCCGCCCAGGCCACAGAACACCTTGGCCTGATCCGTCGCCATGGCCTTGATGGCCGCCACCACGTGATAGCCGGGCAGGCGCGGCGTGGTGATGGCGAAGGTGTGTTCCAGGCGCTGCAAAAACTCGGCGGTGGGCGCAACCGTGATGCCCATGGTGCGATCACCCTGCACGTTGCTATGGCCGCGCACCGGGCACGCTCCGGCACCGGCACGCCCGAGGTGGCCGCCGATCATCAGCAAATGCACCACTTCGTGAATTGTCGCGACCGCCTCCGGATGCTGCGTAAGTCCCATCGCCCAGCAGCAAATGACGCGTTTGGCGTTCACATAATATTGTGCCGCCGTGTGGATTTGCGCGCGCGTAATGCCCGCCTGCGCTTCAATGTCATCCCAAGGCACTTCTGCCAGCGCGGCTTTATAGGCGTCGAATCCATGAGTGTGCTCACGGATGAAGTCGTGATCCAGGCCGGCGCCCGCGTGTTGCTCGGCGTGCGCGATCACCGCCTTGATAATGCCCTTGAGCAAGGCCACGTCGCCGCTCAGCCGCACTTGCAAAAACAAGTGTGCGAGCGGCGTACCCGTGCCCAACAAGCCGGAAATTTCCTGCGGGTCTTTGAAGCGCGTCAGGCCCGCCTCGTGCAAGGGATTGATAGCGATAATCTTGCTGCCGCGACGCGCCGCCGCCTGCAAAGTGCGCAACATGCGCGGATGATTGGTCCCAGGATTTTGCCCGATGATAAAAATGAGATCAGCCTGCGCGAAGTCCTCCAACGTGACCGTGCCTTTGGCGCTGCCTAACTGGCTCTTGAGTGCGACACTGCTCGACTCGTGACACATGTTGGAAGAATCGGGCAAATTGTTAGTGCCGAACGCGCGCGCAAACAATTGATAAAGAAAGGCCGCTTCATTGCTGGTGCGACCCGAAGCATAAAAAATCGCCGCGTCGGGGGAAGGCAAGGCGCGCAGTTCGGCGCCGATCAAGCTGAACGCCTGTTCCCAGTCGATGGCACGATAATGATCCGCACCCGGCGGACGCCACAGCGGTTCGGTCAAGCGCCCCTGTTGATTGAGCCAATGGTCGGACTGCGCGCGCAGTGACGTAATGGAATGCGTTTGAAAGAAATCTGCCGTCAGACGGCGCGGGGTGATTTCATCGGTCACCGCCTTGGCGCCTTGCTCGCAAAATTCCGCGTGTCCGCGTTCTTCGGGGTCCGGCCAAGCGCAGCCGGGACATTGGAACCCGCTCTTTTGATTGACCTGCAGCAGTGTCGTTACGCTGCGCATCAGGCCCGCGTCACGCGCGTGCTTTAATGTCGCGAGCACCGACGGCACTCCGCCGGCATAGGTCGACGCCGCTGTGATTCTGATTTCGTCCTCGGGATTTGCCGGCTTGGAATCCGCTGCGTCCTTCATCGCACGCGCTCCGCGCCGTGATAGACGTTAAAACTCTGCTCACGCAGAAACGCCACCAAGGTCACATCGAATTCTTGCGCCAACGTGACGGCCAGCGTCGAAGGCGCGCTCACCGCCAGCAGCGTTGCGCCTCCCGCCATGATGGTCTTCTGCATCAGCTCAAAGCTGGCGCGCCCGCTCACTAAAATCAATTCGTCGCGCAACGGCAAGCGACCCGCCAACAGGCACTCGCCAATGACTTTATCCAAGGCGTTATGGCGCCCGACGTCTTCGTAGGCGCACAGCAAAGAACCGCTACGATCAAACACGCCGGCGGCATGTAATCCGCCGGTTTGCTCGAACACGGTTTGCGCATTGCGCAGACGCGCGGACAGCGTGTAGATGAGGCTGGGTTCGATGGCAACACGCGGTCCCGGCGGAAACGGTGGGCGGATGCGCAGCGCCGCGCGCGACACCTTGCCGCACACACCACAACTCGCAGTCGCCTGAAAGCGCCGCGCAATCTGCGCGGGATCGGGATGCACATCGCGCAGCCGCACCACCACCACGTGATCCTGCGCGACTATTTCAACGATTTGCTGCGGCGACTGGATAATCCCTTCGCTATAAAGAAGGCCCGCGCTCAGCACGTCATCGTTCCCCGGCGTACGCATGGTGACCGACAACGGCAACGCAGTTTCTTTGCCGGCGTTCGAATAAATCAGCCGAATCTCAAGCGCCGCTTCAACCGCTAAACAGTCCGCATGCTCGCTGGCATTCGCACCCGCGTAGCGGCGCACCACGTGAGCCACACTGGTTGGCGTCGTTAACACGCGCCGTGGTTGTGCCGTGCCGGTCATACTCCCTCCAATGAGTTCTTGAACAGGCTCTATGTCCCACGCCGACGGAAACAGCAGGTAGGTCTGAAATAATTTTTACGCACTACTTTAAAGGACGGCGCTTGGTCTTGTTATTGGGTTGATCAGCAACGGTCAACGGCCGTGACCCGGATAATAGACACTATTGCCGGTTGCACTGCAAGACAACATCGCGCTGGGTAATTCTGTCGATCTTTTAGGCCTGCGGTCAGGAACTGCGGAAAGTCCGCAACGCGCGTATTTGCGTTGCGGGGGTGAAGCTGAAATTGGTGCCGACGGAGAGACTCGAACTCTCACAGCTTACGCCACTACCACCTCAAGATAGCGTGTCTACCAATTCCACCACGTCGGCGAAAACTTTTCTGCGCGCTTAAGTTTACTTGTTTTCCTTGGGCGCTTCGGGCGCGGGCGCAGGTACTGCTGGCGCATCGCTGCTCTTCTTTAACTGTTCCGAAAGCTGCTTGACCAATTCCTGTTCGGTCGCCGCCTTAGCTTTTGCCTCCGGCTCTTGCGCAGCGGGCACCGATTGGGCGCGGTCGATGACGCTTTTATTTTTAGGCGCAGCAGTGACGAAATACGCCAGCGACAAACTCGTGACGAAGAACAGCACCGCCAACACCGCCGTGCTGCGACTTAAAAAGTTGGCCGAGCCACGCGCACCGAAAACGGTGTTGGACGCGCCGCTGCCGAACGCTGCGCCGATGTCCGCGCCCTTGCCTTGCTGTAGCAACACCAGCCCGATCAAGCCCAGCGCAACCAGAATATGTACCACCCACAACACGATTTCCATTACCAACCCCTGTGCTTCAAAGCGCGCTAGCTTGCGGCTTTGCAAATAGCCAAAAATTCGTCCGCCTTTAACGACGCGCCACCGATCAAGCCGCCATCGACGTCGGACATGTTAAAAATCTCAGCGGCATTGGACGCCTTCACGCTGCCGCCATACAAAATACGCACGCCGTCTGCGATGACCGCATCCAGCGTGCGCAGACGTGCGCGGATAAACGCATGCACGTCTTGTGCTTGCTGCGGCGATGCGGTGCGGCCGGTGCCAATCGCCCACACCGGTTCGTAGGCGATGACCGCGTGCGCAAAACTTGCCACACCGCTGCTGTTTAATACTGCATCCAACTGCCGTGCCACGACGGTTTCGGTTGCGCCCGCCTCGCGCTCTTCCAGTAATTCACCGACACATAAAACTGGTATCAACTTGGCCTGCTGGGCCGCAGCATATTTTTTTGCCACCAGCGCGTCGGACTCGCCGTAAATTGCACGCCGCTCCGAGTGCCCGACGATGACATATTTGCAGGCGAAGTCGGTGAGCATATCGGCGGACACTTCGCCGGTGAACGCGCCGGACTTTTCGTGACTCAGATTTTGTGCGCCCCAAGCCACCACGCCGCCCGCAAGTTGTGTCTGCACTTGAGCTAGATAGACAAACGGCGGACACACCGCAACTTCGGCGTTGCGCACTGCGCTCATGCCGCTCTGAATACCATCCAACAGCACTGCCACGCTGCTGCGCGAGCCGTGCATTTTCCAGTTTCCGGCAATCAACGGCCGACGCATGTGCTTCTCCTTCCGATGCCTGTCAAAAAGCAGTCGGGAAGCTTACAAGCCCCTCGGAGAAAAATCAATTTAGGATTAGAAGCTCGGCGCATTTTTACTGCCAAGCACTGCACGGCGAGTCGGCTGTACTATCATTAAAGTTCGCTTGAATTGCTGTCGATAGCCTGCACGCGCACTTCTCATAAAAACACGGCAGAGCTATTGCAAGGTATTCATTCCCCCAACCTCGATTCGAGAACGACACCATGAAGAGTCTGTTTTGTGCTGCGTTGGCAACACTTTTGTTAAGCGGTTGTGCCGAGTTGCAAGCCCTGTATCAACCGCCGCAACCTTGGGAACGCGATCTGTTGGCACGCGACAAAATGTCGATCGGCGGCAATGCCGTCGAAGCCGGGACCGACGACCATATTTTCTTCAGCAAAGAAGCTTCCAGCATCGGGCGCAACATCGGCGGCGGAGGTTGTGGATGCAACTGACCCGGAAAAAATCGATTGCCGACGCGCTCGCCATCGCCACCTGCTCGCTGCTCGCACCGATCACCGAAAACGCCTATGCGGTGGACGAAGATATCGATCTTGATCTGAGCTTTCTGGAATACCACGAAAACCGCCGTGTGCGGGTGCGCGAGATGGATGTGGGCGCCAAGTGGATTTACGACGAAGACAACATTTTTTCCGGCAAAATAATCACCGATGCGATCACCGGCTCAACGCCCAGCGGCGCGCTCACCCCGCCCACGAAGACCGCAACGCTGACTTCGCCGTCCGGCGTGTCGGGCGCCTCCGGCAGCGGTGGCAGCAGCCGCCTGCAGATTCGCCCGCTGGAAGGATTCGTGGATCGCCGCGTTGCGCTGGCGGCAAACTGGGAACGCACCTACAACCGGATTTATCGCGCCAACGTCGGTGCGGTTTTTTCCAACGAGGACGACTACCAATCGTACGGCGGCAGCGCCACTGTGGCCTACGATCTGAACCAAAAACTGACCACACTGGAAGCGGGCATCGGCTATTCCTACGACTTCGTCGGCTCGGTGGTGGGTGTGCACAAAGAGCTTGGCAACCTCGCCGACGATATTCCCGGCGACTACAACGACGGCGAAAAAGAAATTTTCGACTGGGGCCTGAGCGTGACACAAATCATCACGCGCCGTTCCGTCGTCAAAGTCGGTTACAGCAGCGGATCGGTGCAGGGTTATTTGTCCGACCCGTACAAAGTCATCACCCTGGTCGACAAAGTCGATCCTTCCGCCTTTACGTACTTCCACGAAAAACGGCCCAACTCACGCTCGCGCCGCAGCATCAACTTCGACTTCAATCAAGAGCGCGAAGACAACGACGTCGTTAATGTCTACTACCGCTACTATTGGGACACCTGGGGCATCAGCTCGCACACCGTGGATGCGCGTTACCGCCACGAACTGGGCAACACCCGCTATCTCCAGCCGCACGTACGCGTTTACCGCCAGAGCGCTGCCAACTTCTTCACCCCTTACCTGCGTCAGGCCAAGGGTGAGGATCCCGACGGCGATACCCCGCCCGCCTATGCCAGCGCAGACAATCGCTTGGACACCATGGTCAGCTACACGGTGGGTATCAAATACGGCTTGTCCGGCAGCCTCGGCAAATTTTTCGCACGCTTCGAAATGATGCGCCAGATCGGCAGCCAGGGGGATTACCGCAACCTTACCGCTGAAATCCTCCAGTTCGTTTGGACATTAGACTTCAAGAAATAACCCCGCGCAATTGGGCTGGTACGGCACGTTGATCGCTTCAATTTTGCCCGACAACGCGTCGCTGCCGCTGTGCCGACGCCAAATTTCTGATCGATGCTGAGCAGTTACCGGACGCGTCCGTCTCGGGCTGGCGACGCACTTGGCCAAAGAGCCTGTTCAAGATCTCCCTTCAGGGAGATCTTGAACAGGCTCTTATGCAAAGGAGCGCATTGCTATGCTTGGATTCACATGTTAGGGCCGGGAGTAACCCTTGACCTTGCCTCAAGTCGTTTGATAAGCGGGAATGCGCACATACCGAACTCTACTTCAGGCGCACCACGAGACACGTAACCATGACGCAGGTAAAAGGTTTTAGCCGTAGCGGTGCTACTGAGATTAATTTCGGCGAGTCCGGCGTGCAGCGCGTGTAACTCCATTGCATTCAGCAACGCATGGCCCACGCCTTTGAAACGCACTTCCGGAAGCACATAGCAAAGCGCCAGCTCACCGCTTGCGGTGAGTAATCCCACACCTACAACTTGCTCGCCCGCTATGGCAACAAGCGAAAAATTCTCGCCGGCCGCAAACCAACCTGCAACGTTTTCCGGCGTCTTGTTTTGCAACCAGAGCGACAACGCCTCTGGCGCATTGTGGTGATCTTCAGCGCAGCACTCGCTAATCGAGCGACGCAAAACATTGCACGCCGCCTCAGCGTCGGTGAATGTAGCCGTACGAACGTGCACGTTCATTGTGATTCGCCCACTTGATACAGAAGTTAGGCTTGCAGCCTACTACATACAAAGAACGAATTGTTTTCTTGAATGATCGACATCGTGCGAGCTACAAAGCTCAACGGTAGTCCTCAGCCAACACTTGCGGCGCCCGATCAACCCAATACAGCACAACAATCAGCAGGATGGTGGAAATGAGCATGAAATGCGGCCCGAACAACCAGAACACCAACGGCACGATGAAATAAAAGGCGCGCATGCCGATGCTGTAATACTTGCCCGCCCGATTCAGGTGCTCAGCCACGTGCTGCGACGAAATGGATTTGTGATTAAGCGACAGTGGCACGTTAATCAAGTAACCCACGTGGTTGTACACGCGCACTGCCAAGGTGAAGCTGAAAAACACTGTGAACAGATCGGCCAACAGAAAGATGACCTTGACGATGAATAATTCTGCATCCTTGGCGCCGAAAGCATTGAGTGCATGCCAAGTCGACCCCAGCTTGTCGCCCTGCCCACTCAGAGTCATGACTCCGAGAATCAATAGCACCGCAGTGGACGCCAGAAACGTCGCCGCCATCGTGGAATTGCGCAAGGTCTGCACCGAAATCACGTCGGGCTTACCGCTCGCCATCATGGTTTCGACCCACGCGGTGCGGGCGATCCGGTTGATGGCTTGCACAGTGTAGGTCGGGTTTTTACGAACCTTGTAGAGCATCCAAAGATGGTAGATCACCAGCAACGTGACACTGACAAAAAAACTGACCGCGTCATTAAATGAATAGTGATTCCAAACGAAGAGCAATGGATTATCGTTCATACGGTTACTCCGTGATCGCACAGAAACTTCGCGCGAGATGCTTCAGGGGTCATGTTTTTACAAAACTGTTTTTTGATTGAACAGAGCGGTTAAAATAGCCGCCTGCGGACCTCGAATTATTGCATATCGGACCATCAACAACAGGAGAGGTTGCATGTTACTTCCCATCGCCAAACGGTGTCTTGCCCTGAGCATGATGCTCATCATCTATGGCGCCGATGCCATGACTCCCGAAGAAGCAACGCTGATTGCCAATTCCGCGCAGCGTGGTAGTGCCGGCGCCCAGGTATTGTTCGCCGGCATCTACAACGACGGCACCGGTGGTTATCCGCAAGACGCCCGTCTGTCTGCATATTGGTTTGAGCAAGCCGCCGAACAAGGCAACGCTTACGCGCAAAAAATGCTCGGCGATTTATACGAGCAAGGCAACGGCGTCCAAAAAAATCTCACGCTCGCGGCAGACTGGCGTGAAAAGGCGGCGAATCGCGGCAATATTCAAGCTCAATTAAAACTGGGGAAAATGTATCTCTATGGCACCGGTGTAGCGCGTGACCCCACCAAGGCGGCGCACTGGTTAAATCGCGCCGCAATCGAAGGCGACAGCGAGGCGCAATATTTGTACGCAAAAATGTTCCAAACCGGCTACGGCGTCGCGCAAAACAAGGAGAGTGCAGATAACTGGCTGGCGAAATCCGCCGCGCAAGGATACACAGACGCGATCCGCCTCGTGCACTTCATGCAGGACATGGGCTTTCAACTTGAAGAAACTTTTTATCGGCGCCCAGCCGAGCTGGAAAAACTGGCACAGGACGGCGACATTGAGGCCCAATACCAACTGGCCATTCGCTGCGAGACGGGTGCTTACGGGCAGAAAAAAAACAGCGTTAGTGCAATTAACTGGTTTAAAAAAGCCGCCGAGCATGGCCATGTTTTGGCGATACGCAGTCTCGCTCAAATTTACGCAAAAGGCCTTGAGGGTGTTCCGGCCGATCCCGAGGCAGCGCGCTATTGGCAACATAAACTACCCGACGTTGCACCTAAATAAACGCAATAATGGGGCGTAATCCAACCCGGTGGATATGTCAGCATCAAGGTGCATAGAAACTGCCGCCCACGACTTGCTGCGCCAAGGAATAGATAGCCTCTTTATTCGCATTCGGCGCCAATGCCAAAGTGAAGGCATGGTGCGCAGGAGCGTCAAACTCCTTTAGCCAGTGCAGCGATTTCTTCGGTCCCTGATACCACAGCCTGCGGTAATGAAAGTAATCTTCGAGCAGTGCCGCCAGCAACCACACGCGGCGGTAATGGCCCTGGGCGTCACCGCGTTGCATGCGCACAAGCATCTTTTGCACCCACACCTTGCGGGCCTCAAGTTCGTCGGCCGCCAGTGGTTCGGGGCCGCTACGAAAAATTTTCTCAAGCGCATTCAAAAAGTTCTCCGCTTCGCTTTCACGCTGCAGAATAATCGTGCTGCCGCGTAAGCGGAGATAGTCTTCGGCCGGCTGGTGCAACACCGCCTCGGGGTAGACGAAGATATCCAGAAATGCGCCATCGAGCACCCGCGCATCGCGTAACGGCATGTCAATGGGGCCAAACGCGGCGATGTCGTAGTCACTGTCCGGACCGGCTGAACCGTCGGCGCGTGAGCCATAAAGCAAAATCGTATGCGCGCGCTGAGCCAAGACCAGCGCTTCACAAATGCGTTTGAGTAGGGGGTCGTCGTACATGGCCGAGGTGCTATGGTTGAAAACTCCATGAGCCCAAACGCCGCAGGAATGCGCCTGGACAAAACGTTTTCCGGTCGTATCGACGCAACAGTTAGTCCGCGTTAGCCGCGAGGACTTTTCTGTAGCGCACTTCGTGAAGCACGCAGCCCGTCAATTTCGTAGTATGTTTTTCGGCAGCATCCGCCTCAAAACCATGCCGCTCATAAAACGTACGTGCAGAGCGATTACCGTGCAATACCCACAACGTGAGGGCACACCAATGCACCTGTCGCGCGTGCACCAAAGCGGCGTCACACAAGGCGTGGCCATAACCCCTGCGCCATTCAGACGGCAACACATTGAGCGCCACCAACTCACCGATGTTCCCGCCCTGTCCATAGTCATCCCGCGAGGGACCATAAACACAGAACCCGACCGGCGCGAGCGCACTATTCAGAGTCACCATGGTGGCGCCAGGACTCGACTCCGACAGCGCCTTGCGCCACATTGCCGCACGCTCAAGGACACTGAGATGAGCGAGAAAAGCATCCGGCATGAGCTGGACATAGGCCGCACGCCATGCGGCAACCTGAATCGCCGCAATGCTATCGGCATCTTCCGCAGTTGCCGGGCGTATATGCATGATGGCGAAAAGCGAAGTAAGAAACTATTGATTTATGGAGGCTGAGGCCGGAATCGAACCGACGTCAACGGCTTTGCAGGCCGCTGCATGACCACTCTGCCACTCAGCCGGAGACACTATGACGATTGGGGCAGCCTCGTCTGGTGCCGTGGGGCGCGAGGCTATCAACATAAGGGCACGGCTATAAATCCATATTTCATCCCAACTGCGGTGTTGCGGAAAAAATTTCTTGCTTACATATCTACATATGCGCGCGGCGAAATTTTTTCCGCGCCTAACATTTGGGCGAACTCTGGATTTATAGAAGTGCCCATAAAGAAAATGGAGCGGGAAACGAGACTCGAACTCGCGACCCCGACCTTGGCAAGGTCGTGCTCTACCAACTGAGCTATTCCCGCCTGGGTAAAGAGGTGCACATTTTAATGTGATTCGAATAACTGTCAACAGCTACTGCTCGCTCCGAGCAACAATGAAGGAAAACAATTTCTTCGGATCCCGCACGCTACGCCGCCGGCAACGCGCTAATGGCGGTGCCCGCACGGGCAAGATGATGCGCGTGCAGACAGCCGGTCGGTTCATCGGCGGGTAACATAACGTCGCTATGCAAATCCGGGCAATGCAGGCGCAGCAGATTAACGCGCTGCGCATCAAGGAAAGACGCCTGCGCCATTGCGTAACGCTCATGCAGCAAGCGCTACAGGTCGGCAGCCCCGCCGCCAAACGTGCACGCTCGCCGGAACGTATCGTACTGCGCACGGTTTCCTGACGCGTCACCCATTCCAAGCGCAAGCTCAAATTAGCGCAGCGTTGATGCAATGCTTCCTGGAAAGTTTTATGCCGGATTCACAAGGTCGCGGTGAAATCCTCGGCCACGTGCTGCTCTCCATCAAAATGGAGAAGTAAATGGAGCCGCTCGCCATGCTTGCCATGGTCAAAAAGATCAGCAACAGCAAGCGGTTTCTAAACGGAATCGGTTCCGGTTTCATGGTTGGTGGCCGATCAGCATCTGGACACCAAAGCGAGGAATAACTGTTGAATGACTGCGCTTACCTGCATTGAATAATCTGCGCCAAGATAATAATCTGCAAAAGGTTTTTAGAATGCTTTTGAACGCCTACGAAGCCAGACGCACGCATGGTCAATAACCTGGAACAAGATGGATACTCCATCGTTCATGGCGTACTAAATACTGACCAACTTGCCGAGTTACTCAAATCGATTAAACCCCTGCTTAAAACCAATCCGCCTGCTGGTATTCGCAACCTCGTTACAAAGGTGCCTCACGTACACATACTTTCCGAATCAAAGACTGTACGAGCGCTCGTCGAACCAGTATTGGGCGCCGATGCACGTTTGATTCGCTCGATACTTTTCAATAAAAGCCAAGAATCAAATTGGCAAGTAGCATGGCACCAAGATCTAGCTATCGCAGTCAAGAACCTGTCAGATATTGCGGGTTTTACATCGTGGTCATTGAAAGAGGGGGTGCACCATGTACAACCCCCAGTCGCCATTTTGGAAAAAATGCTCACCGTCCGACTACATCTTGATGCGGCCGATGAAAACAATGGAGCCTTATGGGTATCACCAGGCTCGCATCGCTTCGGTCGAATTCCAGCAAGCGAAGCTGTGGCGATAGCAGAGCGCACTGGAAAGAAACTATGTGCAGTTCAAGCAGGCGACGCGCTGTTGCTCCGTCCACTTGTACTGCATGCATCCCGCAAGGCAGTCTCCAATAATTCTCGACGTGTTATTCATCTTGAATTCACTGGTGTAGAACTACCCAAACCATTGGCATGGCATGATGCGGCGTAGCTCCGACAAACACTAAACTGTCTCGACCTGCGGTAAACCCAGCAGCGCTTGCACATGGGCAACCACGCAGCGGCCCAGCGCGGGCAGGTCGTAGCCGCCTTCCAGCATCGACACGATGCGGCCGTGCGCGTGCTGCTCAGCCAGCACTTTGACCTGTGCAGTCACCCAGAAATAATCAGCGGCGTCGAACAACAGTTGGCCAAGCGGGTCGTCGCGGTGCGCGTCGAAGCCGGCCGAGAACATCACCAGTTGCGGTTTGAAATTGTTCAGCGCCGGCAACCAGCGCGTCTGCACAACATCGCGGAATTCCGCGCCACCGGCACCGGCTGGCAAGGGCGTGTTGAGGATGTGCGCCGACGTCGGCGCCGTGCCGCTGTAGGGATAAAACGGATGCTGAAAAGTGGAACACAGCAGCACGCGCGGATCGGAGCCGAAAATATCCTCGCTGCCGTTGCCGTGGTGCACGTCGAAATCCAGGATCGCGACGCGTTCAACGCCGTGCACCGCCAGCGCATGCGCGGCACCGACCGCGACATTATTGAAAAAACAAAAACCCATCGCGCGCTGACGTTGCGCGTGATGGCCGGGTGGGCGCACCTTGCAAAACGCCGCCGCGACTTCACCGCGCATCACCAGCTCCACCGCCTGCACCGCCGCACCTGCGGCATGCAATGCGGCCGACAGCGTATCGGGATTCATGGCGGTGTCGGGATCAAGCGCGTGCAACCCATGCTGCGGCGCAGCGCGAAAAATCGCATCGACGTAACCCGGGTCGTGCACGCGCTCAAGCTGCGCGCGGGTCGCCGCAGGCGCCTCGTAGTGACATAAAACCGCGTGCAGCCCGGACGCGCTCAAATGATCATCAATCGCCTGCAAGCGCGCCGGACTCTCGGGATGCAGCGCGCCCATGCTGTGCAGCGCACACTGCGGGTGGGAGAGCAATGCAAGCGTCATGGATTTCACCGTCTGCTATAAGTAGCCTGTTCAGCGCGCACCACCCTACCAAGCCCACCGCACATCCGCAATCGGCGGCTGGGCGCGTTCATGAAATGGCTGTTTCTGCCGTAAATCTTCCGTACCTCGGTACTCTCGCGCTGCTGCGGCGCACCTATTTTAGACACCCTGCAGGTGAACCCTGCGCGGGTGCGGGATCAAACATGTCGGCAGTCAATTTTCGGCCCAAGAAAGTTCGCATCGGCGACCTGCTGATCGAGCACCAGATAATCTCGCAAGAGCAACTTAACGCCGCGCTTGCGGCGCAACAACACAGCGGCCGCAAGCTCGGTCGGGTGTTGATCGAAAGCGGCTACATCAGCGAAGACCAGATGCTGGATTTCCTCGCCCAGCAGTTGAAAATCCCTTACATCGATCTCAAGCGTTATCACGTCAACCCGGTCGTGGTGCGGGTGATACCCGAAGTGCAGGCGCGGCGCTTCCGGGTGTTGGCACTTGAAGACAGCAAAGACGGGCTGCTGGTGGGCATGTCCGATCCAACCGACATCTTTGCCTACGACGAGCTGAGCCGCGCGCTGCGCCGACCGCTGCAGCTTGCGGTGGTGCGCGAATCCGATTTAGTCAAGACCATCGACCTGATGTATCGCCGCACCGAAGAGATTTCCGGCTTGGCACAAGAGCTCGAAGAGGAGATGTCGGCTTACGACGTCGACTTACGGCAACTGGCGGCCGGCGAAGGCTTGATCGACGCACCGGTCGTCAAGCTATTGCAAACCGTATTCGAAGACGCGGTGCAAGTGAATGCCTCTGACATTCATATCGAACCGGACGAGCGTGAATTACGCATTCGCTTCCGCATCGACGGCATCCTGCGTTTGCAAACCACCGCCGAACGCCGCATCGGCACGGCGCTGCTGTCGCGCGTCAAGCTGATGGCCGGCCTGGATATTGCCGAGAAGCGGCTGCCGCAAGACGGGCGCTTCCAGGTCAAGGTGCGCGATAAAAGTATCGACGTGCGCCTTTCCACCTTACCGGTGCAGCATGGCGAGTCGGCCGTGATGCGGCTGCTCAACCAGTCCAGCGGCATTCTCGATCTGGGCAACATCGGCATGGAACCGGCCATGCTGGAACGTTTCCGGCAACAGCTTGCCAGCCCGCACGGCGTGGTGCTGGCGACCGGCCCGACCGGCAGCGGCAAGACCACAACTTTGTACGGCGCGCTCAAGGAACTCAACCGGCCGACCAGCAAAGTGGTGACGGTGGAAGATCCGGTCGAGTACCGCCTGCCCGGCATCAATCAGGTGCAGGTCAACACCAAAATCGACTTGAGTTTCGCGCGCGTGCTGCGCGCCGTGTTACGTCAAGACCCGGACATTATTCTGGTCGGCGAAGTGCGCGACACCGAGACCATGGAAATCGCGCTGCGCGCCGCCATGACCGGCCATCTGGTGCTGTCGACGCTGCATACCAACGACGCGATTGCCACCGTCGCGCGGCTGATGGACATGGGTGCAGAGCCGTTTTTGATGGCGGCGTCGCTGCGCGCGATTGTCGCCCAACGCCTGGTGCGGCGCATCTGCGAGAGCTGCACCGAACCGTTTCAACCTGATGTCAGATCCAGCGCCCTGTTGCGCAGCGAACTTGGGGCTCAGGCGGACGCGCTGAAATTTCAACGCGGCCGCGGCTGCACCTATTGCAACAGCACCGGCTACCAGGGCCGCATCGGCATCTATGAACTGATCACGATGGACGACACCTTGATCAACGCCCTGCATAGCGGCGACGCCCTGCGCTTTGCTGCCGCCGCGCGCCAGCAACCCGGCTATCAAAGCCTGCGGCGCAGCGCGATTGCACTGGCGGCGCGCGGCCTGACCACGCTCGATCAAGTCCTGCGCGTGACCTTCGGCATGGAGGGCTGACACGGTGCCGGTATTTGACTACACCGGACGCAACCGCCGCGGCGAAGCGGTGCACGGACGCGCGGAAGGCGTAAATTCCAACGCGGTCGCCGATCAGTTGTTCGGCAACGGCGTGACGCCGATCGATATCATCGAGGCGCACGACCGCAGCGATGTGCTGGCGGGGCTGCGCGCGCTGCGCCTGAAGCTGAATGAAGCCAAAATCGCGCTGACCGACCAGATTTTTTTCTGCCGCCAGATGTACACCTTACTGAAAGCCGGCGTACCGATTCTGCAAGCGCTGCGGGGTCTGCGCGACAGCGCGCAAAATCCGACGCTGGCCAAAGTCATTGCCAGCATCGGCGACGGACTGGAATCCGGCATGGATCTGACCACCGCCGTCAATCGGCACAGCGACGTGTTCCCGCCGCTGTTCATCAGCATGGTGCAGGTCGGTGAAACCACCGGCAGCTTGCCCGAAGCGTTTCTGCAACTGGCTGCGTATCTGGATCGCGAACGCGCCACACGCGAGAGCATCAAGCAGGCGTTGCGCTATCCCAGCATGGTGCTGATCGCGATTTCTGCGGCCATGATCATCATCAATATTTTTGTGATTCCGGCCTTCGCCAAAATTTATGCCGGCTTCAAGGCGGAGTTGCCGTGGGCTACCAAACTGCTGGTCGGCGTGTCTAATTTTTCAGTCACGTACTGGCCTGTCGTGTTGTTTGGCGGCGTGCTGCTGGTGGTGGGCCTGCGCTGGTATATCGGCACCGCGCCGGGCCGCTATCGCTGGCACAAATTCATGCTGCACCTGCCAATCATCGGCAGCTTGCTGATGCGCGCCACGCTTGGCCGTTTTGCGCGCGCGCTGGCCGTCACCATCAAGTCCGGCGTGCCGCTGGTGCAAGGCATCAGCGTGGTCAGCCGCGCGGTGGACAACGACTACGTCGGCGCACGCATCGCGCAGATGCGCGAAAACATCGAGCGCGGTGAAAGCATCACGCGCACGGCGGCCGGCACCGCGTTATTTCCGCCGCTGGTGCTGCAAATGATCGGCGTAGGCGAAGAAACCGGCGCACTCGACGACCTGCTGATTGAAGTGGCCGACTACTACGAACGCGAAGTCGATTACGGCCTCAAGAACCTGAGCTCCGCCATCGAGCCGATCCTCATTGTCACCATTGGCATCATGGTGCTGATTCTTGCGCTGGGTGTGTTCCTGCCGATGTGGGATCTGGCGCGTGCGTCACGCGGCGGTTGAAATGTCGCAGCCGCTCCCGCCCGCCGCCGCAGGCATTAAATATCAAGACCCGCTGCGCGGCTTCACCTTGCTGGAGCTGGTGGTGGTGATCGCAATCATATCGCTGCTGGCCACGGTCGCCGCCGAGCGTCTGTGGGAAATTCAAGTAAAAGCCGAGCGGGCCGCTATGGAAAGCGTCATTGGAGCACTTCAAAGCGCGCTGGGTATGCAAGTAGCCGATGCGTTACTGAGCGGCGAGCGCCGCGGTTTGGAAACCCTCGCCGACAGTAATCCGATGGAGCGCCTGGCCGCAGTGCCCAACAACTACGTCGGCGCACTTGCCGATGCCACCGAGGTCGGTGGCGCACAGTGGTACTTCGATTTGCGCGAACGCGTGCTGGTGTACCGCGCTTACAACGTCGCCCGCTTTCGCGGCGGCGCGGCAAATCCGGCGCAAATTCGCTTCGTGGTGCGACTGGATTACGAAGTGACGCGCACCGCTCGGCGCGATCAAGGCATTGTCGGAGCACGTCTGGTGGCACTGGAACCGTATGCATGGAGCGACCCTGCGCCGTAACGATTACGGCGCAGGGTCATGACAAATTGTTACCTTAAACTAAACATTGTGGAGACTGGCAGTATGAAGAAGCAAACAGGTTTTACCCTGATCGAACTGGTGGTCGTGATTCTGATTCTCGGCCTGCTCGCCGCCGTCGCGCTGCCGCGTTATGCGGACTTGGCAAAACAGGCGCGTATTTCCAGCATCAACGGTGTAGCCGGTGGCTTGCGCGGTGCGGTCGCGTTAGTGCGCGCGCAATATATCGCCGGCAGCCAGACCACTTCTCCGGTCACCATGCTGGACGGAACGACGGTAGCGGTGAGCACCGGCGCCCCCAGTGCCGGCGGTGGTTTCCCCTTGAGCACGGCCGGTGGCATAAACAACGCCATGCCTGATCCAGCCGACTACACCGTGGTTCCCGGCGCGGCCACCGCTACTTACACCCCATCGGGTGGATCAGCCACCTGCCTGGTGACCTACACCGCCGCCGGGGGCGTCGTAACAGTGGATCCATCAGGTTGTTGATATCTGTTTCCTCCTGTGCAGTTGCACGGGGATGCTGAGCACAGCCTGTAATATTTTTGAACGAGGTTTATGTATGAACAAGCAGCAAAGCGGTTTTACCCTGGTTGAATTGGTGATGGTGATCGTGATTCTCGGCGTGCTCGCCGCCACCGCGTTACCGAAGTTCGTCGACATGGGCGGTGATGCCCGCGTGGCGGTAATGAAGGGCGTGGAAGGCGCGATGCGTGGCGGCAATACCGGCATCTACGCGAAAGCTGCCGCCAACAGTCAGTTGGGCGCTGCGGGTAGTTTGACGGCGGCGCAGATTGTGGGTGGCCCGGTGACCCTGGCTTATGGTTACGCCTCCAACGCCACCGAACTGGCCAAAGTGATGGATCTGTCGCCCGCCGCCGATTTCACCGTGGTTGCCGCCAGCATCACGCATGCGAAGGCCACCACTACCGCCAGTTGCGTGGTGGTTTACACCGCCGCAACCGGCGCCACCGCACCGCCGAGCTATGCACCCACCACCACCGGTTGTTAGCCGCGCCGGGTGCCGGCAACTGGCCGTTTCCAAGATGATGTCAAGACATGGCGGGGTGTTGAGCGATCAACACCCCGTTTTTCATGGTGAGTAAACATGCAACGCACCCGCGCCGCCGGCTTCACCCTGCTTGAGCTGATCGCCACCCTGCTGATTCTGGCGGTGCTTGCGGTCACCGTGAGCATGCGCTGGGGTGCAACCGACTCGACCGTGGCTTATCAGGCTGATCTGCTCGCACGCAACCTGCGCCACGTGCAGATGCTGGCGATGACCTGGGGTCATTCACTGCACGTCACCGGCGCCGGGACCTTCTACATGGTGGTGTGCGTGACCGGCACACCCACGCCGCCCTGCAATGCCAGCCCGGTCATCGACCCGGCCACCGGCAGCCCGCTCAGTGTGACGCTGAGCAATAACGTTGCGGTCTCGGCCAGCACAGTGGAATTCGACAGCCTGGGTCGCCCGGTCAACGCCGGGCTCCTACTGACCGCCGCACGGGTCTTCACGCTGTCCGGTGCCGCGCAAACCTGGTCGGTCGCGGTCGCGCCGATCACCGGCTTCGTCAGCGTCAGTTCGCCATGAGCAGATCCGCACCCGGTTTCACCTTGATCGAAGTGGTGGCGACCCTGCTGCTGTTGAGCGTCGGCGCGGTCGGCATTCTGGGCATGTACAGCACCGTGGGCCGCAATTTGGGCAGCAATCAAGATCTGCAAACCGCCGCGCAACTGGCACAGGAATGCAGCGAATATGTGCTCGCCGCGCGCCGCAACAACGCCGCAGTGGACTATGCCGGCGTCACGGGCTTGACATTTTGCAGCGCGGCGTTGCCGGTGCTGGCCGGCTTTACCGTCACCACCAGCATCATCGCTCCGTATGCCCCGGCGTTCTGCCCGAGCACCTGCAAGCGGGTTGATATCGCCGTGACCAAGAGTGCGAACACGCTGGCAAGTTTCAGCCTGATGCTGGTGAACTACTGATGTTGCCCACACCGCGCCGGGTTCGAGGATTCAGCTTGGTGGAAGCCGTGGTCGCCATCTTGTTGCTGGGCATTCTGGCCACCGCTGCGCTGCCGCTGATCAGCAGCGCGGTGACCACCTACCAGACCACCACGTCGTACTTGGTGACCTTGAGCAAGCTGCGTTATGCGACCGAACGCATGGCGCGCGAAATCCGCGCCGTGCGCCGCAATCCGCTCACGCCCAGCAACTACGATATTTCCACACCGCTGACCAGCACCAGTTTGGTGTTCATCAAGTCCGACGCCAACCAGGTGAGCATCAGCGCCGCCGCGCCGCTGGTGACGCTGGCTTACCAAACGCCGGCTGCCAGTGCCACGTTGACGGATCAGCTCAGCGCGCTTGCGTTTCGCTATCTTGACATTAACGGCGCGGTGACCGCTTCGCTGGCGCAGATCGCCTTCGTGGAAATCTCCCTGGCGCTGACTCTGGACGGCGCGGTGCTGCAACAGCGCACGCGGGTGAGCTTGAGGAACCTGCAATGAAGCGCAAACGGCAGCACGGCGCGGCCGCCTTGATGATCGTGTTATTTCTGCTGGTGGTCGGCAGCGTGGCGGTGGTCACGGCACTGTCGATTTCAGGTTCGGACAGCGGCGATACTGCCTATCAACACAACAGTGTTGCGGCTTTGGCACTGGCGGAAAGCGCGTTGGAGCGTGTCGCTGGGCGCATGAACGCAACCGCGTGCAACGCCTTGAGCACGGAAGGTCCGTACACCTTGGGGCAAGGCAATTTCAGCGTCGTGGCACCGGCGCCCTATATCGACATTTCGCTGTGCCGCGTGCGTGTCAGCGGCACGGTGGGCGCCACCACCCGCACTGTCGATGCGTGGCTGAGCGGTGGCGCCATCACGCTGGAGCAGAAAACCAACAGCAGCGGAACCACCGCAAATCTGACCTTTGCACATACCGTCGCGGGCACCAATCGGCTATTGCTGGTCGGCGTCACCGTCGACCAGGCCGGCACGGCGGTCACCGGTGTGCAATATGCCGGACAGGCTTTGACGCAGCAGGCATTTATTGGCACCGGCGGCCGACCGCGTGCGGAAATCTGGTCACGACTTAATCCGACGCCCGGCAATAACAACGTGATCGTGTCGCTTACCGGCAACGATCAGGTGGTCGCCGGTGCCATGTCGTTTACTGGCGTGAATTTAACCACGCCGTTCGACGCTGCATCGCAGACCGCCACCAACAATTCGACGGCAGCAGCGATCACCAGCACGCCGGTCACCAACAATGCCTGGATCTTGGATGTGATTTCGGCGAATAACAGCGTGGCGGTCACTATGACGGCGCTGGCTAACCGCACGCAGCAGTGGAACTTGTCGGTGGGCGGGAATATCCGTGGTGCCGCTTCTTTATACGGGCCGATCAACCCCGCCGGCGCGACCACATTGCAGTGGACCCTCGCCAATGCCCAGCGCTGGACCATGGCCGCCGTCGCCTTGCGGCCGGGCGGCAATGCCCAGGTGGTGCGCTGGAACGAAGTAGTGAACTGATCGCAATTTCGGCTCAGTTTCAACGCGCCCGTGCCGATACACCCGCTGATGGCCAGCAAAATACCTACCCGTTTTGGAGTTCGTGGTTCCATGTTGTCGATAACATGCCAATGCGCCTTCGCGCCGCCCCGCTGGAGCCTGCCATGCTGGGGTTTCTAACCCGTCGCCGCGCCGTGCCGGGGCTGGCGGCGGTCGGGCTGCTGGAAGACGGCGTGTGCTTGGTGCGGGTGGCGCGCGGCGCCAGCGGACGCCCGCAATTGACCGCCTGCGACTACCGTCCCTGGGGCACCGACGGCGAACGTAAAGTTCTGGCCCGTCTAGCGGCGGATCATGGCTTGAAGCGCGCACGCTGCACCACCCTGCTGGCACCCAAGGACTACAGCCTGCTGGTCACCGAAGCGCCGGAGGTGCAGGCCGACGAACTCAAAACCGCGCTGCGCTGGCGCGTAAAAGACTTGATCGACTTCCCGCTCGACGACGCAACCCTGGACACCTTTGCCGTGCCCGGTGCCACGGCCTCGGGACGCGCGCGGGAAATGTATGCGGTGGCCGCGCGCACGGCGGCGGTGCAGCAAAAAGTCGACCTGCTGAGTGGCTGCGGCATTGGTCTTGACATTATCGACATCCCGGAACTTGCACAACGCAATCTGGCCACCTTGCTGGCCGTCGACCAGCGCGGCGTGGTGTTGTTGTCGTTTAGCGCGCACGGCGGCCTGATGACGCTCACCAAAGACGGCGAGCTGTATTTGAGCCGCACGCTGGACGTGGGCCTGAAGCTGTTGCGCACGGCGGAAGCAAACGACTATTTCAGCCGCATCGTGCTCGAAGTGCAGCGCTCGCTCGATTATTTCGAGAATCGTTACCGCGCCGCGCCGATCAACTATCTGGTGCTTGCGCCGTCCGCGCGCGCGCTGCCCGCCCTGGTAGCGTATCTCGCCAGCAACCTCAGCGTAACGGTCGAGATCATGGACTTGACCCACCTGCTGGACTACGCGACCACCGCGCCGGCCGAGCTGGAAACCCTGGGCTTGACAACATTGGGCGCCGCGCTGCGCAACGACGGGATGGCGCCATGAGTCAACAGGTCAATCTTTACCAGGCGCAGTTTCGCCGCCAGAAAAAAGCCTTTTCAAGCCGCACGCTGCTGCAAGCCAGTGCCGTAATTAGCGCCGGCGTGCTACTGCTGGCTGGCGTGAACACCTGGCAGGGCTGGACCCTCAAGCAAGAGCTGGCACGGGTTGAACAGCGCCATGCCGACACCCGCACGCGGTTGGAACAACTGCTGCGCACACAACCCTCGCGTAGCGCACGCACGGATTTGTCGGACCAAGTGGCGCAGCTTGAGGGCCTGCTCAAGGCGGCCGAGCACACCGAGGAAATTCTGCAACGCGACATGTTTCGCGACAACCTGGGCTATTCGGTGTATCTCACCGCCCTGGCGCGCCAGACGGTGGCGGGTGTGCGCCTGACCGACATTGAAATTCCGGGTGCCGCGCGCCAGTTGCTGCTGCGCGGACGCACCACCCAGGAAGCGATGGTGTTGCGCTACCTGCAACGCTTGTCGAGCGAGCCGGTGCTGGCGGGCCTGGAATTTCCGCGTTTCAAGCTGGTCCGGCCCGAGCACGACGAACACACGGCGGGTAAAACTCGGCCGCCGGCCGATTATCTGGAATTTGAAATCAACACCACGCCCCGCACGGCGTCCAACCCATGAACGGCAGCGTGCAGCGACGCTGGCACCCGCTCGCAGCGCGCATCGACGCGCTGACGCTGCGCGAGCGCAGCATGATTTTTTTCGGCGCGCTGGCGACGCTCTACTTTTTGGCGAACAGTCTGGTCTTGAGCCCCATGTTCAAGTACTACCAGGAGCAGGCACAAACGCTCAACACGCGCCGCGCTCAGGTGCAGCAGTTTGAACAGCAAATCCAGAGTCTGTCGAATACCGATAACAACGCAGTCGATGCGCAACAGCAACTGCGCTTGCAGCAACTGCGCGAGCAATTGGCACAGCGCGACCCGACCTCGGCGAGCGCAACCCGCAGCCTGATTCCGCCCACCGAGATGGTCACCTTGGTGGAACAGATTTTATTACGCAATCGCTCCTTGCAAATCATTCAGATCGAAAACCTGCCACCCGAATTACTGGATGCGCCGCGCACCGGCAGCACCCCGGCGAGCAGCGCACCAAGCAGCGGAATTTTCCGGCATGGCATGCAGATCGAATTGCGCGGCCGCTACCTCGACATCGTCAACTACCTACACGAACTGGAAACGCTGCCGTGGAAGATGTACTGGGGCCGCTTCAGTCTGGTCGCCGAGGACTATCCGAACTCGCGCATGACGCTGGTGATTTACACGCTGAGCCTGCGCGCCGGCTGGATGGGCACATGAAATTTGCAACCCGCACCGCGCTCGCCCTGCTGCTATGCAGCGCCCACAGCGCGGCGGATGCCGCCGACGTGACCGACTTGCCCGATCCGACCCGGCCCTTGGGCGGGCACATGGCCACGCCCAAACCCGCAGCGCCGCCGGCAACGCCCGCACCGCCGGTGTTGCAGTCGATTCTGCTCTCACCGCAACGCCGCCTAGCGATGATTAACGGGCGCACCGTCAGCGTCGGTGAGCAGGTCGGCGATGCACAAGTGGTCGAGATTCTACCCTATGAAGTGGTGCTGAAACGCGGCGCTCAAGAAGTGCGACTGCGCCTGGTGATGCGTCTGAACAAACAACCGGCTAACAGCGGTAAGGAGTAACCATGTCGAAACCTCGCGCTACCGCAGTTGCAAAGCGCCACGCGCCAGCGCTGCTGGTGCTGTGCTTGATATTAAGCGCCTGTCAAAGCGATCCGTATCAATGGAGCACCGCATCGACGCAGGTGATCGAGCGCAATCTGGCCGCCGCGCGATCACCGGCTGACGCCGAAAGCTTACCGGCCGACGTCAAGCAAGCCTTACTGCCACCGTTGCCGGGAAGCGGCGCGTCTGGCCGCAGCGTCGCCGTTGCCGAAGCGCGCTTCGATCTCGCCGTCAACAACGCGCCGGCCAGTCAGGTCTTCATGGGGCTGGTCGAGAACACGCCGTACGGCATGGTGGTGCATCCCGAAGTGACCGGCAGCCTGTCGCTGAATTTAAAAAATGTCACGGTGGACGAAGCCATGCTGGCGATCCGCCGCGTCTACGGATTTGAATTCACGCGCGAAGGCAACCGCTATTACGTGCACGGTCGCGGCGGTTTGCAGTCGCGTGTGTTCCCGGTGAATTACCTGAATTTAACCCGGCGCGGCCGATCCGACACGCGCGTGACCTCGGGCGAACTTACGCAGAGCAGCAGCGGCGCTGCAACAGCGGGCAGCAGCGCGCCGTCGTCGGAGCGCGTGTCCAGCATCCGCGTTGAAACCGACTCGCACGCCGACTTCTGGAAAGAACTCAAGGACAGCCTGACCACCCTGATCGGCACCGAAGCCGGCCGCCAACTGGTAGTGAACCCGCAGGCCAGCACCGTAATCGTGCGCGCCATGCCGGACGAGTTGCGGCTGATCGAAGAATACTTGGGCGTCACGCAGCTCACGCTCAATCGCCAGGTGATTCTGGAAGCCAAAATCGTCGAGGTTGAATTGAGCGACGGCTATCAAACCGGCATCAACTGGGCCCAGACCCAGGGGAACTCGACATTTTCTCAAACCGGCGGCGGCCCACTGTTCGGCGGCAGCGGCAAAAGCGATATCGCCGGCAACAGCGGTAACCTGCTCGGCACCCTGCCCAACGGCCTGGCCACCTCGGCTTTCGGCGGCGTGTTCAGCGTGGCCACCAATGCGGGAAATTTTTCGGCCTTCATCGAATTGCTGAAAACCCAGGGTTCGGTGCATGTGTTGTCCAGCCCGCGCGTGTCCACAGTTAACAATCAGAAGGCCGTGATCAAGGTTGGTGGCGACGAATTTTTTATCACCGGCATCACCAACACGCCGCTTTCCAGCGGCACCGCCACCACGCTGTCGACCGAAGTAAAACTGACGCCGTTTTTCAGCGGCATCGCGCTGGATGTCACGCCGCAGATCGACGACAACGCGAATATCGTGTTGCATATCCACCCGTCGGTCAGCGAGGTTGCGCAGCGCGACAAGTCGTACACCATCAACGGTTTTACCTCGACGCTGCCGCTCGCCGCCAGCACCATCCGCGAGTCCGACAACGTGGTGCGCGCCGCCAGCGGCCAGATCATCGTCATCGGCGGCTTGATGAAAGAAGGCAGCAGCGAAGCCGACGCCAGCGTACCGTTTCTCGGCGACTTGCCCATCTTGGGCAATCTGTTCAAACACAAGCGCATCACGCGCATCAAAAAAGAACTGGTCATCATGCTCAAACCCACCATCGTCGACAACGGCCAAGTGTGGGGCCAGGCGGTCGATGATGTGCAGGGTCGCGTGCTGAACCTGAAACGTTGACGCCGCATGTACGAGACCCACTTCGGCTTCCGTGAACTGCCCTTCACGCTCACGCCAGACACCAGCTTTTTTCTGGCCCAGGCGTCACATCACGAAGCGCTGAATACCTTGCTGGTGGCGGTGCGCAGCGGCGAGGGCTTCATCAAGGTGACCGGCGAAGTCGGCACCGGCAAAACGCTGCTGTGCCGCAAATTTCTGGCTTCGCTTGCGGCCAGCGACTTTCTCACCGCCTATATTCTCAATCCCTATCTGGAGCCGCTGACGCTGCTGCGCGCCATCGCCGACGAACTGCACGTAAATGTCGAGCCACGCGCCGACCAGCATCAAGTGCTCAAGGCGCTGACGCAGTTTCTGGCCGACAGTTATGCCAGCGGCCGGCGTGTCATCCTGTGTCTGGATGAAGTACAAGCCATGCCGTTGGAAACGCTGGAATCGCTGCGTCTGCTGACCAATCTGGAAACCGAGCGCCGCAAACTTTTACAGGTGGTGCTGTTCGGGCAACCGGAGCTGGATGCGCGTCTGGCGGCGCCCTCGATCCGCCAGTTGCGCCAGCGCATCAGCTTTGCCTGCCGCTTGCGCGCACTCAATGTCACCGAGGTTGACTATTATCTGGCGCACCGCCTGACCATTGCCGGCTATCGCGGGCCACGCGTGTTCAGCGCTGCTGCGGTGCGCTTACTGCACCGCCGCGCCGAGGGCATTCCGCGGCTGCTGAACATTCTCGCGCACAAGGCATTGATGGCCGCCTTCGGTGCCGGCCTGCACCATGTCGATCACCGGCAGGTACGCCAAGCCGCCGCCGACACCGAAGCGGTCGCCAACACCGCTGGCTTGCGTCGCTGGTTGCCAAGCTGGCTGCATGCTTACCGGTTGCGCGCATGAGTCTGATCAACAACATGTTGCTGGATCTGGAAGCGCGCCAACCGTCGGTAGCGCCAAGCGCTGCCGCACGTCCCGTTTATCAGGATCTCCAGGCGGCAAACAGCAGCGCGCCGCCCACCGCACCGGCACGCGTGAGCCTGGTATTGACATTGTTGACTGTCGGCGCCGCCGCACTTGCATGGTGGATGTGGCCGCCGGCAGCGCGCCCCCCTGCCCTGCTCCCGGCCGCCGAGAATCTGCCCGTGGCGCGCATTGAGCCCGTACCGCAGCCACCGGCTGAAATGGCAACGTTACCTGATCGCGAACCGCACGTCGCCGACCCCACGCCTGCGGTGGCGTCCGCCGCCGTGGTTGCGACGGTCGCGGTCGCGCCGGCACTGCCAGCACGCCGCCACACACCACAATCCGCCATACCAGCGCCCCCAGCCCGCCTGCCATCCATAAATGTCGAGCCCGTGAGCGTGATCAAGACGCAGCGTGTCGTTTCCGCCGCTGAACACGCCGACAGCGCCTACCGCGATGGGCAGCGCCGTTACGCTGAACAGGATTATCCGGACGCCGAGCACAATTTCAGAAGCGCGCTGGAGTTCGACCCACACCACCGCGCTGCGCGCGAACAGCTCGCCACCTTGCTGCTCGAAAGCGGACGCAGTGTGCAGGCCCAGGGGCTGCTCGAACAAGGTATCGCGCAGGTTCCGGAACATGCTGAATTTGCGTTGCTGCTGGCGCGCATCCAGGTCGAACAACACCATGAAGCGGACGCCTTGACGATGCTGGAGCAGGCCGCCACGCACACCGATGAAAATGTCGACATCAACGCCTTCATCGCCGCCCTGCAACAGCGCGCCGGTCGCCATGCGCAGGCCGC